>NZ_JAUCRB010000003.1 GCF_030373985.1 Wolbachia pipientis
AAGGGCGATTATATAGCTGCAACAAGGTAGATAAGCCCAAACGCCATCATGTCTTTAAGAGAGTTTGCTAAGGAGGCCCTTAAGTTGACGCCGTTGGCTGAACGGATACGTTATTTTGGCTAAAATAACAGAGTATGTCTCTCCATCATGCAACAGCAATTACAGTATATTCCCTCTACTTCATGCCGCCACGGTATCTTAGCGTAGATTCTGTTGACGCATAGCAGAATGGCAATTTATCAGATCGTTTAGCGATAATATAACGGCTTGTAATGCCATCTTGTATCGAAAAGATCTTATTGAAGCAGTACACATGTTAAAAAAAACTTTTCATGAGGAGTGATAGGTGATAAGTTATTAATAATAGATTATTGTTAGTAAGATTATGAGTTTTAATTTACCTAATATAAACAAAGAAGGTTATCTATTTATAATAGTTTCTTTCATAGTAACATGTATAGCATTCTCTATATCTTGGGGGTTTGGTGTTACGTGCTTGTTTCCAACGCTATTATGCACTTATTTCTTTCGTGATCCAGCAAGGGTTGTGCCAGGCAATAAGTATCTTATACTGAGCCCTGCTGATGGTGTGATTTCAAAAATTGAAGAAGTGAGTTACCCTTTATCAGCAGAAAACGAAGAAGAGAAGAAGTTCACACTTGTTAGCATATTCCTAAGTGTTTTGAGTGTGCATGTGAATCGTGTACCGATATCTGGTACAGTAAAGGAAATGCACTATAAAAAAGGCAAATTTGTGTCTGCAATGAGCGATCGGTCTAGCAATCAAAATGAAAAGCAAGTTATTGTGGTTGAATATGAAAAGGGAAAGGAGATTGTTGTAGAGCAAATTGCTGGATTAATTGCACGTCGTATCGTTTGTAATTTAAGAGTATCTCAGAATGTAAAAGCAGGTGAAAGGTTTGGAATTATAAGGTTTGGCAGTAGGGTAAATATTTACGTTCCTGCTGATATAGAAATAAGAGTTTCAGAAGGGCAAACTGTTGTTGGTGGTGAGACAATTATAGCAAATTTGAATAAGGAAAATGCTCAAGAAAAGCTTATTTTTGATGTTATATGAACAATAATGGCAGTAACAGTAGGTCTCTACCTGTTGCTAAATTATTCCCAAATTTTATAACTTTATTGGGTTTATGTGCTGGCCTCACTTCACTTAAATTTACATTTAATGAACAGTGGGAATTTGCGGTGAGTTTTATTATTATTGCGGCAATTATAGATGGAATGGATGGAAGAATAGCCAGGATTCTAAAGTCAACTAGCGATTTTGGAGCGCAGCTTGATTCTTTTGCTGATTTTCTGAATTTTGGTGCAGCACCTGCATTTCTTTTATATTTTTGGAAATTAAAGGAGATTAAAGTTGTAGGGTGGATATTGGTAATGATATATGTAATCTGCATCTCGATAAGGCTTGCGAGATTTAATGTATCGTTGAGTGTAGAACAACTTGACTGGGAAAAATTTTTCTTTTCTGGAGTTCCAGCGCCAATATGTGCTTTGCTTTCTTTATTACCAATAATTGCTACTTTTCATTCTCAAGAAAGTGAGTACTTACTTTTTATGGAACAATTTTTTAACGTAAGAAATACAGCTTGTTACTTTTTGGCTATTTCATTTTTTTCGGTCAGTCATATTCCGACTTTCTCTGCAAAGCACGTTTATATTCCTAGGAGCCTATCCTATATATTTGTGTCACTCTTTGGAGTATTTATCGTATTCTTCGTCAGTAAGCCTTGGATTACTTTACCAGTTTTAAGTGTAGTGTATGTGTTCACTATTCCGATAAGCATCGGTCTTTACACATATTACACGTATAAAACTCGTTAGCTATAAATCGTAATAAAAAGTAGTGAGCAGCATAATTGTGAAAATAAGTGAACTGTTAAATTCATTTCTATACATAAAAATATTTAACATTCCGTTTATAATCATTTGGGTAATTGCAACTGGGGTTTTTTGTACTGTCCAATTCAAATTTTCTAACTTTAGATTATTCAAGCATGGAATACAAACGCTATTCAAGCTAAAATGTAATCACAACGACGGTATAATCACTCATATTCAGGCGTTTGCAACAGTAATTTCAGGGACGGTTGGTCTTGGAACAATATCAGGAGTTGCAATTGCTGTAACAATAGGGGGCCCAGGTGCAATTTTTTGGATGATAATTACCGGAATACTTGGTATGTCGATAAAATTTGCTGAGGTGGTGCTTGCATTCAATTATCGCTCTGAAAACACAACTGGTGGGGCTTTTTATTACATGAAGCACGGGCTTGCAAAGATTGGATTTATAAAAACTGGCAAATCCCTTGCATTCATTTATGCAATTATGTTGCTTGTTGCAATGATTTTGGGTGGCATACCATTTCAGGCGAATCAAATTGCAGCGTTGTCAAACAACCTCTTTGAATATGACGCATCTGTTATTATATTGCTACTTGTTTTGGTTGTAATACTAGGAGGAATAAAACGAATTGCTTTTGTTTCAACAGGTTTAGCGCCAATCATGATAATGTTGTATATAGGCATGTGTGTGTATTTAATCTGTATAAATGGAAGTAATCTGTTGAATGCTTTATCTATGATATTCCAGGATATCTTTAACAAATCAGCTATAGGAGGTGGAGTATTGAGTGGGTTAATAGCCGGAGTAAGAAGATCGGTGTTTGCTAATGAAGCAGGTACTGGAACAGCAGCTATAGCACACTCAGCTGTAAAAGAAAAAGATCCAATTAAAGTTGGGAGTGTTGCAATGATCGTGCCACTTGTAGACACGATATTAGTCTCATTTTTGACTGGTGTTGTGATAATTATTACTGGTATGTACAGTACTGATAGCGTGGGTGATATTACATTGGTTAGCTCAGCGTTTTCAACGACTTTGCCTTTGTTTAGTAAGCTGGTTCTTCCGCTAATAATGTTTTCCTTTGCATTTTCCACAATAATAGCTTATTGTTACTACTGTGAAGTTGCCTTGTTATACTTGTTTGGTAACAAAAAAGTATTAATATTGTTCCAAATTCTTATAGTGGTTTCAGTGTATATCAGTAGTATGTCAAAAAATATAGAACTTATATCTTGCCTAGGTGACAGTTTGTTTATGTGCCTTATGATTCCAAATGCTATTGCGATGTATCTACTGAGAAAGGAAGTTTTGAACACAATGGATTCTTATTGTAATTCTAAGAGGTATTAAACATGATTTATAGATTGCTGTGTGTAGTATTATTTTGCCTATTGTTTAATGATGCGTACGCTACTTCAGGTTTTTACGCAAGCTATGATGCTCTGTTGAAGGGAATAAATAACTTTATGAATGAAGTATTGTTTTTCAAAATTTTCTACGTGCCATTTATAATTCTTCTAGTGGCTTTTGGTTATATATTTCTAACGTTGCGTTTTAAATTTCTTAACATAAGGATGTTTAAACATGCGTTCGCCATTTTATGTGGAAAATATGACACAGATCATCACGATGGCCACATTACACATTTTCAGGCATTTATAACTGCGCTTTCAAGTACGGTAGGCCTTGGAACTGTTGCTGGTGTTGCAATTGCAGTTTCAATGGGAGGGCCAGGAGCGGTGCCTTGGATGATGATTACAGGCTTTTTTGGTATGTCAGCAAAGTTTGCTGAAGTGACTTTAGCATTCAGGCACAGAACAGAGGGTCAAGAGCAGTTATTTAGTGGTCCATTTCAATACATAAGGAATGGACTAGAAGAATTTGGATTTAAGAAACTTGGTATTGTGTTGGCTGCAGTATATGCAGTATTTCTTGTGTTATCAGGTCTTGGTGGTAGTGTAGCATTTCAAACCAACCAAATGGTTTCAATATTGTCTGGTTATTCGAATTGGGTAGATGGTCATCCTTGGTTTCTCTCTTCCATAATTTCTGTGCTGCTTGCTCTAGTAATTATCGGTGGAATTAGAAGGATAGCCAGAGTGTCTTCTGCACTAGTGCCTGTTATGTCACTCATATATGTTTTGAGTTGTATTACGATCATTGTATTTAATGTTCACAACTTTGGCAATGCATTTAAAATATTATTTTCCAATATGATAAACTTTAATGCCGTTGGTGGAGGATTAGTAGGAACGTTTGTTGCCGGAATTCAAAGGGCGATTTTTGCCAGTGAAGCAGGTGTTGGCTCTGCTTCAATTACTCACGCGGTAGCTAAAGATGAGGAACCAGTTAGAACTGGATTAGTTGCGATGATAGAACCATGCTTTGATACAATGTTAATTTGTTGTTTAACAGGAATAACAATAGTAATAACAGGTGCGTACCAGACCGGTGTTGGCGAGGGAATATTGATCACCCACAAAGCATTTGAAACAGTTTCTTCTTGGTTTCCTATACTTTTAACTGTAGCTGCGCCTTTGTTTGCGTTTTCTTCGGTAATAGCATTTGTATATTGTTGTGAAATGGGGTGGCTATATTTATTTGGCGCGAAAAGTGTTGTAGTATATCGCTTAGCAGTAGTAGTAGTTGCATTTTTTTCAGGTTTATCTAAAGATATAGTGGCTATTGCTAATATCGGCGGAACTTTATTCTCTTGTTTAGCCCTCGTCAATATGACAGCGCTTATACTGTTCAGCGGCCAAATTAATGATGAAGTTCAGTGTTACCTAAAAAGGCTGAGAGGTAACAAGATTAATTAGATTTTTTAGTGTACAGCTATATAAATAAATGTAAACTACTGTCATCCCAGTGACACGCAGTGGAGTCTATGTCTGTTTTTTCTGGATTTCAGCGCTACGCACTGGAATGGTGATGAAAGTGAGGATATAATGGGGAAATATATAGTTTTTATATTATTCTACATATTAGGTTCAATACCATTTAGTTTAATTATTACAAGGATAAAAGGAGTAAATTTAAGAGAAGTAGGTTCAGGAAATATTGGTGCTACAAATGTCGCAAGAACAGGAAATAAACTTCTTGCTGCCCTGGCTTTATTGTTGGATTCATTTAAAGGGCTTATTGCAGTTTATATAGCACAACAATTTTTCTATAGTGATGGTTTTTACATATTTGCATCTGCAATTTTAGCAGTTCTAGGGCATATGTTTCCTGTTTGGCTGAAATTCAACGGAGGAAAGGGAGTTGCAACAACTTTAGGAGTTTTAATAGTACTTAATATTCATGTGGCATTAATGTTTATGTTTGTTTGGCTAGCAGTGTTTTTTACCTTTAGATATTCTTCTCTTGCTTCTTTAGCTTCTATTACAGTGGTTGTTGTATCATCTTTTTTTCTTCAAAAAGACTTATTTTCTACACTATTGATTGTGGCAATATTAATTTTTTTCAAGCACTACAAAAATATTGCAAATCTTCTGCAAGGCAAGGAACATAAGTTTTTATAAGCTATGTACTGGCCCTGCTTTTTCTATACTATTAACATTTAGGCTAGATCCTACTTTATCCCTGTCAGTTAATTTATCAGGGTTAATGTATTCAAGATTCTCTATTGTATCTATTACATTCTGTTCACTTCAATTCAAGCTAAATAATCTTCTCATTAAAGGTATCTTGACCTCTTGAATAAAATGAGTAATTATTCGGTTACTGTTGTCATCTGACTTGTCCCAAGCATTGATGATTTCTTGATAATTCTTCTTTTTTTTCAGCTCTTTCTTGATAAACTTTACATGCCTCATCTTCTGCATACGAATTCTATCTTCCATAAGGTATTCTACTCTAATACCAAGGTGTATTCCTTCTAATGACTTTATCGCAGCACTGACAATACCGTTAAAGCAAGTTTCAGGAATAAACCTCCCTTGAGCGTAATCTATGGCATACATTAAAGATCTTGTTAATTCTTGCCTTTTTATTGCAACTGATTCACTATCTCAACTATTACAGGCCTTTAGAACCAAACATAAAATTTGCCTCCCTGTAAGCCCGGAAACATTAACTTGTTTATCATCATTACACCATTCATTAAGAAAGTTAATCAATTCTTTTTTATTATTATTCCTAAACTCTTTTTCTCCTTCTATATACTTGATAGACTCAACTAATTCATCATTATGTATAACGCCCTTAGGTTCTGGTATCTTTTTACCATATTTACCTTTGAGTGTATTAATACTGTCAATAATACTATCATTTGCCATATGAGACATAATATGTTCTTTCGCAGTATTCATTACATTCTTTGAACCAATTAAATTCTCCTATAAACCATTAGAAAGTAATTTTAATGAAACTTAAGTAAGGCTATAGGGTTAAGCTTTGCTGGCCTTGTTTCAGGCTGCAATAGGATTATTCCAACTGCTAGTGGCATCGATGCTAATAGTCAAGCTAATATTAAAGGCTTAGAGAAAAAATAATAAATTGTTAGTCTCGCAATACATGGAACTAAGATTAACTTGATTATGTTACTTTGTCCAAATATTTTCCAATATCCTTTTTTACTTATTTTCTCACACCTTTTATTTTTTTATATCCAAGAAATGTTTTAATTTCAACATCATATAGAATAGATACTAAATTAACTATTATTGAAGTAGTAATGGTTGCTACAGTTAATGCATAATAAAAAGAGGAGTAAAAGAGCGGTTTTAACTTTACTGGAATCGTTACAAGGAATTTGTATTTGAGAGAAACCTATCATAGCTAACCTTCTAATATTATTTTGTATCCTAGTAATAATAAATAGTTTATAAACGTCAATGTTTAAGTACCTTATCATCCGCGCACTGATCGTATTCAATCTCAATCGTGGAATGCGCAATTTCGAACCTATTTAGTAGTATTTTTTTTATCTCATACAAAATGTCAGTGTGTTGTGCATCTTGCTTTACCTTGGCATGCATGGTAATTATAAAATAATTATCAGATAGTGACCATGTATGTATATGGTGTACATCTATAACTTCAGGTAGCTCAGATACAATCTCGTTTTTTATCTCCTCAGCAGAGATACCTTTGGGTGTACCTTCAAGGAGTATATGGCAAGAATTCTTTAGAATTTTATAGCCACTGTTTAGAATTATTACGCTAACAAATACTGACAAAATAGGATCTACTATTAGCCATCCGGTAAGCATGATAATTATGGATGCGAGTATAGCGGCTATAGAGCCTAAAATATCTCCTATAACGTGCAGTACGGCACTTTTTATGTTTATATTGCTTTCACATTTACTGTGTAATATAAAAAAAACTACGACATTAGCAATCAGCCCAAGTGTGGCGATCATTAACATTATTTTCCACTCGACATTAACTGGAAAAATGAACCTTTTTACTGACTCAATTATGATGATTATCGCGATGAGGAATAGAGTTAACCCATTAACAAATGCTGCAATTATCTGCAATCTGTGATATCCGTATGATCTTTGCAGATCAGATTTCTTGGCTGAAAATTTGTGTGCTACCCAACTTAAAACTAAGACAAAAAGGTCAGTAAGCATATGCCCTGCATCTGATAACAGAGCAAGCGAGTATGAAATTATTCCACCTCCTATCTCCATAAACATTGTTATTGCGACTATTATTATGGAATAGATTAAGCGCTTGGACTCTGCCGCTGAATATTTACCGTTGTGCACTGCTGTCATATAAAACCTTTTTATGGGCAAAAATGGGTAACACTGGGCTCGAACCAGTGGCCTCTTGCACGTCAAGCAAGTGCTCTACCAACTGAGCTAGCTACCCATTGTGGCTTTAGTATAGTGCTTCAGCAGAATGAAAGTCAATTTGCTTTTAAATTATTAGACTTCTTGGATAACCATATAACAAACTTTTGGCAGTGCGTTGAGGTTATCCAATAGAAGCGAAAGAACCGCTTGACAAATTCTACCAGCCCCCTTAATAATGAAGCTAATTATTTAGCTTCTCTGTACAGATTAAATGACAAAAAAACTTAGTGTATCTGGCCTGTCGTGTTTAATTTTTTGTATTATGTCCACCTCATGTTTTTATGTATTGTTGTCTACATTATCAGCTAGTACTGTAAATCGCGTTTATTAAGCGTATAAAAACATTAAAAAACGCCAACATTCTAAGATAGGTAATGAGTAACTAGCTAACGAGGTTTCTTTTGCCTTTTTTCTGCTTAGTAAATTTCTTAATATTTATGGCTAAAGTGATTTAAAAGCGCGCAACTTTACAAAAGACGCCAAAAATAATTGCCTTTTAGTTTAGATTTGCAGGAATTCTTGTTCTTCTATCCAATATAGCTCCTAGCTGTATAGAGTTTTAGCTATGCCCTGTGTTTTACATATCAAGTTAACAACTTATACTTCTTTGCTAAGATATAAATTATATCAGTGTGAGAATTTACATTTCTTTCAGAAAGATCGCGTTAAGATTGAAACATGTGTTTAAAAATTAAATATGAAATGGAAGACAAAGTGTCTAATTATATATCAAAACAAAATAGTGGAGCTAGAGTCATAAGAGACGAATTACGAGCAACAGGTAGAGCTAAAGCAAGTGACGGTCAACCTGTTGAAGATGTAAAGATCACAAATGACCATGCTTTTTACAAACTGATTTGCAAAAAGCGAGCTCACGGTGATTTTTCAGTGGGGCAGTTTTATTCACTATACTACGACATCTCTGAAAAGATGATAAAAAAACCTTTTACTATTAAGGAAATGAACGAATTTTGTGAGAAAGATGGTATTCCTTCGTTTACGGTAGATGAGTTACTTACTCTTGTACCAAAAGACGAAACAAAATGTTATGTAAATTACGAAACAAATTCAGTGAGAAACCATGATCATGGATGTATAGCTGGTAAAATTAACATTGAAGCTTCATATACAAAGGCAGATTCGGTCGATCGTCAGAGTTACCAAAATTGTATTGTGGATTCCGATGTATATTATAAGTTCATACATGACAAAGTTAATGTAGGAACTTTAAGAAGCTGGGTTTTTGAAAGTCTTGACGTATCGCAATCAAGTGAAAAGAGTATGAGAGAATATTTGAAGGACAATCCAAGTGTTTACGATCAAGAACTTAAGGACTGGTTAAGAGCTAATCCAGAGGGAAATTTTAAGAAATGGCTTAGCGACCCGTTAAATAAAGGATATACAGATGTGGAATATAATGTGTTATATGAGAAAATCTCTGAAGAACTTGTGCATACTAGTATGAGCATCGACCAAATTAAGGAGATATATAGTAAATATGGTATAACACTTCCAGCAGAAAGTGAATTCGAAGGGCTGAAAAAAGTACAGGAAGAAACAAAATCCAGCAAAATATTATGAACAAAAGACAGGTTTAACGTTCCAAGGTAGAATAAATCTAAAAGTTACTGAGGATAGTGCTGATGATGAGTTTAATCTAAACATTGATTTATTTCAGAACAAAAGCTTTAAATGTTTCACTGATCAAAACAATGATGGTGTTATCAATAATGAAGGTGCCCTAAAATCATTAGAGGACACTGTAAAAACATTCAATGAAGTCTTTGGAATAAAAAAGGATAACAATCCACTTCTGGTACATGGGAGTGTTGTTAACTTTAGGCTGTTCTTGTTTGAAAATAAGAAAAGTTATGAAGATTTTTTAAGTAGTGAATATTCTGGTAAGATACCAGGTAGTGGTGCAGCAGAATCTTCTGACAATAACTATATCAGTAATATGTATTCTCATGATGAAAACGCTAGGAATAATGGCGATTTTACCAATGATGGAAAAGTCGATCATAATGATTATAATTATGTTATCAAACATGAGCTTGTCCATGCGTTAACGTTCTATTTAAATTCTAAGTTGGATCTTGGCAAAGTTTTAATGGAAGGCTTAGCAGAGTACGTAACGTACTTAACAGAAGGAGAAAAACCTGCTGATTTTGCAAAACTTGTTGGCGAGGAATGCAAGGGACCTCCTTTAGAGGAAATAATCAAAGGAACCATCGATCCTTATAAAACAGGGGCAGCAATTATTACATATATCGAAGAAACTTATCCAAATTTTATTGATAATTTGCTTTATGCAGCAACAGAGGATAGGAAAACTCTGAATGGTCGTTTTTATTTCAAGGAGATGATGAAAAAGATCTACCAAAGCGAAACAAATAAAGTCAAAAAAGGAGAAGGGTTTTCTAATCGGGTAAAAACTCACTCAACTGTGGAAGATAGCACTATTGAGTCTAGCAATACTCAATCTGAGCAACAAACAGTAGGTAACGGAGAAGACAAAGTACAGTCTGACAGTTTAAAAGGACAAGTGAGTGAAGATAGAGCTGCTACTGGCTCATTCCATGGTCTGGAAGCACCTAAAAACCAGTAATAAGTGAACAAAATGAAGAGCAGAAGCAGGTAGTATTGAAAGACACAATCTTGAAAATAGAAAAGAGCTGTGATCGAGGTTTAGAAGGAAAGCACAAGGCAAATGTAAACATAGATTATGATGACATAAAAGTCTTGTATGATAGAGCGGAAGGAGCAGAAAAGCAATCTGTGTTGAAGTTTTGGCACAAACTGCATTCATCAGGATATAAGGTTGGTACTTTACCAGAAGGCAAATATTATTTTGAAAAGGGCAAATTTGTAGTTCATGATGGTGATACAAAGAAGCTTATAGTGTTACCTGAAGATAAGGTATCCATTAAGATAATGAAGGTTGGTGATAATTATAGTTTGGCTATATCTAATAATAATGGCAGAGTAATAAGCAGCATTAATAAAATAGATAATACGAATTACGAATTGCTGTCAGATTCAAATCACTTCAACTTAGAAACGTTAGATAACGTTGAATTATTAGATCAACACCATGAATATAATCTTTATCTAGAGAATGGTTTGGTAAAAATGTTTGATTGCGCGAGCGACCACATCTATCACGATCATAACTTGATCTAGCAAACACATAAGGAGTTTCTGTTTTAATGCAGCAGCTCTCATGTGTGTGAGGTTGCTATACTAAACTAAGTATAAGGTGTTGCAAAATTACACACTTTTTTGATATTAGCAAGAAATACAATAATGTAGCACTGCTTTGCGTATTGCCAATCCAAATTTTACCTGCTGTAAAATAACACAATCTGCTACATTGCTGTCAATCTCAATCCCTCTATTTATTGGCCCTGGATGCATAACAATTGCATTTGGTTTTGCGTATGATAACTTTTGTGAGTCAAGCCCATATAAATGAAAATATTCTCTCTCTGAAGGAGCAAAACAACTATTATTCATGCGCTCTTTCTGTAACCTGAGGAGCATAATTACATCGGCATCTTTTATGCCTTCAACTAGTGAATAATGTATTAAATCTACCTCAGGAAAATGTCTACAAATCAGAGTTGGTGGTGCAACCAAACATATTTTTGCTCCAAACATCTTTAGTAATCTTATATTTGATCTTGCAACCCTGCTGTGCAAAATATCTCCACATATCGCAATTTTAAGGTTCTTTATTTGTTTTTTATGACTGGTGATTACAAAATAATCGGCAAGGGCTTGGGTTGGGTGTTCACTGCTCCCATCACCTGCATTAATTAGTGAACAGTTAATATGCTGGCTCAGCATATTAACAATACCACTATTTTTTTGCCTGATTATTATATAGTCAGGATTCATTGCATTTAACGTTCTTATCATATCTTTTAAACCTTCTCCCTTGTTAATAGAAGAAGATTTTATTGGCAGGGTTACAACATTTGCTCCAAGGCTTTTTGCTGCTATTTCAAAAGATGCAAGCGTACGCGTTGAGTCTTCAAAGAATAAATTTATTACTGTCTTGTTTTCTAAGATATGACCATTTGCGGTTTCATTTTTCAGGTATTGACTAGCTAACTTAATTATATTTTCTACATCGTTAATTGTGAGGTCCGAAATGCTTAGCAGCCTCTTTCCATTGCCCATAGTTTTTTTTATTAATGCACAACTGCCATTCAACTTATTCTACTTTCTTATTACCTTTTTTCAATAAACCTGTTGCACAACAATTATTTTGGCTAAACTTATGTAGACATTGTAATAAAATAAAAACGGGTATTGATTGATAATTAGTATTCTGGCTTTATTAAGGTTAATATATAATAGTAAGTAAGGTTGAAAATGGTTGCAAAAACTGAAGAAAAAGATGAGAAAGCTGGTTTAGGAAGTAAAATACTGGATTATGTACCATAGAGGACAGTGTTAACAGTTGCTGCCTTTGCCCTTCCAGTTGTTGGTCTTGTTGCTGGTACAGCTGTTGGAGCTTTGGCATATGGTAGTTATAGGAAGAATAATAACAGCTGAAAATGAAGAAAGCAGCAAAGAAAGTGCTAAATCAGGTCGTTTAGAGAACCTCTTATCTGAAACTAGCACTATTGCGATGAGAATCGGTGTTATTGCAATTGGCTTTTTGCTTGGAGGCCCAATAAGTGGTGTAATTGCTATAGATCTTATGGTTGTTGATGATGTATTAGGTAGTAAGCTTATTCAAGGAGCGGAAAAAGTACTAGATGCAGGTTACGATATGCTAAATTAGGCAAAAGGTAAAACACTAGATGCAGGGAAATGGGCAGTAGATAAGATGAAAGGCTCTGAGAAAGGATTTGAAAAGGAAGGCAAACAAATTACTTGAAAACCCTGCCTACTCTCCTGAGACAGAGCTGAAGGGTGATGAAAAGAAAGTTGGTAGTGCAGAACAGGCAGTTAAGGGTGGTAAAGCCGAGCCTGAGTTGAGAAGAAGGAAAGGAAACTCAGCAAGCCAAGAGCGAGCACTATAAAAGATGACTTGCATTAATATAAGCCTTGTGTCCAGTGCTGCCAAACTGCGGGAATGTTCAATATGACCTTACCCTAGTTTCCAGACAACCTATACACCTTAGCTATATTGATAACTGACAGCTACATTTTTACGCATCTCGTCCAATAGCAAGTTACTTTGCAACATAATCTTTTGTTGGTATATCTGCTGTTTAATTGCTTCTGTATCTGCTGCGTTGCTTTTTATATCACATAACATCATTAACCTTGCCGTGCTATTTTCTCTGAATTCTACTATTTCGTTTACACCTGTTTTGATAAATAAGGCCTGTAAATCAGGATTTAAATCCCGCATTTTTACTTCAAATTCTTTTGCATTTGACAGCTTAAAATTGTCTGCCAATTTATCAAAATTTAAACAGTTGACATTTTGCTTCTTGAGGTTATCTAATAAACTTTCTGAGCTTTTGACCAAAATCTGCTTGAATTTTAAAATACTTTCCAGTAATGCATGATCAAGTTGTACTTTATCTATTACTTTTATAATAGAGTAGCCTTTGCTAAGACTTACTGGGCCTGCTATGTCGTTAGTTTCTAGTCCTTCTAAAACGTTCTTGAGGGTGCCTTTTAGTTGATTTAAATTAACTGTTGCTTTGTGCGCCTTTATTGGAGGTCCTGGGATGAAGTTGTTGTTACTATTGCGTAATTTTTCTACTAAATCTTTAGCTGTACTATAAACACTTTCGTCTTTCTGGCTGGGGATTATAAATTCTTGAAACGTGATAAGATAATCCGGTCTTTCCATTTGCCCTTTTACATCGTTTACTTCCTTGTCACTTATATTGATGGATGGCACAACTCTTGCTTCAATAATTTTGCCCCACAATAGCTGGCATTTTATTTGTTTTTTTAGAAGATTAAGATCTATATTGTGCTTCTCTATGTATTGATCAATTTCATCATCCTTAAGTTTAAAGCTTTGGGTTAAAGATGACAGGACGGCATTATTTAACTCTTCATCACTCAATTTTATATTCAATTTTTGTGCTTCATTGATGATGATAATGTCGTCTATTAGCTGTCTAAGAATTTGAAGCTTTAGTTCCTTGCCACTTTGGGTGCCAAACAACGAATTTATCAAGTTAATGCGTTTTTCAATATCTAAATTTGAAATTGGTTCACCATTTACATCTGCAACGATTTCAATCTTGACTGCAAGCAACTTAATTGGCAATATTATCAATAATAAAATTAGTATTTTACGCATAAGCAAGATTATTTAGTTAATAATCAATTCTATAATAAATATTGAACTGATACTAGTAATAGGTAACCTTCAAAGATTTTTTTGTAGGATGGGTATTTTGTGTTTGCTAACATGACGATATTATATTAATAAAAATTAATAAAATAAATAAAAATTTGAGTACTTTTAAATTAGATATTTTGATCTCTTAAGTGTAATCTTGCTAAGAAATAAACTAGTTTATATATGATAAACACAGATGAAACTATTTTTGCTTTATCAACTGTATTTGGGAAATCAGGAGTTGCAGTAATCAGAATTTCAGGTAATCAAGCACTTAAAGCTTTAAATCATTTTCATGTTAAAAAAGACATTAAACCGAGGTCTACTACTTTAGTTGATCTATATGATGATTCAGGTCAATTGATAGATAATGGAATAATCATTTATTTTCCTGCTCCAAACAGCTTCACTGGTGAAGATGTTATAGAGTTGCAAGTGCATGGAAGTAAGGCGGTTATAAAAATCCTCTTGGAGGAATTATCAAAAATCTTTGTTATGGCTAAGCCTGGGGAATTCTCGCTTAGGGCTTTTCTAAATGGTAAATTTGACTTAACGCGGATAGAGGGGATTGCAGATTTGATTAACGCTGAGACAAAAATGCAAGCTAGACAAGCGATTAAGCAGATGTCGGGAGAGTTGGAGAAGCTGTACAGCAATTGGAGGCAGAGATTAATAACAGTGCAGTCCAAAATCGAGGCTTATATAGACTTTCCAGAGGACGTTGCGACAGAAGGAAATGAGTTGGAAAAAATCAATAGTGAGGTGCAGGCTCTTATGCAATCAATACAAGGGCATTTGAATGATAATAGGCGGGGTGAAAGGTTGCGTGATGGTTTACATATTGTAATAATTGGTGAAACAAATGTTGGTAAATCAACGCTATTTAACTTTTTAGCCAAACGTGATATCGCTATTGTTTCTGAATATGCGGGTACAACAAGGGACATACTTGAGGCTCATATTGACATTGGCGGATACCCGATCATTCTTTCTGATACTGCTGGAATTCGTGAAGGTTCAGGTCCAATAGAATCAGAAGGTATAAGTCGAGCAAGAAAAAGGTCTTGTGAGGCTGATCTAAGAATAGAATTATTTCCCTTTGAACAGCGTTCTACTATCGATAGTAGAATTGTAAGTAGTGATACTATTTACGTGCTAAGCAAAGCTGACGATGTTGTAAATGATCACAATATAAAAATTAATGGCATAGATTTTTTGCCTGTTTCTGTCTTGAAAGGGACAGGCACAGAAAGGCTAATCTCTGTGATTAAAGAAAAAGTAGAGGAAAAGTTTGGCTACGATGGAGACGCTCCTGTAATTACTCGACAAAGACATAGGAATTGTATGCAGAGAGCTATAGAACATTTAAGACATTTTAATATAGACAATCCAATTGAGTTAATATCCGAAGACTTAAGGCTTGCTGCGTCTGAACTTGGTGCGGTGACAGGAGTTATTAATGTTGAAGAAATATTGGCTAATATATTTAGCAGCTTTTGCGTGGGCAAGTAAGATTTTTATAGATTGCTTGAAGTCAAATGTTGTGGTAGAAAAGGGGTGGACGGATGGCCGAGCGGTTTAAGGCACCAGTCTTGAAAACTGACGTACGCGAGAGCGTACCATGGGTTCGAATCCCATTCCGTCCGTATGCTATGCTAATATAACCTAACCCGCCATACTGGCTAGCTTTTAACCTGTTTAGGTATGTGTGCTTAATTTTGTTGCAATAACTTAAAGACCTTCGCGGAATATCTGATCTATTTCATTTATTGGCACATGTTTAACTTTTGCATGTGAACCATTCTGTTGACATGTATAGATTAAATGCCCCCTTAGCTGTTTGGGAAAATTCACAGAAATATTGTACATTTTTGATAAAATCACTCTGAAACGTGGAACCAATCTTAATTTCAATAGCATGAGTGTTACCGCCCCACTCTGCTAGTAAATCTACCTAATGTTCCGTTCAATTAAGCCAAGATATAGATTAGGGGGTAATCCCTGATTGAGACGCCTCTTGAAGATCTCCAAGACGATCAAGTTTTCAAACAGAGCTCCTTTAGGATAGTGTGTTTCTAATTGAATCTCCTTTTCAAGGCCAAGGAGTATACAAGCAAGACCAGTGTCATGAAAGTATAACATTGGGATCTTGATTAGACGCTTGTTGAAACTTTGATGAAATAGCTGAAGAAAAAATATTAGGTAACTGGCTTCCAAAATATTCAGCCACTGCCGTACGGTTGTATGAGAAATGCCACAGTCTTGAGCAAGAGATGATAGGTTAAGAGTCTGAACTACTCAACCTGCACACAATTTAAGGAAGGCTTAGAATCTACCAATATTTTCAATATTTTTAAGTTGTCGAGCATCTCACTCAATGTAGGTTTGAATATAGCTGGGATAGAAGTATAATGGATGTATGTTAAGACTATGTACTCCAGGGTATCCTCCCTTAAAAATAGCTGAATTAATATTTATAGGCATGCCAAGTTCAGATAAACTCAGAGGTAAAGGTGTTATCATACCTATGCGCCCTGCAAGAGGTTGGGAAGTATGATGACTAAGAGCAAAGTTTTGAGATCCTCTTAGTACATATCGACCTTTTACAGGAGACTCATCAACTATTTCTTGAAGATATGATAATAACTTAGGCACATGCTGTACTTCATCAAAAATGGCACCCTGCTGATAGTTAGCTAGAAACGCTCTAGGATCATTTTGTGCCTGAAACGGGTATCAATATTTTTTAAAGACACATACGGCAAGTGCCTAAACAACGTTTTTGCAATGGTTGTTTTACCAGATTGCCTTGGTTCTGTAATACCTACAATAGGATAAAGCTTGGAAAATTTTCTAAGGCTGGAGTTATAGAGCGTAAGTACATAAATTGAATTTTGTAGTTTCGATATGCGAGTGTACTATGAAAGGTTAAAAATGGCAACACTTGCACAACTGCACGAACATTATGATTTTGAAAACAGCGAAACAGAACTAAAATTACTTGACAAGCGTTATCAGCCCCCTTATTATGACACTGGGGGTACTCAGTTATCTTCAATCTGTGCAGGTTAAATGATGAAAGTATAACGTAGTTAGCGTCTTATACTTAATTTTTTGCATTATATGCGCCTCATGTCTTTATGTCTTTATAAATTTTACCTAGACTTCTCAGGTTTTTCCTTATGTAAGCTGAAACGTGCTTATAAAGCGTTTAAGGCAGTATAGAACGCCAATTTAAAGAATTAGAGAGTGAAAATTAGCTACCCAGGGTTTCTTTTGCCTTGTTTACTGTTTGGTAAATTTCTTAATGCATGTAGCTTAGGTTAGTTGCAGTTTAAGAGTTTAAGAAAGGTATTATCACAGTGCCCAGAAACTAGGATATAGCTGATTTCGGCCTCGTGTCTGATATAGGTTCCAGCGTCGCGCACTGGGGTGACATCATAGGAGCACTGGGATAACATCCTCCTGTTAGGCTCAAATCACAATGTTCGTACAGTTGTGGAATACCACTGTGGTATGACATGAGGAAATCTTACTTAAGATTCAGAAATTAGAGTATTGCCTTGAGATTAGTGAGTTAAATGATTATATACAGTTTATATTAATAGAAGGAGGACTGACATGGGTGATATTATTCGTTCAAACAAAAGCGGCAATCGTGAGGATTTCAGCTTGAGAGGGTTACAAAAAGCTGTTGACGACATGTTCAATAATTTTTTTACGGGTTGGGGTCCAGAGTTTGCTAGAAGAGATAATATACTGCCAGCTTGCGACTTCTACGAAGCTGATGAAAATTACTTTCTGTCTATGGAGTTACCAGGTATTTCTAAAGAGGATGTGGATATTAGTATGTCTGGTGATAATTTAATAGTGAAAGGTGAAAAAAAGTACGATAATGATTCGAAAGAGAAACAATACTACTATAGAGAAAGGTATTATGGTTCTTTTTACAGGTCAATCCAATTTCCACCTAACACAGATGTAGATAAAATATCTGCCAAATTTTCAGATGGGGTATTGCATGTAAGCATACCTAAATCTGAAAAACATACTAAAAAAATTGATATAAAGTAGTTAAAGAGATAGCAGGCTTCTAGTTTAAGCCTGCTATAGTGAAATTGATTTTTGTAGGTTGTTATGCTTACAATTTTGTATCCTCTCTGAGGAGAATTTAGTATACCATAAAACTCCTATGTTAGCCTGTTTTGCTCAATTTAGGTATACAGCACCTTTTTGCAGTTTTGAGAAAAGTGAAAGGTGAAAGTTGAATTTTTTGTAATGCTACGGAGCCCAGTATTTTGTACAAATTTTCACGTAATTTGTTAACGAAATCGGCAATTACTGCAATGCCGGCTAAAGTGTTTATACAACAGTGTTGAGTGAGGAAAAATGTATTTTAATCAACATGTTAAAGATAATGTTCCTTCAGTTAAGTAATCTACTATAAATATAAGTGGATTGGTCGGTTTTTTAAGACACGATAGGCACATTACAAAATTTAGCTTGTATGGATGTAATATTGACGATAAAGATACAAAAGAATTCACTAGGCTTACAAGCATTTCCTCGCTTGACTTACATGGAACCAAAATCAGTATTGAGGCTGTAGAAGCTTTAGCTAAACTTACAAATCTTACCTCGCTTGATTTACACTCAAATAAAATCAGTGACAAAGGCATAGAAGCTTTAGCTAAATCTTATTATCTAAAGTTTAAAGCTTACAATAGGGATTGTGAGTACTGTGGAGATAAGTCTGATATTTACAGATTTCTAATAAAATTTTACTCTCAAAATAAATCTGTTGATAATTTAAGTCCAGACAGTATAAAAAAGGCAGTTTTTAATACTGCGCGGTTGGACTCTCGAGGAGAGACAATTGAATATGTGCTGGAAAGATCTGACAAATGCCTTTGCTTAATTAACTCAAAAGACGAGCAAGTACATACGTTATTTCACTTCTACAGTTACAACCCTAGAGTGCAACAGCTTTTGCTTGATCGTGGCTTGATTCCTGAGAAAGAGCTAGAAAGAGACATGTTACAGAATACTTCACAAGACAGGTAAATCTGTACACGCAAGGCCAGCAGTTGAGCAAACAAACTTTATCACTAAAAAACTAGCAGAATCTATAAGATCTAGTAAGAATGAGTTGGATCAGCAGTAACTTCTTATGTAAACAATATACCTAAACTACTTGAACAATATCAAAACAATCAGGTAAAAATGAGGTTACTTAGTCTTACAGAGAATGAAAAAAGAAGTGTAACGGAGGAACACTAAACGGTGGTTCTGTACCAAGCAATAAGGCGTTTATTAAAGTTGTCACTGACGCAGCTAAGCAAGAGTTAGAAGAGAAGTATTTGAGAAGAAATCAAGATGGTCAGCATAATGAGAGATTGCCTACAGAGAGATTACAATATGGTTACACAAGTGGTAGTGGAATGTTTATTACTATACCAGAGTCTGTAGGTTATATAAAACTGCTTATTGATAATTTTTCTATTCCACTGAACGAAAAGAGAGAGTTGCTTGTTACTCTTATAGAACAAAATCCAGAGTTGGTAAGAGGAAAATTGTCTATAATGAGAAAGGAGCTTGGAAATAGCGGAATCTTCGATAGAGTACAACTTAGTAAAACAGAACTACATGTATTATTAAGTGGTATAGATGATGATGGAAAAGTAGATAAGTTGTTTAAAGAAATCAGTAATTTAGATACAGAAAGGATCTGGAGGGAGCAAAAAAATTTGTTCTCCTAAAACAAATATATATAGCAGCGACAACGTATGGTGAAAATAACAATCTTGTATTCCAGGCACATGGAGCCAGATCATTAATAGTATAACTGAAGTTAGTGTAGAAATTATGGAACAGTATGATCGCTACTTAGAAGAAGAACAAAGGCGAGAAGTACAAAAAGATGTTATTACATTAAAGAGAACATTACACCATTTATAGAAAATTTAACTAAGAAATTAATTCAACATATTAGAAATAGTCTAAAGTTCAGAGAAGATTTGGTAGACAATTTTGTGTGGGTGTGCCACCGGATTTAGATAGACCTGAAAAGACTACATTTGAGCAGCAAAGGGTCTTTGTAAAGATCAATCAAGAGTTTAGAGCAAATATCAAGAATTTATTGCCCAATTACTGTAGAAGTATACCAAAAGAAGACGAGTATGAAATTATCATTGAAGGATTACTTAAAATTTAGATAATGAAAGATTTTGCTCCAGAGGAAGATGACCAACCACAAATACTTATACAGTCTAATATAAAAGGTTTAAATCAATCAGTAAAGCAATCTCAAAGTGTTTATGGCAAAATAGGGTATTGGGTTGGTATGGTTATTGGAATAGCCGGAGTTGCTTTAGGAATAACTATTGCAGTTCACCTAGAGATGTTAGCGGTGGGGATAGCGATAGGAGCTTGTTGTCTGGTTGTTACTGCTGCACTCATATATTGTTGTATGAGCCTTCAAAGTCGCTTGCAATTAGCAATATCCAAGAGTTTTCTGGAGAACTACATCCATAACCAGGTTCGTAAAATTCACAAGACCCATTAAAATATTTTTTTACTTTTCACCGTATATTTCTCAACATATTATCTCTAAGTACTAATACAATAATTAACAATTATGGCTTTATTGATAGTTGAGTCACCTGCGAAAGCGAAAACAATAGGTAAATATTTAAATAAAGAGTTCAAAGTAGCAGCATCTTTTGGACATGTAAGAGATCTTCCTGTAAAAAACGGTTCTGTTGATCCAGATAACGGCTTTGCCATAAAATATGAGATTATTGAAAAAGCAGAAAAGTATGTAAAAGAGTTAGCAAGGGAAGCGAGTAAAACATCAGATATATACCTTGCAACAGATCCAGATAGGGAGGGGGAAGCAATAGCTTGGAATGTGATAGAGGCACTAAAGGAAAGGAAAGCAATCAATGATAAAAACAAAATTTACAGAGTAGTCTTTAATGAGATAACGAAAAAAGCAGTGCAAGAAGCAATAAAGAATCCACGTGAAATAAATATGGACTTAGTGCACGCGCAGCAAGCACGCAGAGCTTTGGATTATCTGGTTGGATTTAACTTGTCACCACTACTGTGGACAAAATTGTCAGGAAGTAAATCTGCAGGGCGAGTGCAATCTGTTGCATTAAAGCTTATATGCGAGCGGGAAGATGAAATTAGTAAATTTATAACACAGGAGTATTGGAGCATAAAGGCGGAGATGCAAAACAGCAAAGATGAGGCTTTTTTTGCTATGTTAAGCCACTATGACAATAAGAAGCTAGAAAAATTTGATATTAAGAACGAAGAAGAAGCAAAGGACTTAGTCAGGGAGATTGAATCAAGGCAGTATGCTATAAGCACAGTAGAACGCAAGCAAGTTAAGAGGAATCCGCTTCCTCCATTTATTACTTCAAGTCTTCAGCAAGATGCAGTGAATAAACTGTATTTTAATGTGAGGAATGTTATGCGCATAGCGCAAAACTTGTATGAAGGTATTGATATTGGTGGTGAAACTGTAGGGTTGATAACTTACATGCGTACAGATGGGCTTTATATTGCAGGTGAAGCTCTAAACTCAATTAGAGAGTCGATTAAGTCGTTGTATGGCAATAAATATTTACCAAAGTCTCCTCGTCAATATGTAAAAAAGGTCAAAAATGCTCAGGAAGCGCATGAAGCAATTCGTCCAACTGATATAGATAGAACGCCAGATAGTATTAAGAACTATTTAACGCCAGAACAGTTTAAATTGTATGATTTGATCTGGAAAAGAACCATTGCAAGTCAGATGGAATCAGCGATCCTTGATCGAGTGGTAGTTGAAGTTAGTTCTACTGATCAGAAGGTAATTCTGCTAGCAAATGGATCGAGCATATTTTTTGACGGTTTCTATAAAGTTTATAAAGATAGTGCAGATAGTGGAGATGAAGGCCTGCTGCCTGTAATGAGAGAAGGTGAAGCGTGCAAGCTGATTTCTGTTGATCCAAAACAACATTTTACTCAACCTCCACCACGTTATAGTGAAGCAAGTATCGTAAAAAAAATGGAGGAAATTGGCATAGGACGTCCATCAACTTATGCAACAATTATTTCGGTATTGCAGGACCGTGAGTACGTTACACTGGATAATAAAAGATTTATTCCAAGCAGTCGTGGTAAGATTGTTACCATATTTTTAGAAACTTTTTTTCAGCGTTGTGTGGAGTATGACTTCACAGCACAAATGGAAGAAAAGCTTGATTTAATCTCAAATGGGCGTGCAGATTGGAAAAAGGAGTTAGGCTATTTTTGGGTACCATTTTTTAACCATGTAAACTCTGTCAAGCAAATGACGCATGATGAGATTTTTAGCGGTATTAATGACTTGGTAATTGATTGGTTTTGTTCAGAGGAAGGAAAGAAAGAGATAGGTAAGAAATGTCCTGATTGCTCCGATGGAATATTAAAATTGAACTTTGGGCGAGCAGGGGTGTTTCTTGGATGTTCTAACTATCCCGCATGCAACCATATAAAAGAAATTACGGGTAGTAGCAACAACTCAGAATATCCAAAAAGTTTGGGTATAGAAGATTTAACAGAACAAGAGGTGGTAATCAAGAAAGGTCCTTTTGGGCTTTACCTGCAGTTTAATAATGAGTCAGAAAAGAAAAAAGCGGTTTCTATACCCAAAGATATAAATGTTAATGATATTGATCTTAGCACCGCTATCAAATTGCTTTCCTTGCCAAAAGTAATCGGAGTACATCCCGAAACTGGAAAGGAAATAAAAATAGGCCTTGGACGATTTGGGTACTATATTTTTTATGATGGTAGATACTTTTCTCTTAAGAAGAGTTCCAAGGAGGTATTGGAAACACGGTTGAATGAAGCTGTGCAAATTATTACAAGCAGCCCACGCAAAGAGCTAAAATCTCTTGGGTTTAATGAAAAGGGAAAAGAGGTTTTCATTTGCAATGGTAGATATGGATTCTATATAAAATGCGGTAAAGCAAATGTTGCTTTGGGTAAGAATGCAGATATTGAGAGCATAGATTTGAAAAAAGCTTTAGAATTAATTAAAAATAAAAAGTAAGTACTTAAAAGATATCTGCAGTTTTTTTGTAAATGTAATGTGTTGAGCTTTATAAAATACTTGTCAATCATTAGCGTATATAGAGATAAAATTATGTTAAATAGTGTAGAGCATCATGATTTGTATGAAGTTTTAAGAAGATATTATGAAAATAAGAATAAGTGGGCAGACTATGAGCGTCTAATAGGCAAGCATGCAGACATTAATGCCAAAGACAGTAAAGAAAGAACTGCTTTACATTATGCTGTTTTTTCTAATAAGACTAATATGGTTGAGCTTCTTCTCGAAGCAGGAGCTAAAACTAATATAAAAGATAATGTTGGTAAAGAACCACTTTCTCTTACTAAGAGTAAAGAGATAATTGCTTTATTTGAAAGCCTACCTGCTAGGTGCCTTTCTAGTGTTATGGTCAGCTGTCTTCTAGCTCCCTTTTCTCTTTGTTTGTGTAGGATGATTTAACATGAATTGAGGCCTTGGTGTGCTTCAGTTTACTAGGTGAATGGTATAGGTATGGTATAGGTGAAGAAATTCTACTTTTTTTGAAGTACAACTTAACTTCAACTTGAGGTTTACCAAAGAGAAGATGTAGGAAGTAGAGGTACCCTAGCACGGAAATTTTTTTGTGATTATGAGGATTTACAATCAGAGCAAACTACCTGACCACGTGAAACTGATTTCATCTCATCTGTTGAAACTTGATTTGAGCAGAATATACATTTTATTTTATCACTTGGGGCAAGTGAGTTATCAACAGCAATTCTGTCATCAAAAACAAAACACTCGCCTTCCCAATTACCATTTTTATTATGAGTTCTTTTGAGGTAAGAAAGAATACCACCTTTAAGGTGGTACACGTCGTTAAATCCAAGGCTTTTCATATACGCTGTGGATTTCTCGCATCTGATTCCACCAGTGCAGTACATAGCTACTTTCAGATTTTTGCTCTGAGAAAATGACTCAGCCCACTGAGGAAACTCACGAAAACATTGAGTATGTGGATTGATTGCATTCTTAAACTTGCCTAGCTTCACTTCATACTCATTTCGTGTGTCTATTACTAAAACTTCAGGTTGAGAGATAAAATCATCCCAATGTTCTGGGTCTACATATTGACCTCTAAGGGAAATATCAAGATTGCTTACACCGAGATTTACAATTTCTCTTTTTAACTTCACTTTCATCTTACTAAATGGTTGAAATTCTGCTGTGCTTTCTTTCCACGTGAGGTCTTTCAACCTGCAATCGGAACGTAGAAAATCAAATATTGTATTAACTGCGTTTCTTTTTCCGGATATAGTTGCATTGATACCCTCTTCTGCAAGAAGTATAGTGCCCTTTAACTCAACGTTGTCGCACGCAGCTTTTATTTCGTCTTTCATGTCATAATAGTTAGAGAGCTCTACAAATTGGTAGAAAGTTGCTAAGACAAAGCTCATAATTATTAACTTATCAACTTAAAGCATAATATATAAAACTACAAAGATATTCAATAGATCAGCTGTTAATTACTGGATATCTTCAGCTTTTGCATATAACATTTTTATATTTAATACAGATTCAAGTTAGTGTTTTTAAGAATATTTAAAAATATATTCTTATTTCTAGTAAGTATATTATTTATCTGCCCTATACTATCGTTAATATCGATTCTATTTACAGAATCAGCAAGTTCTGGGTGGGTAATCGGTACACTTTTTCCTGAATACATACTAAATACATTAATTTTGATGATAGGGGTTGGAAGTATATCTTTTATATTTGGGATGATACCAGCTTGGCTAATTACGTTTTTTTCATTTCCTGGGAGTAGGATTTTTGAGGTTGCTTTGTTTTTTCCGATATCAATTCCTGGATATATAGTATCGTTTGTTTACGTCAACGCACTAGAGTTTTCAGGTCCAACACAAAGTTTGTTAAGAGAACTTTTTCACTGGAACAAAGGTGATTATTGGTTTCCTGAGATAAAATCTCTAGGTGGTGGAATATTAGTAATGGGATTCAGTTTATATCCGTATGTTTACATATTAGTCCGCTCAAGTCTAAAGAATGTTGGTAACTCGGTTACTATTGCGTCAACACTTGGGTTTTCCTCATTACAGAGCTTGTTTTCTGTCGTAATACCTTCTATACGCCCATCAATTATAGCTGGGTTATCCTTGGTACTAATGGAAATAATTACAGATTTTGGCACACCACAGTTTCTTGCAATTGACACTTTTACTACAGGGATATATCGCACCTGGTTTTTACTGCGTGATAAATATTTAGCAGTTATTTTAGCAGTTGCAGAATTGGTTTTCATTGCAGCACTAATAACTATTGAAAAGATTCTGCAGAAAAAGGGAATATCCTATTCTGCAATCAATACTAATTCAGACTATCACAACAAGCGGAATATAAGTGGTACTGTGCAATTGATCTTTGCTTATGCCATGTGTATACTGCCAATATTAATAGGTTTTGCTTTGCCAATTGTTCCACTCATATATTGGAGTATAGAGGAGGGGTTTTTTATATACGAAGCAAGATTCTACAACATAGTAGCAAATAGCTTTAGTTTATCATTTATTACCGCACTAATCTCAATTAGCATTGCAATAGTGATTGGGTATACGGCACGTAAAAATAAGATAATCAATAATATAACGCGTCTCATTTCTTTAGGCTATGCAATTCCAAATGCAATTATTGCGATTAGTTTAATAATATTTTTAAGCAAGATATCCTCTTTTGTTACTCAATATATTGTAGAAATTAGCTTGGTAGGAACTATTGGCGCTTTGATTTACTCATATTTATTTCGTTTTTTTGCTATATCTTTCAAGGCAATAGAATCTGGACTTAAAAAAACACCAAGTGAAATTGAGTGGACCGCATATACTATGGGTCATGGACCTATTTCCACGTGTCTAAATGTTCATATTCCTCTAATTAGGAAAAGTATACTGTCAGGATTTTTGCTTGTGTTTATGGATACTATCAAGGAGCTTACTGCAACGCTCATTGTAAGGCCATTTAATTTTGAAACTATATCAACTAGAATATATGAGCTTGTAAGCGATGAGCGCTATAGAGAGGCTGCGCCATTTTCGTTAGTGATAGTTATAATCGGCTTAGTTTCTACAATAGTCTTGTTTAAGCTTGGTGATGAAAATAAAGAGTAAGTTTTTTGTGAAAATTTGGTAGGTCTAATGTGGCTTAATGTTTATATATGGGCTATCCAAAGAGAAAGGCGGTATCATGACCTCAAAAGTTTTTGTGCTTGCTTCGTTTAGAAATTCGTACTTACCTTGCATTATTCCTGACGGTGCATTCAAATATGTCCCGCTTGTGTATCTAAATACCTCTCCAGGTTTTATCACAGGCTGCTTTCCAATAACACCAACACCTGTAATTTCATTTACCTTCCCTTTATAATCTATTATTTGCCAATGGCGGCTTAATAATTGAATAGTTGATGGACTTTTATTTTTTATCTTGACGCTGTACACCCATACATAGCAATTTTCATAAGGGATAGATTGCTCCTCAATATAGACAGGCAAAACTGTAACTTCAACAGAGTTAGTAGTAAGTATGTATTCTAGGGCCATTATCATGGTAAGAAAGCGACATCTAGTTATACACTATTTTCATAGATTCTTCAAGTGTATTGTCGTATTCTAATCAGGAATTATTCATCAAATAATATGAATAGATTAGGTACACTCAGCAAAAGAGTAATAGGGATAATAGGTAGTGGACAATTAGGTAAAATGACCGCTATTGCTGCAATAAAACTTGGACAAAAAGCACATATTTTTGCCAATGCTAAAGATGATCCAGCTTGCTCTGTTGCTGATAGTTTAACAGTAGCAGATTTTTCTGATAGAAAGGCACTTGAATTTTTTGCACGAAGTGTAGATTTGATTACTATTGAATCTGAAAATGTTCCATGTAACGCAATTGACATTGTATCACAGAATGTAGATTTTTATCCGGGTAAAAAAGCATTACATATTTCTCAAAATAGACTTAGAGAGAAAGATTTTATTAGAAATTTGGGCATAAGAACCGCCAGTTACAAAAGTATACGAAATTATAATGAGCTGTTAGAAAGCAGTAAAGCTTTTGGCTATCCGACAAGGCTGAAAACAACAGAAATGGGTTACGATGGAAAAGGACAATATGTAATCGAGAATGATTCTGAAGCGAAGCAATTTGCTTCCTTTAATTGGAATACACAGTATATTCTTGAGGCAGGTGTTGACTTACTAAAAGAGATTTCAATAGTTATTGCAAGGGACAGAAACGGTAAAGTAACTTTTTTTCCCATAGCAGAAAACCACCATGTTGATGGAATACTTGATACTTCAACAGTGCCAGCTAGAATAGATAGCAAATTAACTCAAGAGGTACAACAAACCGCAGAGAAAATAGCAGATGCACTTGATGTAATAGGAATTCTAGCTATTGAATTTTTCGTTACTGAAAGTAATGAGCTGCTAGTTAATGAACTAGCTCCAAGACCTCATAATTCTTGCCACTGGAGCTTGGATGCATGTAATGTTAGTCAATTTGAACAACTGGTTAGGGTAATATGCAGGTTACCTGTGCAAGAGGTGATATTGCGCTTTCCTTGCATGACGAAAAACATAATAGGTAGTGATATATACGATTCTTACAGGTATTTGAGCAACAAAAAAGCTAGTTTAACTTTATATGGGAAAAAAGAGGTAAGGGATAAACGTAAAATGGGACATGTAAATATAGATTTAAGTTATTAAATTATAAGTGCTCCCTCATCAAAATCTCCAGAATCTGCACTATATTGAGTGCTGCACCTTTACGCAGATTGTCAGCCACTATCCACATATTTAATCCATGTTCAATGGTATTATCTTTTCTAATACGCGATACGTATACGGCATCTTCCTGTACAACATCAATTTGAGTTGTATATTCACCGTCTTCGCGCCTATCGTACACTAAAATTCCATTATCTTCGGCTTCACTTAGCACTTTGCGAGCTTGTTCTTCAGTTATACGGTGGTAAAACTCAACATTTACTGCTATGGCATGACCAATGAAAACAGGTACCCTTACGCAAGTTGCAGTAACTTTTATATCCTCTCCTAAAATTTTTTTTGTCTCCTCTTGCATTTTCCATTCCTCTTTTGTAGAGCCATCTTTCATGAATTTTCCTATATGAGGAATGCAATTGAATGCTATTTGCTTAGGGAATATTTTAGGTTTTTTAGTTTCGTTCATAAAGATTTTTTTTGTTTGGTTGTAGAGTTCATCCATTGCTGCTTTTCCTGCACCGGAAGTTGATTGATAAGTTGAAGCAACAATTCTATTTATTTTTGCCTTTTGGTGTAATAAATGTAGTACTAGCAGCATCTGTATTATAGTACAGTTTGGATTGGATATTATGTTGTGGTTTTTGTATTCCGTGATTTTTTCTTTATTAATCTCTGGAATAACTAGTGGCACACCTTCTTTCATCCTAAAATGGGAGCTATTATCTATCACAATGCATCCTGCCTCAGTTGCAATTGGTACGTATTTTTCAGAAACATAAGATCTGGCACAGAAAATAGCTATGCTAATTCCAGCAAAATCATAATCTTCAAGACATGAGACGTTTAATTCTTTATTGCCAAAACTCACCTTTTTCCCCTTTGATTTTTTTGATGCGAGTGTAATAACAAAATCTATTGAAATTTTTTTCTCGTCTTGAAACTCAGCAAGTATGCTCAGCACCTCGCGCCCCACTCTTCCGGTTGCTCCAACAACAGCAATTTTATGTTCCATATAGATAAACCTCTAACTTTAAAGGTATATTATATTTTTACTGATAAAATGTACAATTATTTTAATATTTTTACCTTGAAATTAATTGTAACTTAGTTGTTATTATACAATATAGATTGTATTACATAATAAAGTGAGAGATGAGTAAAGAATATGATGAAACCAAGGTAAAGCCTGCAATATCTGCACCTCACGAGCCTAAGAAAACTGATGGGTTGAAGGTTCAAAATGTTCTCTTGAGAAGAGAGTTTAAGATAAATTTCGATGATGCAAAGTATGCTGTAAAAGTTATTAAAACACAGCCTGCAAAAACAGGACAACGACCTTCGAAGCTAAGGAATTTCTTGAAATCAATACCGGTTATAGGAGGGTTTTTAGTAAGGGTTTTCACACCTAAAAGAGAAGCATATAAAAAGTTGCAATCACAAGCAGGTTACTCTAGTGAAGCGAAAAATAAGGCTCACATAAATAATAAACATACAGAGGAAATAGACAGCAGACTTAAAAAAGTAATGTTGAACAAGTAGACAACAAGAAAAGTCGTGGTCCATAAATATCAATCGTTTAAAGATTATCTCTAATTATAACCTTTGTTGTGCAGAAACCCTGCGGTACCAAAATAAATAGATGGGTATACCACTTGCGGTAAATAGGCTTGCTATTAGCAGGATGTTTATAGGAGTTTCGATTATTACCCAACAACAAAAGATTGTTGCTATAATGCCAATTAAAGGTTTATAATAACTTCTCTCCTTTATAATAACCTTTAGGAAAGCAAGACTGCATGCAAGGTAGATAAATAAAAATGAAACTACAGAAAAGTCGATAATCGATGTAATTTGTTTAGCAAAGTTGTTGCTTGAAGTAAGAATTAGTAAAATTGCAGTTCCAGTCGAGCTGATTATTATTCCCCAAAAGGGGGAGCCATGCTTGTTCCTTTTAGCAAAGAATTGTGGCATAAGTCTATCTTCTGCAAGACCAAAAGCAACCTGTCCGCTAGATAAGACCCAAGCGTTTAGGCTGCCAACACAAAAAATGAATGCAATTATAGAAACAATCAAATGCCAATTACCAGAGAACATAATTTTTATTGCATCAACATATGGCGCCCTTGAACATGCTAAATCATTGCCATGTATTAACCCCATGATTGCAAAATTGTTGATAAAGTATATCACAGCAACACAGATTGTTCCAAGTACCACAGCTCTTGGTATAGTTTTAGCTGGATTGTTGACGGACCCTGCGGGTGCTGTTGCCAATTCAACCCCAACAAAACACCATAAAGTCAGGAGTGTAGAACGGGCAAGAATCTGCGATATTGTAAGACTTGAGATTTCTTCGCTTATGATAAAATTCTTTCCATCGAAAAAGAACAACGCTACTATAGATAGTATAAGCAATACAGAAATTTTTATAACCGTCAATAGAAACTCAACGTGTCCAGCAGTAGCTATTCCTCTTAAATTTATTAATGTAATAATTGTAAATAATAACAGCTCTAAGAGCAAACGTATGTTTTGGATATCGTCATGAAAAAATGGTGTAAGATAGCCAACACCCGCAACTATTAGAGCTGTTGTGCTAACCCATGAGATTACCCAATACGTCCAACCAACAAAAAAAGCTGCTGTATGGCCAAAAGCATGTTTCGCGTAAACGTGAGGACCTCCAGTCTCTGGAAACTTTGCACATAGTGTAGCAAAGACTAAAGCAAGAGACACAGCACCAAATCCTGATATTACCCAACTTATGAGGCTATAAGTGCCGTATGGTGCAAGGCTAATTGGAAGCATAAAAACCCCAGAGCCAATTTGACTACTAATCACTAAAGCAAGAACGGTCAAAAAACCTATCTTATTTGACACAATACCTCTATTCTATTAACATAGGCCAGTAGTATAACTTAATCCCGGAATTTTAATAAATAAAAAGTTATGTTTTTAAGTTAATCTTTTAGGAAGATTGCTTTGTAGAATTGCGGTACCAAAGTAGATAGATAAGTGTGCCGCTTAAAGGGAATAGACTTGATATTAACAATGTACTTATAGGGGTCTCATATGTTATCCAGCAGCAAAAAAGTACGGCTACACTTCCAATTAAGGATTTGTAGTGGTTTTTCTCTTGCATGGTCACCTTAATAAAAGCAAGACTACATACTAAGTAGATAAATAAAAATGAAACTACAGAGGCTTCAATTATTGAAGTTGCTTGCTCAGCAAAATTTGTGTTTGATGTTAGAACAAGTAAAACTAGCACTCCTAAAGTACTGAGTATTATTCCACAAAAAGGAGCATCATACTTATTTTTTTTAGCAAAAAATTGTGGCATTAACTTATCTTTTGCAAGACCTAAGGTAACTTGTCCATCAGCCAAGAACCAAGCGTTTAAATTACTTACGGAAACAATAAAGGCAACAACAGAAGTGATCAAGTGCCAATTACCTGGAAACATAATTTTTACTGCGTCAACATATGGTGCTCTTGAATTGGCTAAGTCGTTACCATTGATTAGCCCCATAATTGAAAAACTATTGATAAAATATATAACAGCAACACAGCTTGTACCAAGCACTATGGCCCTTGATATTGTCTTAGCTGGATTATTAACTGACTCTGCAGGTACTGTTGCTGATTCAACTCCAATAAAACACCATAAAGTCAGGAGTGTAGAACGGGCAAGGGTTTGGGATATTGTTAGGTTTGATACTTCTTTGCTTACAATGAAATTGTTTTTATCAAAGAAAGACAGCGCTACTATAGGTATTGCAAGCAGTGCAATGATTTTAATGATGGTGAATAGAAGTTCAACATATCCGGCAGTGGTTACGCCTCTTAAGTTTATTAGCATAATAGCTAAAATTAATGCTATCTCTAAAAGCAAGCGTATATTTTGCATGTCATTATAGAAGAGTGGAGTTAAATAACCGATACTTGCAATCGTTACAGCTGTTGAACTGACCCATGAACTCACCCAATATGTCCAGCCAACAAAAAAGGCTGCTGTAGAGCCAAAGGCATGTTTCACATAAATGTGAGGACCACCAGTTTCTGGAAATTTTGCGCAGAGTAAGGCAAAAACAAAAGCAAGAGATATAGCACAAAATCCTGATATTACCCAGCTTATAGAACTATACATGCCATATGGTGCAAGACTGATTGGAAGCATAAAAATTCCAGAGCCAATTTCGCTACTAATCACCAAGGCAAAAATAGCCAGAAAACCTATTTTATTTGACACAATAGCTTTTAATTTTTTCTGAATGAATTAACAATATAACTGACTTCCTGGATGAGGTCACTTGATTTTTATGTCATGTGATGCTAGTGTGTACTATTTGAGTGAGGGTGTATATATGGCTAATAATTAGGGGGGCATTTTACTCTGCAAGGTTCCAGCTTTAAATAAGGTGATTTTGTATGAATTTTAAATCAATCGTTTTATGTATACTAGATGGTTGGGGAAATGGAATAGAAGGTAGTAAATACAATGCCATTAGCAATGCTGGCTCACCCTGTTGGCAATATATTAGCTCTAATTATCCAAAGTGCAGTTTATCTGCCTGTGGAACTGATGTTGGATTACCAGATGGTCAGATAGGCAATTCAGAAGTTGGCCATATGAATATTGGCAGTGGTAGAGTAGTGACGCAAAGCCTACAGCGTATTAATCAAGAAATCGGAACAATAGAAAGCAATGCGAATCTACAAAGCTTTATTGGCAATTTAAAAAGCAATAACGGCATATGCCACATAATGGGGTTGGTGTCAGATGGTGGTGTTCATTCACATCAAAAGCACATTTCAACTTTAGCAAGTAAAATATCACAACACGGAATCAAAGTTGTGATACATGCATTTTTAGATGGTAGGGACACACCGCCAAATTCAGGAAAAAAGTGTATTCAAAAATTTGAAGAGAGTATAAAGAATAATGACATAAGAATTGCTACTGTCTCTGGGCGTTATTATGCTATGGACCGTGATAATAGATGGGAGAGGACAATTGAGGCTTATGAAGCTATTGCGTTTGCAAGGGCACCGTGTCACGATAGAGTGATATCATTGATTGATGATAGTTATCAAAACAATATAACTGACGAGTTTATTAGGCCTGCAGTAATAGGTGACTACCAAGGTATAAAACCAGAAGATGGAGTATTATTAGCTAACTTCCGTGCTGATCGAATGATACAGTTGGCAAGTATTTTGCTTGGTAAAACAGAAGATTTGGATGTCGTTTCAGCACGTTATGCTGGAAACTATGGTCAAATTACACAAATGACAGAGGGCTATGAACGAAACCCATTTTCTTCAATTTTAAGCATGATGAAGTATAAGGAAGACCTTAAGATTCCTTGTCTTTTTCCTCCTGAATCTTTCACTGACACTTTAGGATGGATAATAGCAGATAATAAATTACGACAATTACGCATTGCTGAAACTGAGAAATATGCTCATGTGACTTTCTTTTTCAATTGTGGAAAAGAAGAACCCTTCCCTGGTGAAGAAAGAATACTCATTCCTTCACCAAAAGTTAAAACTTATGATTTGCAGCCCAAAATGTCAGCCTTTGAGCTTACAAAAAAGCTTGTAGAAAAAATTCACTCTCAAGAATTTGCACTAATAGTTGTAAATTACGCTAACCTTGATATGGTGGGGCATACAGGCAATATAAGAGCAGCTGAAAAAGCTGTGCTAGCCATAGATAATTGTCTTGCAAGGGTGTTGAATGCTGTTAGAGAGGTGGACAACACCGCGTTGATTGTTACTGCAGACCATGGTAATGTGGAGTGTATGTTTGATGAAGAAAACAATATACCTCACACGGCACACACTCTAAATAAAGTTCCGTTTGTTGTATGCTCTGATTCTTGCAACAACCTAAAGCTGAAAGATGGAAAGTTATCTGATATTGCTCCTACTATTTTACAGTTACTTGGAATTAAAAAACCAGATGCAATGACAGGTAGTTCATTAATTGTGTAATAAATAGGCTTTTTGCATTGCAAGGAAATAGTACATCAAATAGACTTGCTTTAACTTAACCTAGCTTTTAAATTTTCCGCTGTTAACACTAATGATCCATTAAAAAAGCTATCAATGTCACCAATACTATCTATATTTTTTGTACTGATGGATTGATTAGTTCTTTTAACTAGATTAGATAAGACTTTACTAGGCCCAACTTCAATGAGTTCGTTAATACCGCAATTTACCATATGTAAAACCATTTCTCTCCATCTCACTCTGCTTATAATTTGCTTAGCAAGCAAAGTTTTTATAATTTTGGGATCACTTTCCTCTTTAGCTGTAACATTTGATATCAAAGGAACTATAGGACGGGTTATTTTAATACTCTCCAAAAATTCCAAAATTTTTTCATCAGCAGGTTTCATAAGAGATGAATGAAAAGGCCCACTGACCTGTAATTTGATTAATTTCTTTACACTTGAATTTTTGAACAAATCAGGCAACATTTCAAGGGCTTCTGCAGCACCACTCACCACTACCTGTCCACCACCATTATCGTTTGCAATTTCACAAACCCCGTCAATTTGGACTGATTTCAATATATCTTCTACTTCGTTTATTTCTGCTCCAAGCAACGCGACCATTCCGCCTTTACATCTCAATGAAGCTTCATGCATAGCTTCACTGCGAACTTTTAGCAGCTTGACTACAGACTCGAGTGTCAAAGCTCCCGCAGCACATAACGCTGTATATTCGCCAACTGAGTGCCCGCAAACATATCTAACGTTGTGGTCAAAAAAAAGAGATTTGCCAAACACATGCTCCATAACACGTAGCGTTGCAATTGACACTGCCATTATAGCCGTTTGAGCGTTTTCTGTGATTGTTAATTCTTCAATAGGGCCATTGAAAATTAAATGAGATAACTTTCTATTTAGTATATTATCTACTTCATTAAATACTTGTCTTGCAACGGAAAACTCGCTATATAAGCTCCTTCCCATTCCTACAAATTGAGAACCCTGACCAGGGAAAGTAAAAATCATAATAATCATTATTTATTCTTCATCAGGTATACTACTTTATTTATTTTTTGTCAATATTTTAGAATAATGATTGACTTAGTGAATCAAATTTATTAGAGTATTAACTGACTAAAAGTTTATAGGTAGCAATGGCAGAAGTTAATTATCATAAAGTTACTGTAATCATGACAGATGGTCAAGAGTTTGAAACTCGCTCCACTTATGGAAAGGAAGGCGATAAGATAAAACTTGATAGAGACCCTCTTACTCATCCTGCATGGACTGGAAGTTTGACAAGTGGATCAGCAAGCAAAACTAGCAAGGTAGCTAAGTTTAACTATAAATATGGGGATATTTTCTAGTTTTTTGCTTCTTTTTCAGAGTCAAGCATGCATAAATACAAAAATATAGGCTATATCGCTTCTGAGTCACCAAAATCATTGGAAGTATCTAAACTGTTACAGAAACTTAATTTTATCAATATAACGGAAGAAAATAAGTCTGAAATTGATTTACTGATAGTTGTTGGCGGTGATGGTTTTATGCTGCGCACACTGCATAATTACGTTATAGAAAATAAAAACGTGCATGTGTATGGAGTAAATACCGGTAATGTTGGGTTTTTGATGAACAAGTGCTTTAGCTGCGGTGAAGATGTAATTGATCATATAGAGCGTACAATTTCAACACAACTAACTTTGCTAAAAATGGAAGCTGCAGACATAAGTGGCAAAAAATATCACTATATAGCGGTAAACGAAGTGTATGTCTTTAGAAAAGCGAATCAAATAGTGGAGATGAATATTACTATAAATGATAAGCTAAAAGTAGAAAAATTTAGAGGTGATGGAATAATATTGTCTACCCCAACGGGTAGCGCTGCGTATAATTTCTCTGCCGGTGGACCAATTTTGCCTCTAAATTCAAACTTACTTGCACTAACCTCTATCAATAGCTATTACCCAAGGCATTGGAATGGAGCGTTAATCTCAAACGACACGATAGTGCAAATTGACATTAACGAAGTAGAAAATCGTCCAGCACTTGTAGTATCAGATTACAAGGAGTTTCATAACATATCGCAGATAAAAATACAGAAAGACCACGATAATACAATCACTCTGCTTTTCGACAAGGATTGCTCATTAGACGAAAGGATTTTTGATAGGCAGTTCTTATACTAGATTTTTCATATTTATTCTTAAATTAATATTTACTACATCTTAATAACTATAGCGTAATTAATACGGCATGTTAATTAATTTTGGAGAGTAGTATGTCAAGAGGATCAACAACGTCTATACCAACATCTAGAACAATAGTTCCAGAAAAGAACAATAACCGAGGGGATGTAGAAATGGTGTTAGATACTGTAATAGACAAAAGATTTCAAGAGAGAAAGAATGGTTCTATATTAATATTTAATTTTGATCAAACTATTGTCAATAGCCCCATGTGCAATCTCTTTACATCCAAAAGTTATAATGATTATGGTTCTGGCCAAAACAATGAAGTAACTAAAGAAAAGATAGAAGAATTTTTACAAAATTCAGGGATCAAAAATAAAGAAAAGCTAAGGTCTGTATTACAATCTGCACTTTTAAGTGGAACAGAAGTTGTTATTGTATCACCTGCATATCCCAAATCAGTAGAATATATAGTGAAAAATCATTTAGGTTTAACAGAAGAGCAGGCGCAAAGTATAAAAGTATTTGAAGAAGCAACTAAGCGTCAAACTCCACGAATTGAGGGTCCAACAACAGCTGAAAAAATGACTATGCCTCAAGATCCACAAATCGGAAAATATCTATGTGTTTTATATCTTTTAAAAGCACATAAAAAAGACAAAGGTATGTTCCCACAAGAAGTAATGTTAGTTGATAGTAATATGCGGAACGTTAATCCTGTTGTTGACTTTCATAGAAACATAAATGAATTATTAGAAAAGGATATGAAGAGTCTCTTAGAAAATGTAGATCAAGAAATAGCGGAAGTTAATATTAGTGAAGAAGAATTAAAAAATATCACATTTAAGGGAATTAATATATCTAGTGAGCCGGCAACAGAAGCAAACAGAGCAGCAGATGATGGTTATTTAGACGAAGTAGAAAGATGGATTGAAGAATCTACACAGAATCTTCAAGATACTAAGAATGAATCTGGTTTAGAAACGCCTTTAACTCCTCCTCCATCGTATAGGAGCGAAGATGGATCTGAAAAGTCTTTGCTCTCAGATGGTAAAAGAACAAACAGAACCTGGCCAAGAGTAAAATATGCCATGCAACAGAAGGGTTTTATAATTTCTAGTGCAGGTGCTATTATATTGCTCACGTCTGCGACTTTAGTATATTTGCAAGATAAAGAAAAATTTGTTGCGTTTTTTACAAACAGTCTGATCGGTATCACTATACCGGTCATTGCGTTAGCTACGCTGCTTGCAGTTAGTCCAATATTTTGTGCAATGAAACAATTTAGAAATACTAAAGAATGTCAAACTCAAGGAAGAAATGCAGATGAAATTCTAGATAAAATATTGGGATACCAGCCAAAAGACAAAGTGATAAAATCTGTAAGACTGGAATATAGCAACGGCACTCATTCAAATTTTACATTTAATGCTTGGGAATCTAAAAATGACCTTATTAACATTGACGAAAAAGTAATTAGTAGAACTGATAAAATAGAATCAGTGATTAACAATAGGCCACTGTTTACTGTGTTACTAACCGGTGTGGTTGCTGCAAATATAACGCTTCCTTTAGGGTTACTTGCAATAGATGGTGTTAATGGCGTGCAAAAATTTTATCGAAACCCTTTGGCTAGTGACGTAGGATTATCGTTGCTTGTAAGTTCAGGTATGCTTGCATTATTAATCGTATGTCTTGGTACACATTACTATAACAAAACAAATTGTACTAACCTGGTATATTCCAAAAAAAAGATTAACACTGAAAGAATTAATGAAAAATTCATTAAGGAAATAAAACGAGAAAGAACAAACGTTCTTGGGGAGAATCACAGTAAGGATGCTAAACGCAGCAGCTTAACGCTTGAGCAAGTTGTAGTTCAGTCTCACAATTATCTAGATGTTATTTACGGTGTTGGTGGATGAAGTACGCAGTAGAATTTCCTAAGCAATTTCAATGCCCCTTAACTGGGGCAAACTAGAACAAATCGTTTTGACTGTACAAATACACTGATCCAAGTAGCTAATACTTGAATAACACCATCATAAAGTGAACCAGTGTCACTCGTGGTATCTCTCTTGGACTCTTAAACTGCAATTAATCTAAACATCAAGAAATTTACTAAATGAAAAAAAAGGCAAAGAAACCCTGAGTAGCGAGTTTTGACTCTCTAATACTTTAAAATTGGTGCTGTGATAATGTGCTGACGCTTAATTTAAGCGCGATTTGGCTGAATGTAGAAAAAACTTAAAAGACACGCAGCCCTAATAACTTAATGCAACCCGCTAAAAAACGCCTTCAGTTTTTTACTGAATTTTGTCATTGAACCCGCGCGGGTCAAAAACAAACATTGAGAAATACCCTTAGCTCTCTTCTAAAGAGGCTGAGGAAGTTTGTCAAGTAATTTTTGCATTCAGTTTTTAGTTCCGTTTCTATGGGTAAAAAAATCTGAATGCCAGTGAGCTACTTGGATGATATTCTTCTCATAGGCCTAAATCATAATGTTCATACAATTTTCCGTAATAGTTGAAAAATCAGTGGAAAGTTACTGTAAATTCGCGTATTTTGAGGCTATAATGATTAAAAATAAGTGATGTATGGATGACTTTATAAAGGTTAAGGGTGCAAGGGAACATAATCTGCAAAGTGTAGACGTCAATATACCAAAAAATAAGCTGGTTGTTGTAACTGGGCTGAGTGGTTCTGGTAAATCTAGCCTCGCATTTGATACAGTTTATGCGGAAGGCCAACGCCGGTACGTTGAAAGCCTATCAGCCTACGCGCGTCAATTCCTCAACATTCAGGATAAACCTGATGTTGAATCGATTACAGGCCTCTCTCCTGCAATATCCATTAATCAGAAATCGATCTCAAAAAATCCAAGATCAACAGTTGGAACCGTTACTGAAATTTATGACTATCTACGTTTAATATATGCACGAGTAGGAATTCCTTATTCACCTACAACTGGGCTGCCAATAACCAAGCAAACTGTATCTCAAATTGTAGATACTATAATGGCGTTACCTTTAGAAACTAAAATATATATACTTGCTCCTGTTGTGCGCGGCAGAAAGGGGGAACACCTCAAGGAGATATTGGAAATTAAGAAGCAAGGTTACGTAAGACTAAAAATAGACGGTAAAATACATAATATAGATGATCTACCTAAGCTTGATAAAAACAAGAAACACGATATTTTTGTGGTTGTGGACAGAGTATCAATATCAGACGATATTGGAAATCGACTACCAAGTAGTATAGAGTCAGCATTAAGACTTGGTAATGGCTTAATGTATGCGGAAATAATGAACTTGCCTGATAATCACAATTCTGAGTATAAAGATGGTAAAATTTTAACTTTCTCAGAGAGTTTTGCATGTCCTGAGTCCGGCTTCACTCTTGAGGAAATAGAGCCAAGATTGTTTTCCTTTAACAGCCCTTACGGGGCATGTGGTTCATGTAGTGGGCTTGGTAAAAAGCTGGCTGTTGATGTAAAGCTAATAGTGCCAGATGAAACGCTTTCAATATCTGAGGGCGCTTTAAAGCCAGTGGGGTCAATGTTCCATCAAGTGCATAAAAGTTATGGATTTCTAAAAAATGCAATCCTATCGCTAGCTGAAAATTGCAAATTTAACCTCGATGTTCCATGGAAGAACATAGATCAAGAAGCGAAAGATGTAATACTCTTCGGTTCTAGAGAAATGAAATTTCAAGGTTTAGTCAGTATCCTAGAACGCCAGATGGATTATGATGAAACACTTACTGAGCTATATTGCTCTGTTACTCATTGTAAGGAATGTACTGGCTATAGATTGAAGAAAGAAGCGCTTACAGTGAAAATTGACGGAAAACATGTAGGTGAAATATCTAGGCTCAGCATCGATGAATCTCTTAAATGGTTTGAAAATTTGCCAGACAAGCTTACAGAGCAACAAAAGCAAATCTCAGATAGAATATTGAATGAAATAATCAAGAGGCTGACATTTTTAAAGAATGTAGGGTTGAATTATCTGACACTTGACCGTGAGTCTAGTACTCTCTCTGGCGGTGAGAGTCAAAGAATCAGGCTTGCTTCGCAAATTGGCTCAGGTTTAACAGGAGTGTTGTACGTGCTTGACGAACCCTCGATAGGCCTTCATCAATGTGATAATGATAGATTAATTGCCACACTTAAAAATTTGAGGGATATGGGTAATACCTTAATCGTTGTTGAACATGATGAAGATACAATAATGGTTGCTGATTATGTAATTGATATTGGGCCTGGAGCTGGTGTAAATGGAGGAAAAATTGTTACAGCAGGAACACCAGATCAGGTGCAAAGAAATTCAGAGAGCATAACAGGGCAATATTTGAGTGGAAAGAAAGAAATTTCAATTCCAGAAAGAAGAAAACAAGCAACTCGGTTCATAAAGGTAATTAATGCGTGTGGGAATAACTTAAAAAACATAAGCGTTGAATTCCCTATAGGGAACTTTATTTGTGTTACTGGAATATCAGGAGGAGGAAAATCAAGTCTAGTTATAGAAACATTATATAAATACTCGGCACATAGAATGTATCATTCATCTGTAAAGTATGGCCAATGTGATAAAATAGAAGGCCTTGAATACGTAGATAAAATTATAGAAGTTGATCAATTGCCAATTGGTAGAACTCCTGCATCAAATCCAGCAACATACGTTGGTATCTTTACTCACATAAGAAATTGGTTTGCAGGTCTTCCAGAGTCAAAGACACGAGGTTACAACATAGGCCGATTTTCATTTAACACTAAAGGGGGAAGATGTGAAGCGTGCAAAGGTGATGGACATTTAAAGATAGAAATGCATTTTTTACCGGACGTTTATGTGAAGTGTGAGCAGTGTAAAGGTCAACGATATAATCGAGAAACACTAGAGGTTACTTACAAAGGAAAGTCAATTTCTGATGTGCTTGATATGACAATAGATCAAGCTTGCGGCTTTTTTGAAAACCTTCCAATAGTAAAAGAAAAGTTGGTTTCTTTGCAGGAAGTAGGGCTTGGCTATATAAAACTCGGACAGCCTTCAACAACGTTATCTGGAGGTGAAGCACAACGAATAAAGCTGTCTAAGGAACTATCAAAGCGATTTACTGGGAGAACACTATATATTCTCGATGAGCCAACAACTGGGTTGCATTTTGAAGATGTAAACAACCTACTAAAAATACTTCATAAATTAGTTGATTTGGGAAACACTGTTATAGTTATCGAGCACAATTTACACGTTATAAAAACTGCAGATTATATAATAGATATCGGACCAGAAGGTGGAATGAAAGGTGGAGAAGTGATTGCTAAAGGCACTCCAGAAGAAGTTGCAAAAAATCCAGAAAGTGTCACCGGTAAATATCTTAAACCATACCTGTCGAAATTAATTAAAGTATAAGATTGTTATAACAGTCAGAGGTGTACAGGGCAGGCAAAATGGGTGCTAATGTTGAAGAAATGTAAGCTCAACTTTTTTGTTGACTGACTGCAAATTACGGTAAACACTCAGAAGTTAGTGAGTAATGGTTATGAAATATTTTAGATAAGGTAAAACTAAGCGAACAACCTGTAAGTTCGAATAGATTAGGAGCTAATCAGAAAACCAGCTTGCAAAGCTCGAAATTGTTAAACCCTAGTGGGTGCCTAAATAAAAGTCATGGTCAAGAAACTCCTGGCAGTACTTATTCAGAATGGCCAGAAGTCAGTGTTTGAGGAGATGAAAACAAGACAGGAAGAGTATTGAAAAAAATGTAGCTGATGATTTTGAGGGTTGTGACTCGCTGTCAGATGCTGACTCAGTCAATGGCTGGTCAAACGAAGATAACACTAATACCTATTTAAGTGATTCTGGCTCAGAGAGAGACTCGAGCGATAGTTCAAGTTATTCTTTCCTTTTAGAAGAAGACCCACACTTAGCAGAAATACCATTAACTACAGATGAAGAGAAGCTGATTAATGAGTTCTATGGAAAGATGGATAAGGTAGCTGAAGATAACTCTGAAGAAAACCGAAAGCCTTATACGAATTTTAATTTTACTAAGAGTTCTTTAGAGTGTGTGAGGAATTTATTAGAAGAATATTTGCCACAAGGAGTAAGGTGAAATTCATCCTATAATAATAAACTTGCTTTGTCGAATTTAGTACTTGAGGAAATACTAAATATTTTGAATCGTGCTACTGTCATAACATCTTCAGTACGTAGGAATCTCTCATGTGCTGATATTCCATGTAAAAGTGAATTGGATGATCAAAGTAATCAACGCACTATAGTTGATATTGTTCGTAAGTTAATTATAAATGGTGGGAGGGTAAAGATGTATAACGCGAATGACTCTGAAGTTAGATACGAGAGATTATCTATAATAGTATGATGTTATGAGCTAAAGTTTGTTTCAAAGTACAAACAAATCTGTAATAAGCTTAAAGATACAGCATATTAAGGTATAACAAATAAGAGTCAAGTTCAAAAAGACATTAGTGGTAGATATAGACAACTGCTGTTTTTATATGAAATATCCACAAGATAGCACTATTGAGGTTGCAAAAGGTTGTAAGTAATTCAAAAGTAAAAGGACTAGGTTTGAGATATCGCATATTTCATGTTGGGGAGGGTATAGTAAGAGTTGAAAGAGATGAAAATGGAGAAAGAAATTACACAGACGTTTTACAGGGTAGCATTGAAATGTCTTTTGTTACTAAGGTAGGAAAAATTATTATCCGTTTACACCCTAACAGCACGGAAATAAAAGATGGTAAAAAAGAAAACAAGGGAATGGAAGTAGAGATTAATGAAGAGAGTAAAACAAGATTCTCCAAGTTACGAGGTGAAGAGAAAAAAAGTTTAGGAAAAATTTGGTCTCCTCGGAGGGCAAAGTGCTTCGGAAGTCATGGTCAAGAGTCTTAAGAAAGATGACAATGTACCTGCAATGTTCACAAAAACATTAGCCGACCCTTTGACTTCCATGAAGCAAGCTTTTCTAGGTCACCCGCCAGAAACAGATGCAAGGTCTATATAATGCCGGCGTTTATTTTAGCTTATAAACAATATATACCACAAGTAGTATCACACCATAAAATCTTTTAGTTAAGAATATATCCATCCGCCGCCGATAACTTGCTCATCTTTGTATGCTACGCAGGCCTGGCCGGGACTTATGCCAAAGTAATCATCATTTAAAATGACACAAGCTTTGTTTTGTTCTTCAGTTTGATATATCGTTGCTAAACTTCCTGCATGCGACGATCTGAGCTTCACAGTTACCTCCATACCTTCGCTTGGTTGCTCTAACCAATTTAAATCCTTGATCAATACTTTCCTTTGCTTTAGTGCGTTGATCGGGCCTACTGTGACTTCATTATTTTCTATACTCATTTTTATTACATAAAGAGGTTCACTGTGTGAGACACCCAAACCTTTTCTTTGTCCCACTGTGAAATTTACTATACCGTTGTGCTCGCCCAGAACTTTTCCGTTTACATCTACGATTTTGCCTTTTCTTATAGATTGTGGAGCTAGCTTAGCTATTGTTTTGCTATAGCTTTCAGAAACGAAACATATATCCTGACTATCTGGTTTTTCAGAAATTTGCAAACCAAAATGCCTTGCTAATCTTCTCACATCGCATTTATAAAAACTACCAAGTGGAAATCTCAAAAGCTTCAGCTGTTCTTTTGTTGTAGTAAATAGAAAATAACTTTGATCTTTATTCCTATCGATACTTTTGCATAACTTCATATTGCCATTTTCTTCTAGTCTTCTCACGTAATGTCCTGTAACTAGCACATCTGCACTAAGATTTTTTGCAACTTGTAATAGATCGCGAAATTTCACTGTTTGATTACATTTTACGCATGGTATAGGGGTTTCCCCACGCATATAGGTATCTGCAAAATCTTCTATTACTTCCTTTTTGAATATTTCTTCATAATTTAAGATATAATGAGGAAATCCAGTACTTTCAGCTACGCGTTTGGCGTCATAAATATCTTGTCCGGTACAGCATGCACCTTTTCTCGCATTAACATTACCGTCACTACCATATAGCTGAAGAGTCACGCCTATTACTTGGTATCCAAGGTGATGTAGCAGCACTGCAGTAATAGAGCTGTCAACTCCACCAGACATCGCAACCATAGCTTTGGTTTTGTGTGGGACTTTATCTTTTAACAAAGGTTCAATTTTAAATTCTTTTAGCATATAACTTTATAAACAAATGTGATAAATAAGTGAGATTTACCACCCATTTCATCCTATGATGAGGTCCAGTGTAAAAAACCTGGGTTCCACAATGTTAACTACCTGGATAACACGTCTTATGGATGCTGCAACCTTCTCTTGCCATTTCAGTGCTTGACACTGAAATCTAATGTATATTACAAATTCCATCAAAATTATTCGATAGACTACCTTCAAAAGTAATTATTATACTTAATCTTGCTTAAATAAAACATGGCTAAAGTAATCCATGTTTTCGAGCACTTTGCCACTGCCCAAAGCAACACAACAAAGTGGGTCGTCTGCAACACGTACTGGTAATTTTGTTTTTTCACTAATAACTTTACCTAAATTGCGTAATAATCCACCACCACCAGATAAGACTATCCCCTTATCAACTATATCAGAAGAAAGTTCAGGAGGAGTGCTCTCTAGTGCTGTTTTAATAGCAAAAACTATTTGATGTACAGGCTCTATTAAACTTTCTGCAACTTGATATTCTGATAAAAGCATTTCTTTTGGCATACCACTTACCAAGTCCCTACCTTTCACCATAATTCCCTCTTTATTATTTTCACCTGGCAGACTAGCCGAACCTACGCTTTTCTTAATTTTTTCAGCTGTTGTTTCTCCAATTAACAATTTGTGATTTTCACGAATGTATGATCTTATTGCTTCATCCATAATGTAGCCACCCACTCTAGCAGAACGTGAATAAACAATCCCGCCTAAAGAAATAATTGCAACTTCAGTTGTACCGCCCCCTATATCAACAACCATGGAACCTTCAGGTTCGGTAACTGGAAGCCCAGCTCCAATTGCTGCGGCCATTGGTTCTTCAATTAAAAATACTTCGTTTGCACCAGCACTTTCTGCTGCATCTTGTATAGCACGTCTTTCAACTGGGGTGGATCCAGATGGAACACATATGATAATATTAGGTTTATTAACAGTAAGTTTTGTATTTGCACTGCGTATGAAATATTTTAGCATCTCTTCCGCGCTTTTAAAATCAGCAATTACACCGTCTTTTAATGGCCTGATCGCCTCTATTTCTCCAGGTGTTTTCCCGAGCATCATTTTAGCTTTTTTACCAAAAGCATAAGGAACATAGCTTCCTTTTTCCTTTATTCTTGCTACAACTGAAGGCTCATCAAGCACTATTCCCTGATTTTTTTGATAGACTAAAGTGTTTGCAGTGCCAAGGTCTATAGCAATGTCGCTAGCAAATAAAACTTTGAAAGTGAGGAGGTTACAAAACTTTCTGGTTAATTTTTGAAAAAAACTCATACACAATCCAAGAAAACCATTTTATCGAAACAAACCATACTTTTCAGACAAGTAGCTAGTACAGCATTCAACATCTAAGCTTTTGCCTGTTACTTTTTTCAGCAGATCCAAAAAACCACACTGTGCACTGTTTATATTTTCGGATAACCAACCAATAAGTAAACCAAAATCTCCTTTCATGATAGCGCCTAAAAATTCGTAATGATTTTTTTTTATGAAAGAAAAAAGCTGTACAGCAGTAATTAAAGCCATAATTTTAATGGGAAAATAGCCTATAACTCCGCTTGCCCAATATTCGTCTTGAAGATAAGTGCCGAGTTCATTTTTAGCTTTTACCGGAATTTTATAATGCTTCATACCTTCCAGCCATGCATCGTGCAAATCTTTGATTTCTAGCGTACCATTTATTACATCCTGTTCTAACTTAGTTCTCAACATGATATGGGCTAACAGACTAAATTCATCTGCATTCTTTAAAGGGGAGGAAAGATTTATTTTATTGAAAATCAAGTACAAATTTTCAACGCTGCTAACTTTCGCATTAGTCTTACCTTTTACAGTAAACTTCTCTTGTATGTATGGTTGAATAAACTCAATAAATTCTTTGGATGCTCCAATCATCCTCTCCATAAATAATCCTTGGGTTTCATATATAATGGGTTTTGTAATTGAGCTGCTTATAGAATTTTGCGTCAAACATTTTCGATAAATTTCATAGCCACTGTATCGCAAAAGTAAAAATAAACCGCAACAAAAGTCAGACTCGTTATAATCTATAGAGTGGTAGTAAAAAGTACGGTGTAATGTAATACCTATTTTCTGTAAAAATAATGAGCTGAGTTCAATTTGCTTTTGAGTAGCAACCCTCTGTATATTAGTGACTTTGTCTTTCTTCTGTCTTCTAATTATTTTTTCTATATTTTCGCTAAAAAATTTGCCTACCTTAGGAAATATTTCTTTTATACTTTTTTCTGTGATATCAGAGTCATATTCAGCAAGCAGCGAATCGTACATTGAGCATTCTAACTGCTGTGATTTTATAGAAACCACTTCGCGAATGAGTTTGATCAAATCGGCAAAACGTTCTTTTAGTTTTTCTAAGTTATTGGGTTCAGACTGAGATAGCCTCCATAAATTTTGGCACTCAATCTTAGTTTTGGACAAAGATTTTACTAAATCAATGGGAATAACACTGTTGCTTTTATGCATCCTTTCTATTAACTTTAGCTGCCAACCATCAGCTTTCTTTTTGTTGTTACAAGCACCTACTTCTGCTAGTGATTCCTTTATTATGTTATGAGAAATAATTTCAAGCCTAATTTCTTCTAAAAGCCCCATTTGCTCAATTTTATCCTCTACACTTAGTTGGCTTTGACTTAGTACCTTTAGCGTATTTTCAATATTTTTTACCCTATATAATACTTCCTCTAAAAACTTATAAGATTTCATATTTGTTTATTTTTTTAGAAAACATGTATTTAATATTGTAATAGGCTAACAATAAAGTTAAAAGTATATTTACTTAAAACACAATAAAAAATTGTGTATTCTATTCCTTTACTAGATTTTTCTACCAAAAGTCCAGCATCTTATGAGAAAATTGATTGTAAGGCTGTAGAAAAGTGTTTAGTATTTTATTTTTCTTGACTATACTGCTATAGGGAGATTATTAAATACTAAAATTAAAGTTACGCACTATAGTTTAAAATTTATGGAGGTTTAGTAATGTGGAGTAGATTGGTTGTAACGTGCTGTTTTTGTTTACTGCTTGCCGGTATAAGCTCTTGCCCAAAAAAAGGGATAACTACAACAAGTAAAATGAACTCTGTCGTTAAACAGATGAAAGAAAAAAGAGTTTTCTTTGATTATGATAAGTCTAATATCAGTGAAGTAGGTGCAGGTGTGTTGCTGGATGTAGTGGAGGCGTTACAAAATAACCCTGATATGAAGGTCACTATAACTGGTCATACTGACAATCGTGGTTCTTATGAATACAATGTTGCACTAGGTGAGAGAAGGGCAGATGCAGCCAAAAAATTCATAGTTAGTTGTAAACCTTATCTAGAAAATAGAATAAAAACTGCTTCTAGAGGTGAAACTGAGCCTTTAGTTTACGTACAAGATGATTCTAAGAATTCTAAATATGAAAAACAGCATGCTAAAAACCGTAGGGTGGAGTTTTCATTTTCTGAAACAAAGAAATAGTTTCTTACATTAAAGCCCGGGTCCCAGTGATCAAGCACTGGGATGACACAGAGAAAGACCGCTGAGGCCATAAGAGAGGGAGAGATAGCACAGCTGTATCCAGTAAGTCTTACTTATTATATAATTGACTTAAGAAAGTAAATTATGTAAGAAGCATAATGGGGTTAGAGTCATTATTTCAAAATATAATCAAGGGTTTTACTACCTATAGTAATAAAGTTGCAGTTGCAGTGTCAGGTGGTGTAGACAGTATAACTTTATTGCATTTAATGACTAATTGGGCAAAAAAAAGACACCTCTCATTTCCTATCACATTAACAGTAAATCATGGATTGCGTCCAGAGTCTCAGGGAGAAGCTGAATTTGTTGTAAATTATGCAAAAGAACTTGGAGTAAAGGAATCATTCATATTAAACTGGGAGAAGCAAAATGTCAAGGGTAATGTTCAATCACAAGCACGAAAAGCACGGTATAAGCTGCTAACAGAATGGTGCAAAGATAACGATGTTGAGCATCTACTTATTGCTCATCACAAAGACGATCAAGCAGAAACGTTCCTATTAAGGCTTGAACGCGGTAGTGGTATAGATGGGTTATCATCAATGGACTACAGATCCATTTTTAATGGTGTTTATGTATTTAGGCCATTGTTAAATTTGAGTCGTAGTGAAATAGAGAAATATGCAAACTTTCATCAGCTAAAGTGGATTGAAGACAGAAGCAATCAAGATTTGAAATACAGGCGTACGTTATACCGCAACTTGCTTAAAGCAAGTGATAACCAAGAAATTTTAACAGAGCGAATATGTCTTACAGCCCTTCATATGAAAAGAGCTGCGAAAGCGTTGACGCACTACACAAAACTTGCGTTCAATGACTGTGTTAATGTTCATGATTTTGGTTACATTGAAATCAAACTAAGTGAATTTTATAAATTGCCAGAGGAAATAGCCTTGAGGCTTCTTCTTTACTCTATAATGGTGATCAGCAGTAAACACTATAAACCAAGATACAATAGTCTTATTGCAATATTTAATAAAATATTACGAAAAGATGACAATGTTCATTGCACGCTTTCTGAATGTGAGATAAGGAAATATAGAGAAAGTATATTGGTAATCAGAGAACCGTCAAAGATACAAAAGGTACTTGTAAGTTTGCCATTAAACGGCCCTATTGAATGGGATAACAGATTTAGTTGCACAATACTTGGAAATCAGAAGTGTCCAGTAACTGTTGCCCCGCTAAAGAAAGTTCAAAAAATCCCTAGGTTTTTAAAAGATCATGACTGCTGCCCTGAAGTTTTTTATTCTTTACCTGTGGTACTAAAAGATGAAAAGATACTTGCTTATCCTTATATAAGTAATAATGGAAAAAATGTCAATGATAATAAGATTCAATTCATTACTAATAGCATAGTAAAACGAAATTTGGTAAACTTAATTGATATCTAGTTAAAAGTAACAATGAAAAAATTTTTAGAAGGCTTATTGATTTGGTTAGTAATTGTTGTGCTTATTTCGGTTGCTTATATTCAGTTTAGTGGGAATGTAGGTAAAAGTAAAATTACCATACCTTTTTCGGAATTTTTAACTAGATTGGAAGATAATGACATAGAAAATGTTGTCATAAGAAACCAGAGCATTGAAGGCAAATTTAGAGATGGATCAAGCTTTAATTCAAGTGGTATTATATACAGTGACTTAATAAAAAGCTTGCATGACAGAAAAGTGAAATTCTCCTTTTCAATTGGAGACTCTGCAATGAGTATCATTGGTGGATTACTTATTCAATGGATCCCAACATTTATCTTTATCGGTTTATTGCTCTTTCTTTTAAAACAAACACAAGCAGGAGGCAACAGAACCATAAGCTTCGGCAAATCAAAGGCTAGGCTCATGACTAGTGGAAAGAAAGTGACATTCGATGATGTTGCTGGAATTGATGAAGCAAAAGAAGAGTTAGTAGAAATCGTTGATTTTCTTAAGCAAAGGCAAAAATTTCAAGTATTGGGTGGAAAAATACCAAAAGGGTGTCTTTTAATCGGTTCTCCTGGAACTGGTAAAACTCTACTTGCACGTGCAATTGCAGGTGAAGCCAATGTGCCATTCTTTAGCATTTCCGGATCTGATTTTGTTGAAATGTTTGTTGGCGTTGGCGCAAGCCGTGTTCGTGACATGTTTGATCAAGGCAAGAAAAATGCCCCCTGCATAATCTTTATAGACGAGATAGATGCAGTAGGTAGACATCGTGGCATTGGCCTTGGTGGTGGCAATGACGAGAGAGAACAAACATTAAATCAGTTACTAGTTGAAATGGATGGCTTCGAGTCTAATGAAGGTGTAATAATAGTTGCTGCAACCAATCGTCCGGATGTTTTAGATCCAGCACTGCTTAGACCTGGTCGTTTTGACCGGCAGATTACTATTTCTTTACCCGATATAAGTGGGCGTGAAAGGATATTAAATACGCATATAAAGAAAATATCGATAGCGCCAGATGTAAACGTGAAAACAGTTGCAAGAGGAACGCCGGGTTTTTCAGGAGCTGATCTAGCAAATTTGGTGAATGAATCTGCGCTTATTGCCGCAAGAAGAAACAAGAAGATTGTTACTATGGATGATTTTGAATACGCACGCGATAAAGTGATGATGGGTGTGGAAAGAAGGTCCCTAATTATAACAGAAGAGGAAAGAAAGCTCACTGCGTACCATGAAGCTGGTCACGCAATAGTTGCTGTTAACATGCCTGCCTCTGACCCGATACACAAAGCAACTATTATCCCAAGAGGTAGAGCACTAGGTTTAGTCATGAGATTGCCAGAAACAGACAGGGTATCTCATACAAGGGAAAAGATGATAGCAGATATAACTGTGGCCATGGGTGGAAGAGTAGCAGAAGAACTAATTTTTGGCTATGATAAGATCACAAGCGGCGCATCTTCAGATATAAAACAAGCATCTGATTTATCACGTGCTATGGTAACAAAATGGGGAATGAGTGATAAAATAGGGCCAATATATCACAATCGTGAACAAAATGTGCATGGTTCTGATATAATTTCCGAAGACACTCTAAAGCTCATAGATGAAGAAGTAAAGCGAGTTGTATCTTCATGTTATGAAAAGGCAAAAGATATTTTGACCAAGCGTCACAAAGATCTGGAACTGATCGCTGAATATCTGTTGGAGTTTGAGACTTTAACGGGGGATGAGATCAAGGATATACTAAGTGGGAAAAAAATTGTTAGAAACGAAAACGAAAACAAAGAAAAAGTAAGAAAATCTTCTCTCTAATTAGATTTGGCTTTACTAAGCTGCTAGGGTGAAAGTTTTTAGTTGAGCAATGTAGGTCTAACCTGAATTAGAAAAATATAGTTAAGTCTCTGTGTTAGTGATTTTGTCAATAGACTTCTTACATAACAATTTGGCAACGCGTTGGATGAAACAAAGAAATTACTTGACAAATCTCACCAGCCTTGTCACTCCAACAATAAGGGTATTTCTGACTTAAAACTTGTTTCTGATCTGCACAGGTTCAATGATAAAATTCAGTAAAAAACTGAAGATGTTTTTTGGCAGATTACACCAAATTATTGGGGCTGCATATCTTTTAAATTTTTTCACATTTTGCCAAAATAGCGCTTAAACTAAGAGTCAGCGCATTATTACAGCGCCAAATTACAGCATTAGGGAGTCAAAACTCTCTACCTGAGGTTTCTTTGCCTTTTTTCGTTTAGTAAATTTATTAATACTTAGATTAATTGCAGTTTAAGAGTCAAGAGAGATGCCACGAGTGACACTGGTTCACTTTATGATGGCGTCATTCTACCGCTTGACGCTGGAATCTAGCAAAATTGATCGTAAACAAATACACTACACAACATTTTCGATGAAATTACCGAAAAACTGAATTCCAGTGTGCTTTGTTGCATGGCTAGCATTCCAGGTCAAGTACTGGAATGGACCCTTCTTTGGTGGACTTGAATAATAATGTCTGTATAACTGTGCGTCAGCTACTCGGATGCCAGGTGATAACATAAGAAGTATAATGAAGGTTTTTAGTTGAGTAGAGTTGCAGTCACCGAGCTTGGCTTCTCATTAGACTTAACCTGAGTTAGAAAAATATAGTTAAATCCCTGCGCTAGTGATTTTGTTGATAACTTCACTATATACTTGGTTATTGTCTTTAGCTTCAACTTCAGTGATAACATTGCATCTATCAGGCTCTTTTATAGCTATTTCTTGAAATCCCTTTCGAACTTTATTGTAAAAATTAATGTTCATCTCTTCATATTTATTTTTATCCTTTGCTCTGCTTAGCCCAACTTTAACGTCAATATCCAGGATAAACGTGGTATCTGGACGTATAATTTTTACTAACTTGTGTAGGTCTCTTATTAACTCCAAGTCAACTTCAAGCCCATACCCTTGATATGCAATAGTTGAATCGATAAACCGGTCGCAAATCACTGTCTTTCCTTCCTTAAGGGCTGGCAATATTAATTTCTTCACATGCTCGTATCTCATTGAGACAAGTAGCAACAATTCAGAAACGGGATCAACATCGTCCTTAAGCAGTATTCCTCTTGCCTTCTCTGCAAAGTCAGTGCCACCTGGTTCTCGTGTCAATATCATATTATTTTCACCGCGAATTTGCTTAAAATGATTTGCAAGCAATTCAGACTGCGTTGTTTTACCAGAGCCGTCTATTCCTTCGAAGGTTATAAACATAAGTTCTACAATTGTAATGCTAAAAAAGGATATGCAAACAGTATACATAGGAACCATTTGACATTTAAGTAATAAGATTATAAATTATATGTAGTACACAATTCTCTATAAGCTATGGTTGCACTGAATACTCCTAAGGTAGATTTTGACTTTACTGCAAAAGATTTCAATCTTTTAGGAGTAGATAACAAACACTATACACTAAGTGACTGTTGTGGAAAAAACGGCCTGATTGTAATGTTTATATGCAACCACTGTCCTTATGTTCAATCAATTATTAGCAGTCTAGTAAGTGATGTTGATTTGCTAAAAAAAGATTATCAGGTAAGTACTGTTGCAATAATGCCAAATGATGTAAATGAATATCCAGAAGATTCTTTTGAAAATATGATTAATTTTGCCAAGAAAAATAAGTTTACATTTCCATATCTGATTGATAGTAAACAGGAAGTAGCTAAAGAGTATGGTGCTGTTTGCACTCCTGATTTTTTTGGCTTTAACTCTAATTTAAATCTCCGCTATCGTGGACGTTTTAACGATGCAAAAAAAGAAAAAGTTCAAAACTACAAAATAGGAAGTAGTGATTTATTTCAAGCTATGAAATTTATTGCAGAAACCGGTAATTCTCCAGCTGACCAAGAATCGAGTATTGGTTGCTCAATTAAATGGTCTAATCCTACAGGTTAAATATCATGCACGGCAGCTCTCAGCATTTGTTTGATATTATAATTTTACTTTCCGCTGCTGTGTTTATAGTCATAGCATTTTGGCAAATGAATATTAGCCCAGTCCTTGGTTACTTCGTTGCAGGTGCACTGATTGGTTCTCATGGATTTAATCTGATACATTCAGCTGAAGCAATGGATAATTTTGCAGAATTCGGCGTAGTTTTTCTACTATTCATTATAGGCCTTGAATTGACATTTGAACGCCTTATTGCCATGCGTATTCATGTATTTGGGTTTGGCTCTCTTCAAGTTATAGTTACTATGGTAGCAATATGGTGCATTGCTCTTATTTTTGGGGTGAATACGAATATTGCGGCAGTCATTGGAGGTGGGCTTGCATTATCTTCAACAGCAATAGTGTTGCAGGTTCTGCAGGAAAAAGGTTCTCAAGCAAGCCAAGTTGGTAGATTGTCAATAGCAGTATTATTAATGCAAGATTTTGCAGTGGTCCCGTTAATAGTATTAGTGCCCCTACTTACTGGCAATTCTGAGCACAGCTTAATAAGCTCACTGGCAGATTCATTGATGCAAGCAGCTATTGCATTAGTGTTGATATTTATAACTGGTAGGTTGTTACTTAGACCTTTGTTTTCGGTTATTGCTAAAATGGAAAGTAATGAGGTCTTTATATCGACAACACTCTTAATAATATTAGGGGCGGCATTTATTACTGAACAATTTCATTTATCGATGGCATTAGGTGCATTTGTTGCCGGATTATTAGTTGCGGAGACAGAGCATAGACATTCAGTGGAACATGCGGTATTACCATTTAAAGACTTGCTTCTCGGCTTATTTTTCATGACTGTTGGTATGTCTATCGATATTGATCTTTTACTCAATAAGTTACCACTAATCACTTTATTGTCGATTATCCTTATCGTTTTAAAAACATCCATCATATATGTACTGTGTAGGTTTTTTGGGTTTAAAAGTGCACCTGCCATACAAGCTGGGTTATTGCTTGCACAAGGTGGTGAGTTTGCATTTATCCTGTTTCGCTTAGCGGATGAGCTGGATGTACTACCAAGTGAAATTGCTCAGGTGCTTATGATGGTAACCACAGTAACAATGGCTTTCACTCCTCTTTTATCAGGACTTGGAGAGTGGATAGTAAGCTCATTTAGCACTGAGAAAGTAATTCTAGACGATAAAGCAATTGAAACGAGCACACAAGATCTTTATAACCATGTAATAGTTGCCGGATTTGGCAGGGTGGGATACATGGTAACAAAAATGCTCACCGCAGAACATATGAGTTACGTTATTGTTGATATTCAATCAAAAATAGTTAAAGAAGGAAAAAATGATAGTTTTCCTATATATCTTGGAGATGCTACAAGGTATGAAATTTTAAAATCAGTAGGAATAGAGAGAGCACAAGCTCTTGTGGTCTCAATAAAGAATGAAGTTACTATAAGGAAGATTGTTTCTCTAGTTGCAACAAATTTTCCATATGTAAATATTATAATACGCATACCAGATCTAAGCAATGCAGAGGTCTATAAAGATTTAGGGGCTAGTAAAATTATTCCGGAGACATCTGAGATGGGATTGCAATTAGGTGGAGCAGCACTGAGCTTAAGTGGAATTAGTGAAAGTGGAGTTGAGTCTTTAAAGAGTAGGTTTAGGAAAGGCAATTATAGCATGATAAAGGATATTAACAGCAGTATGGATGAATGATTACTTCATCAACTATCCTCTGTGGCCCCAATTTATAACTGGACAAATCTTGATGTTAGCCACTTGAGTGACATTTGTTTTGTCTATAATAAATTATACATATAATTAACCAAATCAAAGAAAGTGCAAACCAAGTTATCGCATACTCCAAGTGTTTCATTGGCTGTATAGTTAATTTATCACTTAAACCTTTCTGCCATAATATACACTTCTCTAGTTCAATACCTAATTCATTGGAGATTTCTTCTGTACTCAGGGTAAACCACATGTTCAAAGCGGTATCATTCTTGATCAACCAGCTTTTGCTTTTATTGCTATCGCAATATAAAACTCCATTAGCAACCACTTTTTCAACTTTTGCTTTTTCTTCTTTTTTTTCTCTAACTATTCCCTTGTTCACCAACATGTAGTGCCCAGTAGTGAGCAGCATAGGAGACAACACATGATAGCCCCGCTGTCCTGCAAAAACGTATAGTTCTATGTCACTTAAAATCCCATCAATCTTGACATGTCTGTAGTTAAATTTCGCAAGATCATCATTGGGTAGTAGATGAACAACCGGAAAGCTCATATTTTTAATAATGTTATTCTTCCAATTCAACCTAAATAATTGCCACAACCCTAATAAAAAAAGAAGCAAGCAAGGTGTAACTAAAATAAATACAGCTTTTTTTAACACTTTATATTTGCATTTTTAGATAATTTTCAGTACCTATAAGCTCAATAAGGCCAATCTGCTCTTCAATCCAATGTAAGTGCTCTTCCTCATTTTTCAATAGTTCTTCTAATAATATTATGCTAACAAAATCCTTTTCTTCTTCAGCAACAGAAATTGCTTCCCTATAGTCTTTTAAACCTTCTTCTTCTAATTTCAAATTATCTCCTAGAATTTTCAGTACTGTATCTTTTGTAAACTTCCCGTTATACTTTGAAATTTCATTTGTATCTTGAAAGTTTGGCACACCTTTAAGCAATAAAATTCTTTCTGCCAACTTACTTGCATGTTCAAGTTCCTCTTTAAGCTCGTTTCTCATCTTTTTTGCAAGTTTATTGATCCCATTGTCTTTGAGAACTGTAGAATGTAAAAAATACTGGCGCACAGAAGTCAACTCACTGGTCAATGATTTATTCAAATGCCTTACTACCTCTTTACTCATAACTTTCCTTTATTTAATCTACTGATACAATCTACATGACAATAAAAATTATATCAATTCATTTGGTAGCTCCTTTCACAACAGTCGTACCAAATAGCATATCATGATATGTCTGTTTCTTTTGAGAGAAGCAAGCAACCAAATACCAGCAAAGGGTGAATAGTATAATAATTACTTTTAATGTATTTAAAGCATTTACTAATGCATCTTGTTCTTGGAAAAGCTCGATGAGGATAATTACTACGCTATTTAATAGAGAAAGAAAAAACTGGGAAATGCTTCTATCAAACGCTAATCTCAAGTCTATTTTAGAACCGTCTAGGCTTATGGTATGTATGTTCATTAACTGCTGACCGGGAGTTGCCTGAGCTGCTGAAGATATAAAATATGTGAAGTAACTACAATTTACGCACATGTATGATAGGTGTAAAATTAATGGAAAATCTTCTAATAACAGTACAATTAGTAAGGTTGGAATTAATAAAATTGCTACATCTATTAAATATGCACAAAAGCGCCTCTTTATACTGGCAATCTCTGTAACAGCGGTCATTACCTATTTTTCAAATACTTTATTATGAAATCTGTAAGTTTATCAAAATGTTGAAAACATAACAAATCTTCGTAGCCGCTTATTGATTGGCCGTATATAATAGGTAAACAATTGGCGTTTTGTGCACACAAAATATCCGTGACACTATCACCAACGAAAAACACATTTTCTCTATTTATAGGCAACGTACTCTCTTCTAATGAAAATAGCAGTGGAATCACAGATGGTTTATCTTCTGCAGTATCACATGAACCAACTACTCTCTCAAAGTAAGAATCTAGCCTAAAATAGGCAACTTCTTTACGTAAATTAGTATTTTTCTTGTTGCTCACTATTGCTAGATAAACATTGTGGCCTTTCAACGTCTGCAACATTTTCTCCACTCCTTGATTTAGAGCAATGTTTTGCAACAATGCATTATCTAAGTATTGTTGGTATATCTGATTCGCTTTTTCCCATTGATCACCAAATAAATTGACCATATAGCTCTTTCTCGATTCATGGGAATTTCTATCAGCAGCTTTATTACTACACCCCATTAAGTCTAAGGTATATTTAATAGCATTAGAAATATTATCTTGAGTGTCAACTAAGGTATTATCCCAATCGAATAATACTGCTAATGGGCTATTTTTCATTTCTATATTGTCGCACATTTTAAGTTAATAAGTAAATAGCATTTTAATGAAAAAAATATAAATAGTATGCTCTTGATGATTGAAAAAAATAGCTTTTATTGTAAGTTGTGTTAACTATCTCTGCATAATTAGCTAATACACTGGTTATATGATATGCTTTAATAGATGACAGGCATGGCTCGGGTTAAAAATACATCTCAAGGAAGTGTTGAAAAAAATTTAAAGATGTTTTTGAACGTTTTCCAGGTGCTTTCCAAAAGGAGCTTCATTAGGGGGAAGGTTAATTATATTGTAAAGGAACAGAGGCTCTTAAGGCTCTAAAAAATAAGAAGTTTGAGAACAAAATGAAAAGCGTTGCTGAACTGAATCAGTAGCTTGAATGTTAAAAAAGACATGTAGCTAAAGAAGCACGTCAAAATTTTGAAAGGCTTGCCCGACAACTAAAAGAGGATGGCTATCCTTTTACGGATAAAGGGCTTAAAAAGTTACGTGATAATAAAGAATTTCAAGAAGTAGTTAACACTCCAAGAAAAACTACAGCAAAAGGTAAAGGCTTTGAACATAAAAAACAAAAAAAGACTTCCGAAATTTCTGTACAAACAGATACACAGCGACCGGTAAATGTGGAGATTCAAACTCCATCAAAACCTAAGTCACAAGCCTTTAGTTTTCCGGCAAGCAAAGATTCCACAAAAGAGAAATCTAATAACAAAAAGCCTGAAAAAGCTAAGGTCCCGTTGAAACAAGCCATTAGTCCCTCAGTGAATAAGAGTTCTATAGAAGAGAAATCTAGTGATAAAAAGCCTCAATCGGATAAAAAGGAAGATGCGGTTCAATTACAAGAAAATAAAAAAGAAGAGGGGCTTTTAAGTCTTCTAAAGCGCTTTGTTAAGAAGATGCTATAAAAACTTTAGGTGAAGATGAAAAAAGTTTAAAAAATGCTCATGACCCGAAAGGAGCTGCTAGAAGGAGTACATCAAGTAATGATGGACAGTTGCAAAGCATTGGTCAAGCTTCTTCCATAAATATAAATGGAAGAGAATTCAATTTAAAACCAGGGAAAGCTTTTAACTACAAAGATAAAGCTCTTAACATTGATATTGCGTACAATAGTCTTGAAACAAAGCAAAATTTGCAGCAGGGTGGAAATTCTCTCAATATTGATAATACAATCAACTTAAATATTAATGATAAGAAACATAATATCTACCCTGGTGAGTTCTTCGATTATAAAGGCCCAGGCTTAGAAATCAGCGTAGTAAATGGTCATCAACAAAGTAGGGATTTTGATAAAGTTTTGAGTCAAGATCAAAACATAAGTAAGGGTTTAAAACAAGTAACAAAACTCCAGAACATTGTGATAACGCCTGTTAATGCTCCTAAAGTGAGTGAAGTAAATGCGGGTCGTGAGAGATAATTTACTTTTGTAGTTTTAAAAAGTGTTTTATTATACAATAATCTTGTGAATTGGGTGTCATAATAACCACAACTGCGTTAATTTTAGTGTGCGTGACCTTGAAAGATTGTTATTTGATACTTAAATCACTAGGGTAGTAGGCTAGTCATGGAGCTTGAAATGCACAACGTACAAGAAACTGAAAATTTAAAATTTGATGCTGAAGTAGGGAAAGTACTGAATATAGTAATTCATTCACTTTATACCAATAAGGATATTTTTCTGCGTGAGTTAATATCAAATGCATCTGATGCATGCAACAAATTACGCTACGAATCTCAACTGAATCCTAATTTGCTAGATTCGAATGATGAATTGAAAATTACTATCAGTTCCAATAAAGATAAGCATAAGTTGTATATAGCTGACAATGGAATCGGAATGAACAGACAGGATTTTATAGATAACCTTGGCACAATTGCCAGCTCTGGTACACAAAAATTTTTGGATGCGATTAAGAATAGTAAAGATTCAAGCCAAACTGTAGATTTGATCGGGAAATTTGGTGTTGGTTTTTACTCGAGTTTCATAGTTGCTTCAGAAGTGATAGTTGAGTCTCGAAAGGCGGGGGAAGAGGAATCTTGGATTTGGAGATCAAAAGGAGATGGAGAATATTCAATCAGCAAATTGGATGATCAGATTCCCCGTGGAACCAAAATTACCTTGTTTATGCGTCCTGAAGAGAATGAGTTTTTAGACAAGTTTCGTATCGAAAGTATTGTTACTACTTATTCGGACCACATAAATTTTCCCGTTGAGTTTATAGATGGAGAAGGAAAAAGTGAAAAGTTAAACAGCAGGGCTGCAATTTGGACTAAGCCGAAAAATGATGTTACTCAAGAAGAGCACAATGATTTTTTCCGCAGTGTTGCACATGTTGGCGGAGAGCCTTGGATGATATTACACAATAAAAATGAAGGTACAATAGAATATACAAACTTGCTTTATATTCCTTCTATAAAACCCTTTGATTTGTTTCATCCGGATAGACGTTGCTCTGTTAAGTTATATGTAAATAAAGTATTTATCACTGAAGATAACGTACAGATCATACCGCAGTATTTACGTTTCCTAAAAGGTATTGTTGATTCACCAGATTTGCCTCTCAACATCAGTAGAGAAACGCTACAGAACAATCGCGTTGTTGAGCAAATTAGAAAATCCCTCACTAAGCGAGTGATATCAGAGCTTGGTAAAAAGGCAAAAGAGAATTTAGAGGAATACACAAAATTTTGGACCAATTTTGGTGCAGTATTAAAAGAGGGCCTTTGTGAAGCTATGCCAACCGATAAAAGAGAAGCACTGCTTTCAATTTGCAGATTCCATAGCACTGGTGATAATAAACTAGTCAGCATTGATGACTATATAAGTAGAATGAAGCCTGAGCAGGAACACATCTATTATCTTACAGGGGATAGCTTGGATTCGGTAAGACGCAGTCCACAACTTGAAGGGTTTGCCAGTAAAGGATTAGAGGTTCTTCTATTTGTTGATTCAGTGGATGATTTTTGGACTAGTGTAGTTCATGAATATAAAGATCAAAAATTTAAGTCCGTAACTCGTGCAGATGTTGATTTGGAAAAATTCTTTTCAGAAAAAAAAGATGAAGAAAATAAATCAGATGACGAAAAGACCGAAGAAAACGTAGATTCTATATTGCAATATTTCACCAAGGTCCTTGACAATTCGGTAAAAAGCGTAAAAATCTCCAAAAAGCTGACTGATAGCCCCGTATGTTTGGCGGTTGATGAAGGGGCTATGGATCTTAGAATGGAGCGTTTTTTACGCGAACAAAAGCAGCTAAATTACCGCACATCGAAGGTACTCGAAATCAACATTAAGCATCCTGTAATAAAAAGCATAATAAAATCCCACACCGAAAGTGGTGAAAACTCAACACTGGAGGACATGATTTACTTATTGTTCTATCAAGCTTGCATAGTTGAAGGTGAAGAGGTGGATGACATAAGCCTGTTTGCTAAAAAATTAAACAATTTGCTTGGCAAAGTTGTTATTTAGTGTTATACTAAATTAAGCTAATTTATAGTGAGCGATAGATATGTTTTTGGGGAAGAAAATTGTTGGTAGTGAAAATTAACATATTGATATTAATACCTCTTATACTGTGAAGAATTAAAAGGTTCTTTCTCTGAGGGAGTAGAACGGGGAAGAAAATCGAAATCTGACGAAAGAGTTCAAGTCCAGGGTATTTCACTCATAGGAAAAAAGGAGTGACACAACTTCTTAAAGTTAAGAATGGGAAATTACGTAATACACGCGCGGGAGCAAACACAAATGCTAGAAGTTAAACATGAACTAAAGGTTGTTCAATCTATCTATCAAAGTTCGAATGGTTATGAAGATTGAGTTATTGTAAACGATGAAAATCAGCTTAATCAAAACTCTAGCACAGCAACTACATTAGAATTTCAGTTAACACAATTTTTGTTCAGTAAGGTAAAGGCAAATGAGCATAATAAGAGATGCATGTTCTGGTAAGCAAACTTGTAAAGACCTACCTAGGATGAGTTTTGTAATCAATGGTCGAACTATAGACAAGAGTTTCGTTAGTCAGCTGTGTGGTGAATATGATCAAAATGATAAACACCAGACTGCAAAACATGTTTTTACAAAAATGTTCGGACATGCTAAGGCAGAAATTCCAAATGACCTTATACTGGAGAATTAACTACTAATATTGTATCAAGCGGGGTGTGAGTTTGCGATGTACGGGCAAATTTAGCCTATACTTGATCAATATAATTTAACACCAACAATTTCGGGAAAAACAATAAATATTAGTTGTAATAGTGCAGATACTGCAAGTGTTGGGTATAGTGGTGTTATAGTTGTAAAAAATCCAGGTCCAGACCAATTCTAACAATATAAATCTGGTAGTAAGTTAGAATTCACACTTAAATTTCAAAATGGTGAAGTAGAGTATGAAAACGGTAAGATAACACTTACCATTCCTGAGCAGTTGAAGGATTACAAAGCCAATAGCAAAAGTTTACTAGATGATATTAAGGAATATTTCACAGATGCTGATAATGCAGTTATTGAGCCTCTCATTGCAAGTATTGGTGAAGGTCCTAAGTCATTTGTCGTAGATCGAGAAAGTTTGAATAGTGATAAAGGGGCATCGTTTGTTACGATTCCTGAAAATTCAGTCTTTAATCTAGGTAAAATGGTAAAATTAGTGAAAGAAGCAGTAGTGCTAAAGATGTTTGTGCCTTGAATACTTACATAGACGTTGTTCAAGCTGGTGTTACTCATGTGTTGCCTGAAGAAGGTTTATCAGTAGTAGAAAAAATATTAGAAATAGTAAGTGACTTTACTAAGGAGCAAGGTAAGGCATGGAGTACTTATCCTACTATGCCTATTGTGTAAAATATTTATGCTTCTGGAAGATATTTTGAAGGTTATACTTCTCAAGTAGATTATTAAAAGGTTATAAGCCTTAGAACACTTTGCACAATACCAAATCTATTTTGTCTAGTAATAAGAATGGAAAAAATAACAACCAACCAAGTAGTCAAAAAACCCAAAATCTAAAAGTACTGGCAGTTAACAGCTGGAAAAAAATGTTGTGGACAATGGAAAAATATTATGGCCAATGGAGAGGCATCAACACAAAAGCCTATTAGCAGTAGTTATGAGAGGGGTAAAATGGGTAATAAAAGCATAAAAGAAAGATTGTCTCGCGCCATATGGGATATTTATTCGAGGAAGTGAAGTGTTTAGTAGAACAAGGTGGTGATGATATAACACAACCCGTTTTAAGTGAAGCCTTAAAGGAAGCTAATAATACAGAAGCTGAAAAGAAAGATATAAGATCTAAGCTCATAGAAATTAGAAAATTTCTTAAAGAGAGGCTCGATAACATTGCTGGTTGCTGCATCATCATTTGATGGCAGTGTAGGAGATATTAGCACTACTACAAGTGATAACGCAACTTCTGCCAATATTGATGATGAGAAGGAACAAGCTTCTGATCAATCGGCAGAGCCTGAAAGTAAAGATGGTCAACAAAATTCACCTTTATCACAGATTTTTGAAAGTAACAGTTCTTTAAGCCTCGTCAATGTACCTACGAAAGGTAAAGTTGATACTGACAGTAGTAATGGTGAATATGTTAAAGTTTCTCTGGTTCTTAGCAACGGCTCTTCAGTTGAGGACATAGATAAAAGTGGGATCGTCCCTACTTCTGAAAGTAGTAGTCTGCAAGATACAAAACCAAAAATTTTAGAACAAACAAGTGATACTCAAACCAACTGCATGCAGCCTGATAATCAAAGTAACATGGATGATTATATTGACGATTATGGTCTATTAAGGTTCTTTTTAAAGAGGGATGACCGAGATTCACATCCAGAAAACACTTTCAGTAGTTAAAAAAGAAGCTGAACAAGGGAATTATACTAATGGCAACAGTAAACAACAGAGTGATTCAAAAAACACAAAAGGCAGTATGTGGTCTGTTATAGCTGCTTCTGCGTTGGCAATAGCTGGAATTGCTCTAACAGTAGATTGCAGTTCACTTGGAAATGTTAGCAGTAGAAATAGCAGTTGGAGATTGTTTGTTTGGTTGCTGCGGCAGTTGTACACTGCTGTACGCCTCAAAGCTCAGTTGAGAACAGCGAAGTCAAAAAAGTTGCATCTAAGAAAGGACTGTGGTTGCGTCTGTGTAATAAATAAATATGGTAGTCTGCCGTTGAATAATTTATTATAGTTATATTAGTTATTAATAGATAAAAGCGTGGTAGACTACGAAGAAATATTCTTAAACAAAATCAAAGATATAAAAAAAGAAGGGCGCTACCGCGAATTTACACGTTTTGCGTTGTTGCCTGGCAAGCTTCCCTATATTATGGACTACGAAAAAAATAGGGAAGTAATTATCTGGTGTAGTAATAATTATCTGGGAATGTCACAAAATAAGAGTGTCATTGCCGCTGTTCAGAATTCATCAATTGGAGCGGGAGGAACGAGAAATATATCCGGTACAACAAAAGAGGTTGTTGAACTCGAGCAATCTTTGGCTTGTTTGCATAACAAGGAAGCTGCTTTAACTTTTGCTTGTGGCTACCTTGCCAACCAGACTACTCTTAGCACTTTATCGTCTGTTATTCCTGATGTAGTAATTTTTTCAGATGAGAAAAACCATTCTTCGATGATAGAAGGTATAAAGTCAGGAAAAAGACCAAAACACATATTTGAGCACAATGACGTTGATCATTTAGAAAAGTTGTTAAAGTCCGTAGACAGAAAAATACCGAAGATCATAGCATTTGAATCCGTATATTCAATGGATGGTAGTATAGCTCCACTTAAGGAAATATGTGACCTGGCAGATCAATATAATGCAATTACCTATCTGGACGAGGTGCATGCAGTTGGCATGTATGGCCCGCGCGGTGGTGGAATTGCAGAAAGAGAAGGCCTGATGGACAGAGTAACCGTTATTCAAGGTACATTATCAAAGGCCTTTGGAGTAATGGGCGGATATATAGCGTCTTCAAAGAGCTTGGTAGACGTAATAAGGAGTTCCGCTCCAGGGTTTATTTTCACCACCGCTATGTCGCCTGTTTTAGCAGCAGCAGCAAAGGCAAGCGTTGAACATCTAAGATCAAGTAATATTGAAAGAGAGCAGCAAAAGCAAGTTGTTAAGAAAGTAAAAAATTCACTGAGAAATGCGGGAATTAACTTCATTCTAACAGAAACTCATATAATTCCAATAATAATTGGCAATCCAGAGCTATCCAAAAGAGCATCAAAATTATTATTTGATGAGCATGGAATATATGTTCAGCATATAAATTACCCGACAGTTCCAAGAGGAACCGAGCGTTTCCGTATTACTCCTACACCTTATCATACCGATGAAATGATACAACATTTAACAGAGTCTCTCGTGAAAGTTTTCGAGAAGTTGTCTATTCCTGTAGCTTGCTTATGTTAGTTTAATATTGCCAGCAATAATCAATCCACTATGTTCTATTAATCTTCCACCGCTTTCTTGCAGAAAAAGTCTACCGAGTAAGGCTTTGTATTTGTTAACTCCAGAGTAAACTATTCCGCTGTACCTTCCTGTAGCAAGGTATGTAAAACCTAAAACTGTTGAGCCGATTGAGCGTGCATTACTGTTGCCAGACAGTAATTTATTTAACAAATTACCACTTACATCTATTAACCCCCCTTCACGACTTTTTACTCGCATTTTTATATAACGAGATCTAAAGTCTTCAAGAAAAGCACCCTTCTTCTCTTCTGCCCAAAAAGTCTCCCTAAGAGCGGGAGCGTCAATTACAGCTGCTACAACCTTATCTTTATGAATGAGACAGACTGATACTGCGAAATAAACCATGCAGCTGGAAAAATTCTCCCTGCTTTCTATAGGCATAATGAACCAGGTATAAGTGTCATCTTTTACTTCTTGATCAGTATCATCTTCAAAAATAAAACCATAGTCTTGTTTGTAGTTGTGCAAGCAATCATATATGGTTTGCTTGGATCTTGAGTAAGTTTTGTTGACAAAGTCTGCTGACTTAACGTTGGAAATTTGCAGTTCATTAAAATCACGCATAAGTTGCTTGGATGCACTGCGTACAGAATCAAGCATCACATTAATTCGTGGTGATGAGATGGACATTCTTCCTTTTACTCTTTTACTCTTTCGTAATAGCTGTCATTAGGAGTATATACTACGATTTTATCTTCTTGTTTTATAAATTGAGGCACGTTAACACGCATTCCGTTTTCCAAAGTTGCAGGCTTATAAGAGGCAGTAGCAGTTTGTCCTTTAATAACAGACTCTGTTTCTTTAACAGTCAACGTGACATAATCAGGTACATGTGCAGAGATTATTTTATCATGATAAAATACCACTTTTACTTTCGTGTTATCTTGTAGATAAATCTTTTTTTCTCCTAATAAGTCTAAGTTTATAGTAACCTGTTCGTAATTGTTTGGATGCATAAGATTCACAATGTTTCCTTCAGTAAAGAGATAAATATATTCCTCTTCATCTAAAATTGCCCTTCTGATTGCTGCATCAGAGCGGAATCTTTCATAGTGCTTTGCTCCGGTTTTGATGTTTTTCATCTCGACTTGTATATATGCTCCACCTTTACCAGGTTGAGTATGCATAATACTTACAACCAAGAACAATCCACCATTATGTTCCAACACTTGACCTGGCCTAATATCATTAGCTCTTTCTGCCATAATTACGTTTTCAGTTCGATCCCACAATTATATGTGGCTTTTGTGTAAATATCAAAGTCTTTGTTACCCAGTAAACTCTGGCATATTAAGCACTATATACTTTTTCTTTATGTTTATATGAGGAAATATTTCTTCAGTAAAAGACAGCATAATATTCTTTTTTGTACTGATAACTGAAATTTCTAATATGTCTCCTGAACCGAAATTATATATAGATTTTACGTGACCATATAACTCGTTATTCTCCAGCCTTACTGCCATGTCTACAAGGTCACTTTGATAGAATTCGTTCTCATCACTTAACTTTGGCAGCTTGCATCTTTCTATATATAATTTCTTTTTTCTTAAAAGCTCTGCTTCATTATGAGAATTTACTCCGCTTATCTTAGCTATTACTAAATTATCACCTATGACGGACACTGAGTCTATTTTATAACTCTCATCACCACTTATTAGCCTACCATACAAAGAGATATTTTCAGATTTTTCAGTGAAAGTTTTGACTTTAACAGCCCCTTTAATTCCGTGAGGAGAAGTAATAATTCCGAGACATACTAAATTGTTGTTCATGTCAATATAGACTACCTAATCAGAAGATTTCTCAGATAAATATTGAGTTAGAATCTCAATTCCTTCATCAATTTCCTTTTCAGTGATAATTAGTGGAGGCAAAATCCTTACAACGTTATCTGATGTTACTCCAACAGTAAGCAAGCCACGATGACTTAGCTCTTCTGCAAATTTTTGGGTTTCTGCTTTCACTTTTATTCCAAGCATTAACCCCTTTCCTCTTACTTCTTCTATCATTGGAAATTTACTTGCCAGGCTTTCTAATTTATTTTTTAAGTACTTACCTCTAATTTCAACATTTTCTAAAAAGCCAGGGCTTAGCAATTCTTTAAGCATAGCATTGCCTACTGAGGTTGCAAGTGGATTGCCACCAAAAGTAGAACCATGCATGCCTACCGCCATGTACTTGGCAGCCTTTTCAGTTGCAAGACAAGCTCCTAGAGGAAAACCTCCTCCTATTCCTTTTGCAAGAGCGCATATATCAGGCTTCACTCCTATATGTTCGTATGCAAATAATTTCCCTGTTCTACCAGCGCCACATTGTACACAATCAAAAAATAGTAATATGTCGTTTTCATCACATAGATTTCTTAGTTCCTTCATAAAGGCTTCATTCATTACTTTAATACCTCCTTGCCCTTGTATTGGTTCTATTAATATAACGCCTATACCACTCGAAATTGCTTTCTTTACGCTCTCAATATTGGGCTCGATGTTATCACACCATTCAATGTATGGATTCAGTAATTCAGAAAATTTCTGTTTATCGTTTGTAGCACAAGTTAAAAAAGTTCTCCCATGAAATGCACCATGGAATGTTAAAATTCTATAACGGTTTTTATTGCCTTTCCCGTTTTGGTAGACCCTAGCAATCTTAAGTCCACACTCTACTGCCTCTGATCCAGAGTTTGTGAAAAATACAGTATCAGCGAAACTATTGTTTATTAATTTTTCTGCAAAGTTGTTAGCAGCAGGTATATTATAGGTATTTGTTATATGCCATAACTTTTCTCCTTGCAGTTTAAGAGCGCTAGTTAATTGCGAATTGGTGTGGCCTAAGTTACTCACAGCTATTCCAGAGTGAAAATCTATGTAGCGCTTACCGTCGATATCATACAAGTAAATACCTTTGCCATAAGAAAAATTTATATTAATAGAAGAATAAACTGGCAAGATAGGAGAGATTGTCATAAAAATATGATATGCTTAATTTTAATTAATAACATAAAAGCCGTTATTTCACAATGAAAAGGACATGTACAAACTAGGTAAATTAATACTTTCTGCACTAAAGAAAAATAAATACTTAAAAGTTATTGCACTATTCCCATCAATTTTTGTGATTTTATTTAGCGTGATATATTGTAATTATTCACTAAGGAATAATTTCCTTTCTTCTTACCGCGACTTAAGTATAGGCTTAAAAAGTGTACTGGAAAATAGCGTAATAAAAAAATACCATTATTTGCTAATAGAAAAGCATCACATTAAATACAAGAATTTCGATTATATAAACCAACTGGTAAAACTGCGTGCTGAATTATTACAATCAGTTAGCGAAGTTAAGAACCTGAGCTTAATACTATATGATCAAAATAGCAGGATAATATTCAGTCGTTTTAACACTCAAGATCATGATTATGAACAGTTACTTACAAGCGATGAAATTGATAAACTACTAAGTAATCAAGAGATATTTTATACTATAGGAAATACACTAATTTCTATTTTCCCTATATTTCATGAAAGCGACATTAAGCCGTCATTCTTTTTGAAGATTATTCAAAACCACAATAACTCTTATGTTATGGTATATAGCCTGTTTTTAACGTTTGTAGGCATATTATTAATAGTTTTAATACTAATAATGCTTTATTTGCACTTTTCTAATACTCAAATGTTAGTCAGACAACATAAAACTAATATTGAATTGCAACAGATGAAAGAGGCATTAGAACAAGAAAATGCAAACAAACTAAAGTTTTTTGCAAGTGTTACACATGAGCTGCGTACACCTCTTAATGCTATTATTGGGTTCGCAGAGTTGATCAAAAATGAAACTTTAGGTTCGATGGATCATTTTCAATACAAGGAGTATGCGGATGATATATATAATGCAGGAACACATTTACTCGCTTTAATTAACGATGTGCTGGACTTTTCAAAAGCTGAATCAAGTAGTCTAACAGTAGAAAAAGTGAAGTTTAACCTAAACAAAATAATAGATTCGTGCTTAAATATGCTGTCACCTAAATTAAAAGAAACCGGAATTAGTTTAAAAAAAGAGATACCTAACAAGCAATTGCTAGTTATCGCAGATCCTAAGAGAATGAAACAAGTGATAATAAATTTATTATCAAATTCGATCAAATTTACCCCCAAAGACGGCTTAATAAGGATGGTGATTAGAGAAAATATAGAAAAAAACTTATTAACTATTGAGTTTCATGACAATGGAATAGGAATAATGCAGCAGGATATATATAAAGTTATGTCTGTCTTTGGCCAAGCAGATTCGGGATATAGAAACGAAGGTACAGGCATTGGATTACCACTTAGCAAAAAATTAGTAGAGTTAATGGGTGGAACTTTTGATATTAAAAGTGAAACGAAACTTGGTACCACGGTAACGTTAAACTTCTTTTATGAAGAACAAACATGTGATAACCTGATTGATTTTTAACTAGAGTTCCTGAAAATTCTAACTACAATATACGTACCATTATAAGCATTATTAAGGGAACGAGGTATGGAATTAGCAGTAGGAAGTAATGCTCTTGATTTTAGCTTACCAACAGATTCTGGTGAAAATTTATCATTGAGTGATTTTTTTGACAAAAAAAAAGTAGTTCTTTATTTTTATCCCAAAGACGACACTCCGGGTTGTACGATAGAGGCAAAAGGTTTTAGAGACAAAATAAGTGATTTTTCTTTCCTTGATACAGTAATAATTGGTGTATCAAGGGATAGTATTAAGTGCCATGCTAACTTCAAAGCAAAATATTCTCTGCCATTTTATTTGGTTTCTGATGAAAATGCTGAAATTTTGGAAAAGTATGGTGTTTTGGTAGAAAGGAGTATGTTTGGCAAAAAGTATATGGGAATAGAACGCACTACTTTTTTAATAGACAAAAAGGGTAAAATAATGAAGATCTGGAAAAATGTAAAAGTTAATGGACATGTTGACGATGTCCTGGAGGAAATAAGAAGAATATAAATTAAAAAAACTATTTAGGTTAATGGTTACCCACTGTTACATAAAAAAGTTAAAATTACATAATTTTCGTAACCACTTAAGTTTTGAATTAGACTCAAGCGACAATTCGGTTGTGATAACTGGCAAAAATGGTATTGGCAAAACTAATATACTTGAAGCAATCTCGTTGCTTGCCAAAAGCAATGGAATGAGAAAAGCAAAAGCTGGTGAAATGCAAAATAGGTTCAGCAATGAAGACTGGGCAGTACACTATGGGTTTTTTAATGGAGCGGATTTCAACTCAATTGGTATTGCAAAGAATTTTAATAAGAAACTGATACAAATTGATGGAAAAACACAATCAAGTTATTCATCTCTTTACAGAATATCCAATGTGATATGGCTAATTCCACAAATGGATTATATTTTTCTTAATTCTTCAAGTGATAGGTTAAAACTTTTAGACCGCATAGTTTCATTGTTTGAAGAAAATTACACTTGCTGTTACATGAAATATAGAAAAGCTAAACACGAGCGAAGCAAACTGCTCAGGGAAGACATTTTGGATGAAAATTGGCTATCTAGCCTTGAAAATGTTATGGCCGTTAATGCAGTCAATATATTACGCATGCGATTATCTGTTTTAAAAACACTGCAAGACACAATCGATAACCACTCCACTGAGTTTTTTCCAAAAGCGAGCTTAAAATTCAGCAGCCAGTTAACTTTAAACGATACTGCAGAGTATTTTCAAAGTCGTCTAAAAGGAAATAGAGAAAAAGACTTATTGACTGGTAGAACAACCTTTTGTGTGAATAACGATAAATTTTTGGTCGTGTGCCAAAGAAGAGATGTGCCAATAAATCTTTGCTCTACTGGAGAACAAAAGTTATTGCTGCTTTCTATTATTTTATCTAGTGTGAAAGCAAGGTGTATTTATCACAATAAGGCACCACTTCTTCTGCTTGACGATATAATGTCTCACCTAGATAAGCATTACAGAAAGGTGTTAATAGAAGAAATATTAAGTATTCAATGTCAAACCTGGACAACTGATGTAGATAGAAATAATTTTAATAATTATATTGATTCTTTCAAATTTATTGAATTGTAGGTGAATACAATTATTTCAAACTAAAGATACAAAAATTCCTTGGCAAGTTTTAACAACCTCCTTATTATAACGGCAAGGGTTCTTGTAACTCTAAAATTTGTTTTTGATCTGCAGATTCAATTATAAAACTCAGTAAAAAACTTAGGGTATTTTTTTGCGGATTACATCAAATTATTGGAACTGCATATCTTGTAAATTTTTTCTACATTCAGCTAAATCGCGCTTAAATTAAGCATCAGCACATTATTACAGCGCTAAGTTACAGTATTAGAGGGTTCAAAAGCTCGTTACCCGTGGTTTCTTTTGCCTTTTTTTCGTTTGGTAAATTTCTTAATATTTATAGCTAAAGCAGTTTAAGAGCTTGTGAATTTTAGAACTAGAACCTATAGAAAAGGGCTAGGCAGTATACGAATTGCTGACAAAATTGGTACGCCAAAGATAAATTCTAAGAGTGAAAGTCATAAATTATTTATTGCTTATGGTCCTTATCATAATCCGCGCTACGCAATCTCTGTGTGCATAGACATGGTAAAGCGCCAAGTCAAGATGCTGCTATGGCTGGTGAGATATTTAATATACACTTGAAAAGTGATCCTGTGAAATGTTATATAACAAATTGTACATAAATTGTTGACAAGTATGATAATTTAACTATTATCGTCAATATTGTATAAGCTAGCGCGGTAAAAATGCATACATCCAATCTTGGGTTTTTAATTGCTGTTCTATAACTACCTAATATTGAGTTTAACTAGCTGGTCACTATCATTCTTATGTTATTGCAGCAGTTTCTGGCTCTGGTGTAATTGCAATAGTTCCTTTAGTAACTTTTGCTGTTTCCACGGTTGTTGTGCTAATTTCAGTAGCATATCTTATAAAACTAGCTGTTTCTAGAGCTGATAATAAGAAAGAAGCAAGGTTCTGGTAAAGAAGAACCTGATCGGTAAGCTAACCCAACAAAAGAGCTAGCAGAAGAACTTAGTCGACTTCTCAGCCAGTCATGTTCTGTGTCTCAAGAATCAACAGAATGATTTGTGCATAATACTAATCTGAAAAATAGGCTAAGTAAGCCTATTCCTACACCGACTCAAGTAGCGCTTGGTGCACAACCAAGCAAGTGTACCACTCCCATTGCTACAAGGTGCTGCGCTACCTCCGCTGCCACTACCTCTACAGCATGCGAAGCGGACCGGTCCGCTTACAGGGATGAAAAATACAAAAGAACGTAAAACTGATGATTCCAGTAAACCTAAGGTTGAAAATAACATAGATGCTTTATTTGCAAATGTAAAGAAAAGCTAATGGAAAATCGCTGAAACAATGAAGTGGAAAAGCTTCTGGTAAAGAGCAGTCAAGCAATAACGGGAGTAAGCAAGGTGGGATTTTAAGGGGCCTGTCCAGGACCTTTAAGGAGAGGAGAAAGGCAATTGGATTTTCAGATAGTGAAGATGAGTGTGATTAATGGGCTTGCTAGCGATGATGATTGGGGTGATAACGAAAATAGATATACAACATCTATAGATCTCCAACTATGGAAAAAGAAGCAGGAGTCTTGGAAGTGGTTATAAATCTGGTGATGATGTAAAATCTAAACCCACACCTCTGCCACATTTTGCACCACAGGCAGAGAAACTGCCGCTATTGTCCAAGCCTGCTGATTTACAAACAAGGGTTAAGGCTCCCTCTGAAGCACAAGTGAATAATGTGGACCAAGTGAAAAATGAGGTGCGAGGCTCATCTCCTTCTTCTGTTAAGGATTGTTGTAAAATATTTGGGGAAAGGGCTGCTAAATATGAAAAGCAATTGGTATTAGTACGTTAATTACAATTAAATTGCTGTAGAACATTGAGTGAAGACACTCTTACCTTCTTTTTTAAAATAGTTTACCTACAGATCTGATTGTATTAAAATTGCTTAATATAATTAGATCTATCAAATGCGCCTGTCTAAATATTATCTGCCAACTTTAAAAGAGACTCCTGCTGGTGCCGAAATCGTTTCCCATAAATATTTGTTACGTGCAGGTTTAATCAAGCAGACAGCGTCTGGCATTTATTCTTGGTTACCGCTTGGTCTTTCAGTGCTTAAAAATATTGAAAACATTATCAGGGATGAAATGAATAAATCTGGTGCAATTGAAGCATTAATGCCTTGTATACAACCAGCAACTCTTTGGCAAGAATCAGGGCGTTACGATGACTATGGCAAAGAGATGCTGCGTATTAAGGATAGGCATGAAAGTGATATGCTTTTCGGGCCGACGCATGAGGAGGTGGTAACTGATTTGATTAGAGATGCGGTCAAAAGTTACAAGAACCTGCCACTTTGTTTATATCAAATTCAGTGGAAGTTTCGTGATGAGGTTAGGCCTCGCTATGGTGTGATGAGAGGTAGGGAATTTTTGATGAAGGATGCGTATAGTTTCGATGTGAGTTACGAAAGTGCAATGGATTCATACAATTTGATGTATAAAACCTACATAAAGATCTTCAAACGCATGGGACTCACTCCAATTGTATTGAGAGCAGACACTGGACCGATTGGAGGAAATTTAAGCCACGAGTTTCACATACTGGCAAACACTGGCGAGAGCACTTTATATTATGACAATAAAATTTTTAAGTTACTAGAAAGTGAAGATATTGAAAGTTTAAAGAATATATACGCAGTTGCAGATGATATGCATGATCTTAAACTTTGTTTTATACCGCAAAAACAGTTAAATATTAGTAAGGGTATTGAAATAGGGCACATTTTTTATTTTGGTGATAAGTACTCAAAGCCAATGAATGTAAAAGTCACCTTACAAGATGGGAAAAATGTCAATATACATATGGGCTCGTATGGCATTGGAGTTTCAAGGCTTGTTGGTGTAATAATAGAAGCTTTTCATGATGATAAAGGAATTATCTGGCCAGAAGCGGTGGCTCCTTTTAGAATTGGTTTAATCAATTTGCAAACGAAAGCGACAGGGGCTGCAGATAGGATATACGAAGCTTTGAAAAGCGATAAAGTATTTTACGATGATACGGAAGAAAATGTAGGAGTGAAGTTTGCTAGAATGGATCTTATAGGTTTACCATGGCAAATAATTGTTGGAAAGAAAGCAGTAAGTGAAAATATAGTTGAAATAAAAAATAGAGCAACTGGGGAAGTAGAGGAAATGCGGATTGAGGAAGCAATAAATCGCTTTAGCACGAAATGATACGCGGTATCGGTATTGACATAGTATATATACCAAGAATATTAAAAATACTACAAAAGTATGGAGAAAAATTCCTCAATAAGATCTACACTAGGCAAGAGATAGAGATAAGCAGGGAATACGAAAGCCAAGAAATGCAAGCGAGATATTTTGCTAAACGCTTTGCAGCAAAAGAGGCTTTTGTTAAAGCGCTAGGCAGTGGATTCAGTTTGGGCATTACAATGAAAGATATAGAAATATACAGCGATGTAAGAGGAAAGCCACATCTTACTGTCAGCAAGGATTTTATTTCCAAAGATTACATGTTACATCTTTCTCTAAGTGACGACGGCGATTACGCTACTGCGTTTGTTATAATTTGCGGCTAGCTTTAAAAGACTCTTTTTTGTATCCTGTTTTCTTGTATAACGAAAGCAATTTGGGTTAACTTTAAACTTGTCATTTTGCCTATTGGAAGATTTATGGCTATGTTTGCCTTTTGCTATTGATTTACTATACTTGTTCAGTAAGATCTCTAACTTAATTAAATGCATAAAATACTAGTAAAGAGTACTAATAGACCTTTGATTGGAAAAATCAGGATTAATGGTTCAAAGAATGCTATTTTGCCAATAATGGCTGCAAGTCTATTGAGCAGTTCTTTAGTAACTTTACATAATGTACCTGACCTTATTGATGTGCATCTAATGTCTGAGTTGCTCGAAAACCTTGGAGCAAGGGTAAACTTTGTACACAATAAAAATTGCAAAGCAAATCATACTTTGGAGATTAATTGCAGCAATATCAACAATCATGCGATATCACATGAAACTGCAAATAAGCTGCGAGCATCTTTTTTAATGCTAGGTCCGATGCTTAGCAGATTCGGCAAAGCGAGAACGGTATTTCCTGGAGGCTGTAACATAGGGAAGCGTCCTGTTGATATGCACATCAGAGCATTAGAAGCAATGGGAGCCAGAATTGAGATGGATGGTTGTAATATAATTGCAACGACAAAGGGAAAGTTGCAAGGAAGAGAAATAACATTTAAAAAAATAAGCGTTGGCGCGACAGAAAACGTGATAATGGCTGCAACACTTGCAGAAGGAATGACAATAATAAACAATGCTGCAACGGAGCCGGAAGTTCTGAGTTTAATAGAGTTCTTAAGAAAAATGGGAGCGGATATTAATATTCATGATAATAAAATAGATCTCTCTGATATCATTTCAGCGCGTGACGCTAAAATCTATAATAAATCCCAATGTCAAAGCACTTGGATGACAGAGAATTTTGCAAGAGGTCTAATAACAATAAAAGGAGTTAAGGCATTGAACGGGTGTGTCCACAAAATAATATCAGATCGCATAGAAGCCGGTACGTATGCACTTGCTGCTGTGGTAACTGGTGGTGAACTGATGTTAGAGGAAATAAATCTATTTGATATAAGATGCATTGCAAATGAATTAGAGGCTATGGGAGCTAGGGTCGAATTACATGACAAAGGCATTATTGTTTCCAGAAGAAATTGCTCTATTAAATCTATCAACGTTGCAACAGATTCATACCCTAACTTCCCCAGTGATATGCAACCACAACTTATGTCTGCAATATGCATTGCTGATGGGATATCAATCATTGAAGAAAACATTTTTGAAAATAGGTTTACACATGCAAGTGAATTGAGAAAGTTAGGCGCTAAGATTAGCATAGAGAAAAATAAAGCTATTATAAGTGGGATAAAAAGCTTGTCTGGGGCTAATCTATATGCTACTGACCTGAGGTCAACAGCAGCTTTGGTACTAGCTTCTTTGGTAGCTAGTGGAGAAACTGAGATAAGCAACTCACATCATTTGTGGAGAGGATATGAAGCAATGCACGAAAAACTCAATTCGTGTGGAGCTGATATCTCCATTTCATCTTGAGGATATGTTATGAATGAGGAACGTTATTCAACTAAACGGATCACAGTAAAAGAAATAGATGAAATTTTATACGAGGAACATAGAGTATTAGATCATGGATTTATTCGAGTAGTCGATTATATGGGTTCTGATGGTGCTATAGTTCAAGCTGCTCGTGTTTCCTATGGAAAGGGAACAAAACAGATAAATCAAGATGAAGCACTTATAAAGTATTTAATGAGACATCACCACACAACTCCATTTGAAATGTGCGAGATTAAGTTTCACGTGAAACTTCCAATTTTTGTTGCAAGGCAATGGATAAGACATAGAACTGCAAATGTGAATGAGCATTCAGCAAGGTATTCAATACTTGACAATGAGTTTTATATACCAAACCTAGAACAGGTTGCAAAACAATCTGATAATAATAAACAAGGTAGTGGTGAAACTTTTGACTTAGACACCTCAAAGGAAATAATAGATTCTTTGATAAATGACTCTAATTTAGTGTATTCTCATTACAACAAATTTATTGAACAGGGTCTCGCGAGAGAAATCGCCCGGGCTAACCTAACACTTAATTACTACACACAATTTTATTGGAAGATAGATCTGCATAACCTTCTTCACTTTTTGAAGCTCAGGGCTGATAAGCATGCCCAGTATGAAATCAGAGCATATGCGAAAGTTATGTTGGATATAATAAAAAAGTGGGTCCCACTGGCTCACAGTGCTTTCATAGAATATTGCTTGGAATCAGCTTGCATTTCAAGAACTGGTCTGGGGGTAATTCGCAAATTAATTAAAGGGGAAAATGTTACTAGAGAAGAAAGTAATATTGGTAAAAGAGAATGGGACGAACTGATGTTTCTACTTGATAGAAAATCTTAAAGATAAAGATATACGCGTCAATTTCTTCTATCAGTTAATTCTCATTTGCCAAATTGAATCTAGTCTTTTACATCACATTAACTCATTACTTTTATAGAACATTTCATTGAAATCATCCAAAGTTCCAAAATCCTGATTTTTAATGAATAGATGATTATTTGTAACATAAGCTTCAGAAAGAATTATCGGCTTTCCATCAAGCTTAGAATTTTGTATATAAATGTTATTGTACAGATCAATCATTTGATCATAATTGTATTTTCCAGCGGTATACTGACTGCTTAAGTTTTGATAAAAATTATCCATGTCTTGATCTTGAGCCTCCAGCACTGCCTTATACTTTCCCATTTCGAGAGGTTCGCCTGTTTTTATTTTCAGGGGATGTTGTGCATTTGCAATGCTGTTAGGATCTTCTACTTTATTATCGAAATTGTTATCCATATTTTCTATCACACTTGTCATAACAGTTTCTTGTTTATCTTTATCAATTATCGCTCTCTTTTGCTTCGATTGTTCTTGCTGTTCACCATGTTGATCCTCATTACTTAAATCAATAGTTGGTTGGTTAACTTTCATGTCCTTGTGTTGTGAATACTCTTCACTGCTTAACTGCACCTTAACCCATTCCTTAAACTCCTGATCACAGCTTTTCAGTTCAGCCAGAAAATCCTCAACTAATTTATTACCTTGAGATCTATCGTGATATCCATAATTAGAAAGGCTCTTTAGTAGATTATCAATCAAATCCGGATGCTTATATTCAAGAAACTTTACTACTTGTTCTGCTTCTGAATAATAATGTTTACCTTGATAATCATCACGTAGTATTTCATCTGGTTTAAGATCTTTATTTATTATTTCAACCAAAGCCTCTTTATCTCCGTGATCATTAATATGTCTGCCACTTTCTAAACCAGCAACATAGTTAGCAATAGCTTCGTGCATTGCTTTTGGTAAAATATAACTTAAACCAAGATTTGCAAAGTGCATTGCATGTCCTATCTCATGCTCCAATGTATGCTGATTTAAATTTCCTTCACTATCTAGGTAGACATAAACGTCAACAGCATTTCCTTTGCTCAAATCAATCATTTTTGTATAACCATTAACGCCATTACCGGCATCTAATCCAATTTTCTTCAAGTACTCCTTAAAATCATTTTGAGTATTAAATATATAAGCGTTAATCTTTATATCGTGGCCAGAGATGTTAAAAGCACTCTTAAAGTTCTGTACAGCATCTTTAATACTTTTTTCTACCATATTCAGCTTGTTACTAGCCAGATCATATTTAATATTTATATTAATTGTATCAAGAGATATAGTTTTATTACGTGAAAGGTTTGACATTACACTATCCATGTAATTTACTATTTCTACCTGTCCTTGCTGTTTAGCGTAAGCAAGAGGTGTACCATCGCACGCTCTTTTAATATAAAGGTCAGCACCATTATCTATTAAACATTTTACCATGTCTAAATTTCCACGTGTAATAGCTAGGTGTATTGGAGTATAGTTATGAGTAAGATTTATGTTTGCGCCGTTTTTAATTAAATAATCTGCTATCTCTATATGACCTTTATTGACTTTCACATTCGCAGCTACGTGAAGAGGGGTATTATTCCATGTATCTAAAACGTCAAGCCTAGCACCATGGTCTATTAAAAATTTTACTGCAGCTAAATTTCCATCTTCTGCAGCTTTGTGAAGAAGGGTTCTACCTATACTATCTTGTTGGTCTAAATTTGCACCTTTGTTTATCAAATATTCTGCTGATTTTATATATCCGCGTGTAATAGCTATACCAAGAGGATTATTATATTTGCCTAAGTTAACGTTAGCATTACCTGTTTCCACTAGAAGTTTTATCATTTTTTCATCATTATTCATAACAGAATAAAAAAGCGGAGTGAGCCCATGTTTATCTTGCACATCCACTCTGGCGCCTTTATCTATTAAAAGCTTTACCTCATCGAAACGCTTACTAAAAACAGCTTTATGTAGAGCAGTATAACCCATAGAGTCTTTAGCATTTAAATCATCATTTGAAAATAGTTTTTGAATTAGCGCTTCCGATGCAGAGCTTTCCTCGAGCTCCACAACCGTTATTTTCTTGCCCTCACTTTTTGCTTGAGTGCTTACTGAATTACTGACTTTTTCTTCTTCGTCGTTTTCTTCACCTGCTCTTTTCCCCCTAAACTTGGCTTCACTTGCTACCACAACTTCTTCGTCTACTTGCTCATCATTAATTGTAAATTTAGTGTCTACCTGGTTGCTATCTTCCTCCAATTCATAAGATACTTTTTCAAGTAGTTGATTATCGCTAAAAAGCTGATTCTTAGTATCGAGGTATTTAGCATAGCTATCGGAATTAAATTCGTTTATTGAATAAAAACCGCTTTCAAGTTCAGGATAGGAGCTTCTATTGAGAACAAAAAATAAATCGTTGTGATCAAGCAGTATATCATAACTGGAGCTATCACAATGCAAGAATTCACTATCTTCATATTCTGCTATATAGTATTTACTTGAATCAAGGATTACCTCCTGCCCATCACGTTGTAAAATTACTGCTGAACGTCCATCACCTATATCATGACCTTTCACCACTTTAAACAAAGTAATTTCACCTTTTTTTATGAGCCCTTCTAATTTTTCATTCTTTTTATCCAGTTCTTTCTCTGCTTGTCTCTTCTCTCTTATCAATTTCTCCCCTTTTTCAGCAGCTTCATTTTGCAACTGTAAAAATATCTCTTGTGTGGTTAAGTTATTTGTGTTGCTTAGGAAATTATCCAAAACGCTTGATGCAATTGGTGACAATTCACCATGATCATCAAATACTTTTTCCTTTGCCTTATCATAATGATGTGGGTTATAAATTACAGCTAAAGGATAAAAGCCATAATCTATAATTGATGTTCCGTCGGATGATAGTTCAATTGAGAATCTATAGTAATTAAGTGGAAGATTGGAAGTTAAAAATCTGCCATCATTACTCTTAACGTATAGCTCACTTCTACCGTAGTACCCACCATATTTATTGTAATAAATGTAAAAATTCTCATGATTAAGATCTAAGTAGTTATCTAGGTTATCAAATTGAATTGTACTGCTAAGTTTTTCACGTAAAAGATTTTTGCTTTCATCTCCAAGCTTTATACGTGCAGAAAAATAATGTCGATCTATAGGTTCACCTTTTTCTATTTTAAAAATCAAAGTAATTGTATCATTAACCATTAGTGTCCTCCATATATTATGTAAATTTATAATATCTATTTCTATGTTTGTTAATTGTAAGGGCTGTACTATAAAAAATGTATTAAACATTAAGATTTTTTCTATATATGTTTTTTTTCTGATTTGTCCGTGTTGTTAAAAGTTACAAGCTTCCGAAAATAATGCTAAGCTTAAGTTGCCATGACAAGAATAGTTGACGTATTATTACCACTTCCAATTGATCAGTTATTTTCATATGCAGTTGAGGAAAATACTGAAATTTCAATTGGAGATTATGTAGTGGTGCCATTTGGCAAAAAACGTTTAATTGGGATAGTTTGGAAATGCAGTAACAAGAGTGATAGAAAACTAAAGTTTATTGAACAAAAGATCAATTTATCGAGCATTAGGCCAAAATTAATCACATTTGCAGAGTGGGTTGCGCAATACAATTTAATACCTATTGGTATGCTTGCAAAAGTGATAATGGGAGGAGTGCTAAAAGTCAATCTCATAGATAAATTGGTTTGTGTTGAGAAAAAACAGGAAACAAGTGAAATAAATTACCAATTAAATCCTGAGCAACAAGTAGCTTTCGATAAAATAGTAAGCAACTTGAATGAATATTCTGTGACTTTGCTTGATGGTGAAACAGGATCCGGTAAGACGGAAGTTTATTTGTCTGTGACTGCAAAGTTAGTTGAAACTGTAAACAATGCACAAACTTTAATCCTCCTGCCTGAAATTGTTTTAACTTCGCAATTAGTAAATCGTATTCGTGGTCAGACATCAAGAAACTTAGTTGAATGGCATTCTGGGCTTACCCAAAAAACTCGCAGGAATAATTGGCTCAATATAGCAAACGGAAATATGCAGATAATTATTGGTGCACGATCAGCACTTTTTTTGCCTTATAGAAACCTGAAATTAATTATTGTTGATGAAGAGCATGATTCATCCTTTAAACAAGAACAGGGAATTATATATAATGCTCGAGATATGGCAATAATCCTGGCCAAAATTGAAAACATTCCAATAATTTTATCGTCAGCAACCCCATTACTTGAAACTGTTTATCATATTAAAAGCGGAAATTACAATCACGTGAAATTAAACAAGCGATTTGGTGGTGCGGAATTGCCACTCATTAAAGTAGTGGATATGAGAAACAACAAGCAATGGATTTCCAATGAACTTTTTAAAGGCATTAAACAAACCGTTGAGAAAAAACAACAGGTTATGCTTTTTTTAAACCGTCGAGGGTATGCACAACTTGTAGTTTGTAAAAAGTGTGGATACAAAATTACCTGCTCAAATTGTGCCGTTTGGCTCGTATATCACAAGAAGAAAAATGCTCTTTTGTGCCATCATTGCTCTTATCAATTAAAACTCTCAGAAAAATGCTCTAATTGCCAAGGTGAACAGTCATTGTCCCTTTATGGCGTGGGAATTGAAAGGTTACTTGAAGAAGCAGTAAAATTAATACCAAACACAAAAACTGCTATTATAAGCAGCGATCAGAAGTCGGTTGATAGAATCATTGACTTAGTGTTGAAAGAAGAGGTGAACATTATAATCGGTACGCAAATAATTGCTAAAGGGCATAATTTCCCCAAATTAACTTTGGTCGGGGTAATAAATGCAGATTTGAGCCTAAAAAATGCTGATCTGAGGGCAGCAGAAAAGACTTATCAGTTATTGCATCAAGTTGCAGGAAGATCTGGAAGGTTCAATGAAAAAGGAATGGTTATAGTGCAGACCGATAACCCTGAAAGTTCAATAATAAAGGCATTGCAGCGTCAAAGAAGGGATTCATTTTATGAAATCGAACTTGAGTCAAGACTCGAAGCCAAAATGCCACCATTTACTAGGTTGATAGCGCTTATAATTTGTGGTAAAAATCAGGTTGCGACACAAAAAGCAGCGAATGAAATAGTGAAAAACATATCATCTCTTCTTTGTGATCCAAATAGCAGACACTGGGATCCAGAACAAAATGTGTGGATTCCAGAGTCATGCACTGGAATGACACTATACAGGAAGGAAATAGAAATTCTTGGTCCATCGCCAGCGGCTATAAATTTCTTAAATAATAAATACAGATATAGGGTATTGCTAAAAATACACAATAAACGTAGTCTATCTGTACAAAAAGAGCTGAAATGTTGGATCAAAAATTGTAACTTAAATTCCAATATAACAGTGACAATAGATGTGGATCCTGTGAGTTTTTTTTAATGGATTTGTTGCAGTATATTAATACAAAATTGGGCTTTTATAAAAACCGTAGGCGCCAGATGGTTTTTAGCTAAAGTCAAGTATCTGGAATTTTAGGCACAGAATCTCTTATATGAAAAAGATTCAGAAAAAATGCAATATAAATGGGGTGGAAATGCATATGCACTTGCATACTACTTGCAAAGATACTCTAATACTTCTACTGTCGTTATAATGAGGTTTTAACTATATGGAAGTAATTTTTTTCGTTAGAGTAAAAAATTTTTCTATAGCTAATCACAGTGAGATTAAGTAAAATTTACCCCTTTCTTTGTAAAGGGTTTGATGTTACCATTTGATGGCCTATTCTAAATTTATTGAATGAATATTAACATAAAAAATTTAGTTCATGCCTTTTCTAAATTGCCAAGTTTAGGGCCATCATCATCACGCAGGTTGGTTATACATTTATTCCAAAATAAAGAGAAAGTTATGCTACCGCTTGCATCTTTAATTAAGGAGCTAGCAGATCTTATAATAGGGTGTGAGCTTTGCGGAAATCTAGATACTAAATCACCTTGTTCAATTTGTACTGATCCAAAGCGGGACACTAAGTTAATATGCGTAGTAGAAGAATTAGGCGATCTATGGGCGTTTGAAAAGGGGAGCATATATTCAGGTATGTACCATGTTTTGGGTGGTAGGTTGTCTGCAATTAATGGTATAGGTCCAAAAGAACTTAACCTTGATACTATCCTGGAAAGAGTGACAAAATCTAAAGTTGAAGAGATAATTATCGCAATTAATCCAACATTAGAGGGCCAAGTTACCGTACAGTATATAATTGAATTGCTGAAGAACTTGGATGTGAAAATATCGCGCCTTGCTTGCGGCATACCAATGGGTGGAGAAATTGATTACCTAGATGAAGGAACACTAAAAGCAGCTCTCGCTTCAAGGCAAGAATATGAGTGAAATATAAAATGGGATATGTGCTTAAGAAAACTTGTATCGTTAATAACATTCAAAAAGAAAGAAGTAGTGCAACCACTTGAAGTGATGGCTTGAGAAAATGACTGCCTAAACCATAAGCAATTTTCAAGCAAATTCAACACTATAATTAAAACAATTAATAAGTCTTTTACAATGATATCTTTTGGAGGATATGATGGGTGGGGTAAGACATTTTTTCTGAAAGAGTAGGTAAAAGAGTTAAAACAGCAAAATGAAATTGCGGCTTATTATAGCGCATTGGACATCAATGCATTGGACCAACCACTTCCTTCTTTTTTAAATTTCTTGTTTGAGGATTTATTTGCGTCATATGAAGTAAAAAGAAGCGTTATACAGCAGTTCAAGAAAATAACATCAGGAGCTATTTTCTTTAAACACACTAGGAAAGCTAATCAGTAAATTTCCACTTGCTATGTTTCCTGTATTGCTTGAAGCCACAAAATAGGCCGATAGGAAAGATATTAATTCTGTACTGAGAGAGTTGAATGTTCTTCAAAGAAGAAAAGAAAATATCAAGGCTTTTAAAGCACAATTAATGAAGGTAGTTAATAGAATCAGAGGAAACTAAAATATCTATATAATGGTGGATGACCTTGATATATGTAGTCCTAAATTTATTGTTGATTTTTTAGAGTCCATAAAATACATGCTTAACATAGATGTACTGGTCTTCATTGTTTCTATCAGTAGAGGTAAGAGTAATGTGCATGAGGCTATTAGCACGATACTTGGACAAAATTTTGATTTAAGATCTTTTACTAGTCTATCTTTACATTTGCTAAAACAACCGGTAGGAAGATTTACGCAAAAACTATTTCAAGATGTCAAATTTCCGAAAAAATCAAAAAGCTTAATTATAGATAGTTTTCTATTCTATGTAAAAAGTTTATCATTGTCATTGAAAACAATAGAATATTGTGTAAAGAAAATAAAGCTGTGTTTTTTAAATTATACAAAAGCAGGATTACTTGCTCTAAATTTGCTTGTATTTTTGGTGGTACTACGATCGATAAACATTGACTTATATGAGAAGCTAGGTTTTTCATATCAAACAGCATTGGAAAAAATTGAAGATGAGTATAAGCCCATAATTTTTAACCATATGAATGGTCAAGAAAAATGGGAAAAGCTTAAAATTTTTTTTGAGGCTACTTTTAGAGAGAAAGGATCAGAGTCAAGTAAGACTGTAAAGCAAGTGAGAAATATCCTGCTTTGAAAACACCCCTGCTTTTGATGCGCAAAAGCAGGGGAAACACTTAGCAACTACGGCTACCTTGCTCAATTTGTTTAATCAGCTCCTTAACTTTCGCTCCATAAACTTCTGATGAAGGTTCTTGTTTATATGAAATATCAGGTCTGATATCTTTTTTATCATTACTATTAGTAATAGAGCACACTGCAGTATCAAACTTTATATGCTTAACACTTGGATCCGATTGAAATCCGTGCTTTCTCTCGATCTTAGGCACACTACATAAGAGTGGGCGAATTTTAAACCTATCTGGACTAACACGCTTTTTATCTTGATAGATCGGATTCCAATTAAGTGGATTGTAAGTTTTTTTGCTAATCTCAAACTTTTGGTTATTTTGCTGCTTGGGAGAAAAATCAAGATTTTTTCTTTCTTCCTTGCTTAGTGTTTTGGGGAATTTTGTGTTTTCTAATTCGTCCCCTGCAGCTGATGATACTTCACTCCTTTGTGGTGCGAGGCATGGAATAGAATCATCAGTTGCTTGTGCTTGGTGCAAATCAGAGCTTTTTTGATGGTTATCCTGCTCAAATGAGTCATCAAATGCATTGACATTTTTGTACATTAGCATGGTTTCCCTCAGTGTCTTAAAAGGGTTTAGCTTTTGTACCTCTTTTTCTTTTTTCATCATGTATTCAGAAAGAGTAGGCTGATGTTCAGTGACATTATCCGGAATAATATAGTACTCTGGATTTGCAAAGGTAGCTTCCTTTTTCTTCTTAACATTAGGCTCTAAAGCAGCAGAACTAGCTTTTTTCTTTAGATTTGATTTGTTGAGGCCGTTACCAACATGGTTTTTTCTTACTGTAGTGTGAATAATGCCTGGAAGTTTTACTTCATACTTAAATTGTTTATTGAGACTCTCATTAGTTTTTGCTTGAGTATCTGTTTCATAAAGTATGCCTTGCAAAGATTTTGATTGCGCAACTGCTATTTTTGCCTTATGAAGTTTTGGAGGCACAGGTGGAGATATCATGCCTTTTGAATTGACTTTTCCTTCATTAGGATTAGAAGCAAGTTTAGGTTTTGTTACGTCCTGTAATCCGTTCTGCGACGATAACTTAGTTTTTGATGTTTTTGGAGGCACAGGTGGAGGTGTCATGCCTTTTAAATTAATTTTCCATTTATTAGGGTTAGGAAAATTTTTTGAATTATTGTGTATTATATTAGTCATATTTTTACCTCTAAAACTATTAACTAATGCGATTATAAACTTAAGGACATTAATTTTATAATAACAATGCTAACAGGCTAAATGTCTATGCAGGCTCAATAAGCATCACAAAAGGATTCTCTATATAATACTTAAAGGCGTTTACAAATCTTGCTCCTAATGCTCCATCAACTGTTCTATGGTCAACAGAGAGGGTTACTGTCATTACTTCTGCTATCTCTATTTTTTCATTTGTAACAACCGGTTGCTTTCTAGATGCACCAACAGCCATTATGCAAGATTGCGGCGGATTGATTATGGCGCTGAAAGCCTTTATACCAAACATACCTAAGTTGGAAATAGTAAACCCTCCTCCTTGAAATTCTTCGGGCCTTAATTTTCCAGATCTTGCTCTGCTTACTAAAGCTTTCACTTCTTTTGAGATAGATAAAATGCCTTTTTTATCAGCACTTTTCACCATAGGAGTGATTAGCCCATCTTCAAGTGCTACAGCGATTGAAATATCTACATTTGCATACCTCAGTATCTTATTATCTACCCACGAAGAATTTATATCAGGAAATTTTTTCATGCTAAAAGCAGCTGCTTTTATGATTAAATCATTGATTGTCACTTTGTTATTTTCGTCTGCTGAGTTAATCTCATTTTTGAGCGATATTAGCTTATCAACTTGGCAATCTACAGTTAAATAAAAATGTGGGACACTCTGTTTAGATTCAATAAGGCGCTGCGCTATTACCCGGCGAATGTTGCTTACTTCAATTATAGTATCTTCACTTGACTTTTCACGATTTTCAATTTGTATATTACCATCTAGAAACTCTAATACGTCAGCTTTAATGATACGACAATATGGACCTGTACCTTTTAATCGCCTTATATCAACACCTTCATTTTGAGCTATTTTCCTAGCTAATGGGCTTATTTTTGTTCTACCTTCTTTATAGCCCTCTGTCACCCAAGTTGCTTGACTACTTGAATCCATACTTTCTTTTTTCCTGGATTCCAACGTCACGCGCTGGAATGACACCGAAGAGTGGCCAGCTGGCTTTTCTTTTAAACTTTTGTGTTCTGATTTTTGATTATCAACAATACCTTTTGTTGCTTCCTTCATTTCCTTTTTAGTTTCATTCTTGATAGAAGATGAAGCATACTTATCAAGTATATTCCTGTCTTCTCCTTCTTTCAGCATTAGAGCTATTGGTTGATTTACAGGCACACCGCTTGTGCCTTCTGTCACTAAAATTTTTGCCAAAACCCCTTCATCCACTGACTCAAACTCCATTATGGCTTTATCAGTCTCTATTTCAGCGATTACGTCGCCCACTTCAACTCTATCTTGCTCTTTTTTACACCACTTCACAATTTTCCCGCCAGTTTTACTCATTGTTGGAGAAAGAGCAGGCATTAATATTTCTATAGGCATCTATTGTAAGTTAAAAATCTATTCAATTTTTAATTTACTCTTTATCTTAATCTTATGTCAATCTAATCGTGAATTACTATGAACAAGTCTATAATAATATTATTGTTTTCATTGTTTAGTCTTAGCTTGTTTGCTAAAGACTTTGTTTCAACAAAATCAAATAAAGTCAACATGAGAACAGGGCCAGGATTTCACTATCCTGTAAAATGGATATACATGTGCAGAAGTCTGCCCCTAAAAGTTATAGAAGAGTTTGAAGATTGGAAAAAGGTCTGTGATATAAATGAAGACTGCGGATGGATAAAAAGTAATCTGCTTAGTGATCAACGCTATGCGATGATGAAAGAAGACGCTTATGGATATCAAAAACGGAGTGTAGATAGTAAGATTACTATGAAAATAGACAAGTTTGTTATGATGAGGATAGAAAAATGCAACAAAGAATGGTGTTTTCTTTCTACCCCAAAACGCAAAGCTTGGGTACAAAGAAAACACTTATATGGAGTTGATTAGTGTTAACCTAATAGACCATCATTGGTAGCCATATTCTCTTTAGAAGTCTGTGCAGCTAAATCAATAGTGCTTCCTCCTTCGGTTTTATGTTCTGGAAAACCTTCTTTCTCTGCAGTGTAATAAAATTGCCCACAAAAACTTTTTAACATCTCTTCAGCAGATGAGTTTAAAATTTGTACAATAGACTTTTCACTTTGCTCCTTTAGCAATTGATCCACCCTAGAAATCAACTCAGAAAACTCACTACCTGATTTTTCAGCTTCGCTTTTTATTTTATTTTCTATACTTACAATATCGCCTTGGTCGATTTCCTCTCTTGTTATACTGAATGAATTTGCAATATCTTGATACTTAACCTTGCAGTTACCACTGCCAGTTATACAAAGAGTAATGGAATCAGATATTTCACTTGCAGCCCATTTTTGTATAGCGTAAGCCAAATAATTATTATGGTATTGAACACTAAATTGTTGTTCTATTAACTCAGAAATTTTATTCTTTAGAGACATAAAACACCCTCCCCTTATATCGGCTATACCTTCTTATTAAAGTGCAGAATTAGACCTCAATAGTAAATACATACGTGATTTACTTTAATTAATTATTAAAGTAAGAAGTAGAATCTGCGATTTTTAGAGCTATGATTTAGAATTCTTTAGCTACAGCCCTAGCAATTCCCTTGTGATCTCATCCTTTATTTTCTGAGTTATGCCGGGATGAAGTTTTTCAATTAAGTCGCTAACACTAGGAGTGCTACCTGGATTTTCTACCAGGGCATCAATTATTTTTTTTACTTCTTCATCGTCAATTTGTACAGACCTAATTATTACATAACCAGGAGAACCTCTACCGTAGGTTTTACTACTTCTATTGATACAGCCACCCGCACCATGTTTATTGCTGCTGCTTGCACTGCTACACTGCACTGCTTCGTACTTGATTTTACCATTTTCTATGTATGCTATTTGATTGTTTTGTATAGATGCTTTACCTGTTACTATTGTTGGCTCCTCTAGCCTTAAATTGTTTACATGGATCTTTGTTTTCCTGTACTCCCGATTACCATATTTCTTATATACACCTCCACCTGCAACTGTAATTAGTGGCCGGCAATTTTGCCTGTGCGAATCACACATTGCTATCCAAGTTGGTCCACCATCTTTATTGGATATACTATGTGTTTGTCTGCCACCTCCCTCTGTAGCTTGAGCTTTAATTATGGGATAATCAGGGTCAATTTTCAATTGAGCTTTAATATAATCTCCTGGCATTCCTGGCCTACTTTTCGTAGAATGAGCTTTGCCTTTTATATGACCTGCTTCACCACCTCCCCATGCTTCTATTTCAATATAACCGTATTTAGACAAATTACCTGTATAATTATTACCACCTGAAAACTTGTAAGGTTTTGATAGGCTTTTGTTTTTTAGCTGCTCCCTTATTATATCTAGCACTCTCTTTTTTATATTCTTTAAGTTAAACATACACAATTTATCAGCATAAAAAACCTCCGTTCTATTTGCTTTAATTGATTGATCTTTTAATTGTATGCAGTTTTGTGCTTCACCTTTTTTGTTTTTTAATTCTTCACCCTTCTCGTTTTTACAAATCACCTCCTCATACCTTAAGTAAAATGGCTTATCATCTTTTTTATTCAAATATTGTGTTGAACGGCTACACTTTCCATTAAAACAAATGCAACCATCTTGGCCTTGATCACATCTTTCTCCATGCTTTGCATCCATCAATTTATATACTACTTTCAGTCCTGTACCAGATTGAAACGCTGCATCTATTTCATCATTTTTATTTACACAATAACTGCATTTTCCCTTCTCCTGCATATTTTTCTCGGGGAAGAAAACATATCCTTGTCTATTGAATATTATTTCATCCAACTTTTCTTGAGGTCTTTGTAAAAGGTCGTCTTCTTTGTTGTCCTTACTTGGAAGATAATAGAATTGATTTGATTCCTTTGAATAGACAGCATCGTATTTAATATACTTTGTCCCCATTGATTTTAGTGGTATTATCTCATTTTCTCTTTTAATAACAAACTCTTTTGGTCTTGGCTTCCAACCAGAAAGACAGAGCATTTTGCTTTTAGAATTTTCTTTATATTTTATTTCTACTTCTGGTCGTCCCAAGCTGTCTAGTTTACATTTGTTCCCCTGAAACTCTTTACATTCTGTTTCAATATCAGGAACATAGCCATATTCTTTCAGAACTTTAAATTGCGAGTCGTTTTTCTTTAATATACCTTCAATAATATTGTCAATATTACTTTTACTGTTATTACCATCAGTTGTTTTTGCTACTATTGCTGGATTTACTACTTTTAAGGATAGAGGGCCAATGTTTGTAAGACGATTGGAATAAACATTAAAAGTACAAAAACCGTCACTATAAGCTCTATCATCTAGTGAATCACAAACGTTTCTACTCATCTTCATTCTTATCTTTAACGTGTTACTCTGTCTTCCCGACATGTTACTTTGTACTATCTCTAATACTTTAGGCTCTGGAGCAGGTGGTGCCGGGAAACAGCGAGCAGGAAATTGTAATCTTCTTTTAGATTTTTCTCTTTCAGTACCATGGTATTCAGTACATAGCTTGTCTTTTTCTCTATATGTTTTGAAATAATATATAGTGCTATTTTGATCTGGAACATAACGCTCATTATTCTTAATATAATTCTGAACATGATGATCATTAGAGTTATCTTTTCCATCTTTTTTGGGAAAGTCTAATTTTTGTCCAACTTTTCCATCTCCTCCTCTTAGATCACCAATTATTACCTTAACCTTAGGATTGAAGTAATCATTGTCTTTATTTGTTATAGGGACAATTCTAACCTGCGGAGGTGACATTGCAAGTTGTTCACAGAACGGAGGTGGGCCAGGTGCAAGTGGCACAGGAGCGCATTTTACTTTTTTTTGGTAACAGGTATCGCAGGTATTTGTCATATCTCCAGGACGGAAAATATTTGCTCCTTCACCTATTCTAGCAAAATATGAGAAAAAATCTCCCATACAGGCTGCTTTTTGGCCACAAGCACATATCTTAGGGGATTTAGCAAATTTTTCTTGCTCTTCTTTAGTTACATTATCTGCCCATTCCCATCCAAGACCTTTTGCAATTCCTTCCTTAATTTTTCCACCATCTAATATTGTATCTCCTTCCCAGTCGATAAAAACTGCTGCAGAAATTCCAGCCCCACTCGCCTGTGTTCCGTATATCTGGCGGCATGATGTTCCATCAGTTAATATATAACAATTATCTCCTTCATAATCACATACTTTAATCCTTGGATTAAAGAAACCATCAGCTCTTTGATCTTTTAATGCAGTTACTTTTATTTCCTTTAATAAATGAGGATCAAATCTTAAATCACCCCACTTGCCAGTAATGAAATTCCAAAAACCTTTTCCTATTGAGCTCCCTACAGCTTCAGCGTCAGTACGAAAATATATATCTTGGCAAGTATCAGAATATACATTACTTGCAATTAGCAAAATTAACACTAGAAAAAAAAATTTAGCTTTAAGCTTTACACTTTTCATAAAACACCGGCAACCACTTATTGACTTCCTCTCCTTTTTCCTTTATTGCTTCATGCATATACTTTATAGTCTTTTTATTAGCTGAGAGTACATATGTTTCTTGCATGTCTTTCAGATCTAGGTTTAAGGTTACTAACCCTTTGTATTGTTTTATTAAGAATAAACCTTCCTGTGTTGGTGTTTGTAGAATTATATTCAGCTCTTCTTTCGATAAAGAAAATGCTTTCATGTATAATCTATTTGCATTGATGTTTGGCATCAAAATTCTTGTATCAACATGTTTATCTAAATATTGAGTAAATTTGCTAGCAAATGCTAGATCTAGGTTTTCAGTACTTAGAATTACTACAACGTTTAATTTTGTCATCCTTCTCATCCAATTATCAAACTCTTCCTCTGTAGGAAAAATGTTACTTATCTCCCATGCTTCATCCAAAACAAGTATTGCGGGCGAGCCATCACATTTTGCTTCAAAAGAGTATAAAAAATAGTAAAGTATCACGGACATACATTCTTTTTGTTTTGTGAGGTTTGCAGTATTGAGAGATATAGTTTTCGTTTCCCAGTCAATGTCCGATTCATTGCCATCCTGAAATAAGTAAGCAAACTCACCGCTACCACACCATTTACTTATCTTACCTCCCAATAGCAAGAGCACCTCAGAAATTTGTGAAATGGAACGCGATTCCTTTGGTATAGCAAATATAGAATCCACAATTTTTTTTATCTTTTCTTCTACGTCCACTAAGCCCGTATCGGCTACCATTCTTTTGAACATCTCAACTAGCATACTACGATTGGAAACACTATCTTCAATGTTTAGTGGGTTAAATTTCAGGCTTTTATCTTTATGTTTTTGGTCAATTATGTAATATTTACCACTTATTGCTTTAGTAAAAATTATTGATTTTCCAGTGTTATCCAATATAATAATCCTAGGGTTAAATTTTCTTGACTCCGACAACAAGAAATTAATCAGTAAAGTTCTACCCGAGTTTGGAGCTCCAAGTATTGTAGTGTGGCCATTGTTTTTCTTTCCATGAAAATTGAAGAAGTAAGGACTTCCTTTTTTTGAAAAAAAGACCGTTACTGCTTCTTTCCACCTTCCTCCTTTTAATGTACCTGACGTGAAATCATGCAGCATAGCAAAACTACAAGCGTGTTTTGCTAATATACTTTTCGGTTGTGTAATAAAAGCAAAGTTGCCCGGAAGTTGTGCCCAAAAATGATCTTCCATATGCAGGTCAGTTCTGAACATCATCAAACCAATTAAAGACATTATGGAGGATAGATTGCTGATATTTTTAGCTAGTCTATTCTTATTGTCTGCAAAGACCGTAAAAATAATTTTTTGTTGACAAAAGTTAATAGCAGCAGCCTTTTCAAGTTCTATTATTTCTTTTATTTCTGAATTTTGAAGTAAGATATTATCCTCACTGATTTGCAGCATATTAATTTGTTTTTTGAATTCTTTTACTGCTTTGTTATTACTAGTGAATATTATTACTTCTGTAATAATAAACTCAGAGTCAAGTTGCAAACACCTGTCTGTATTTTCCAAGGGGATTTCCCGATATTCCTTTATGCAAAAAATAGCACCAAACTTCTGTTGATTTTCAAATATTGTTTGAAATGTATTAAAACCAAAAGCTACCTTTAAATTTTTAACATATTGCGATAGGTCCCTTTCACATATTGGGTAATCTCTATGCGTTAACGTAACAATGTAATGGAGAAATTCCATCATTTCAGAATATATTTTACCCTCACTAAAACTAAGGCCCAGTTTTTTAGCTCCGAAAGGTTCTAAGTCACTTTGAATTAAATCAGTTATCTTTTGTAATTCGTGATGATTTTCTTGTAAGGACGGCTTATGCTTATTCTTTATTCTACTCAGAAAAAACGAATTATTAGTATGCTTGCCAAAATCGCTAAACAGCACTACAATGTATAGCTCGTTTATATATTGTAGTTTGCTATCAGTGAGTTTGTTAAGCCGCGTTAAATGTAGCTTATCAGAAAAGTCTTCAGTTTTATTCCATTTTAGGCTAAGTTTATTGCGCTTCCTAACAGTGTGAATCCAAACGGTAAAATATAAGCTGTTAATATTTTTTGATATGCTTTTTCTAATTTCAGTTCTAAGGTCGCTGTAGTTATCAGCAGAAGAGTAATCTTCTAACTTGATTATTTTTAATAATTCTCCCTGTTTTGTTAGTATGGTTTCCTCATCATAATGGCAAGCATAAGGGATGAAATCTAAATCAATGCTTTCTAGTAATGCTAAGTTGTGCTTTTTTTCAAGCTTAAGATTAACTGCTGGTATTTTTGCCTCCATACAACATCATGTGTGTTCAATAAAGGTAACTCTACAAGTGATACTTAGTTTTTATCTTTTTTTTTGCTGTCGAGTTGCAAATTTGTGTCTTTTGCAAAGTTAAATTTTTCTTTCAAGTAATCCATTGCTTTTTCTGTGCTTCCGAACATCATAACCAGTATACTGAACATTATCATGAAAAAGATTATGCCCCTGAAAGCTATTGCAAATATCACTGCAGCTATACATAATCCTATAATTGTTGAAGGGCTCATATTTTCTATAGTATCTTTGACTGAAAATGAAGAGATAAAATTTTTTACCGTTTCTTGTATATCTTTTAACTCATCACCTACTGAACTTGCTTCGCTAGAGTATGATGCAAAGATAAAAACCAATAGGGCTACAAAAACTAAAATTCTATTCAATTGAATGTGCATCAACTAAATACCTTTTAAACATCCTTTGATTATAACAACTTTTACATCAGTAGACAAGAGCTGAATTCACTTGTTTGCTAGAGGTAATACATATTTAATGTTTACCGCTGTTTGACACCAATAAGAGGGCTCGAATTGGTGGATGACAATTCACTTGAAGGAGGGGTTAAACATAGTGTAACTACTGCTGCTATAGCAAACATTGCAGCCATACCAAACAATACTGCTCCTATCACCCAGAATGATATTACTCTTGCAACAAGATACCCTACTGCTAGACCAGTACAACCTGTTGATAGTGCCTTGCAAAGACCTCTATTATTGGGTTGTTTTTTAGGTGACGTACCTTCACTATTATTTCTGTTCACAGGAGATTTCTGTACGGTTATAGTGGCGTTTTTTCTGTCCCCTTCTTTTTCAGATTTAAGTCCTTCTTCCCCAGGTAACACTGGCTTAAATTCTTCACCATTTAACTTTAGCTCTTCTTCAACTTGACCTGGATCTGCTTGACCAACTAGGTTGCCACTTTTTTGTGCCTGTGGCTCTTCTAATAAAGTCTGTTCTGATTGCACTCGATCTTTGATCCATTTAAAAGGAAGTCTTTGTTGACTTGGCCCTTTTGTTCTTGTTTTGGTTGGGTGTTCTAATCTTGGTTTTTCTTCATTATCTATTTGTGGATCATTATCTCCTTCAATAGAGCTTAATGCTGATTCTAAACTTTCATTAGATGAAATACTTGCTATTGATGTTGCACTGCTGCTTTTACTATTTACTAGTGATTCCAGACTTTTATAACTCAGACCGGGTAAACTGACTACACTATTTGAATAACTACTGAGCTTAGGGGTATTTACATTATCTTGTCTATCTATTTGACCATTTTCATGATTGCTTTGATTTTGAATAGTGCTACTAGAGTAATTTTTATCTCTGCTCTTATTAGTAATCCATAAAATTATTTCTAATATTTTCACTCTTATTGTTTGTAGTTTTTGTGGTTGTTTTATTTTTTTGTTAATGATTGAAGGTACGGCTAGTTCTTCTGATTTTATTATTTCTGTTTTTAAGGCAGAAAGGAAGTTCTCGATATAATAGTTATAATATTTTTGATATTTCTCTTTGCTTTTTGGTGATTTCGCCGATTCGATCTGTTTACTCAACGATTTTTCCAATACACTTAATATATTAGGATCAGCTCCTTCAATGAGCAACTCTATACTCTTTTTGAGAGACCTATCTTGCGTTGGGTTTTCACGTTTATGCTTTTCTTTTATTACCTTTGTGTATATAGTCTTGTACAATGATAAGTTAATATCCTCATAATATTGAGTTTTTTTAAAAGGACTGTGCATAGCGCTTCTCCATACATAACAAAATATATAGATACCTCTATGACGTTAATTTTACATTAAAACTGGGCAATTATACCATATTATAGAGAATTACGGTAACTTGCTAACCATTTGCTTTGCTAATTATTGGGCTTTCTGCTTCCACAGATTTGCTTTCAATATAACTATTTGCCTGTTGCACTAACATATCTATTACTTCTTTTACAGGCTTTTCCTTATCAACCATGCCAACACTTTGACCGGCCATTAAAGATCCTGTTTCGACATCTCCTTCAATCACTGCTCTCCTTAAAGCTCCAGCCCAGAACTTTTCTATCTCAAGCTGTCCATCTTCTTTTGAGATCTGTCCATTTTTGTACTTATCAATAACTTTTCTTTGGTGCTTTATAAAGTCATCACTTGCTTTGTTAGCTATGGCTCTTACTGGAATTACAGGAAAATCAGTACTTATTTGTACAGAAGACACTGCATTACGTGCAGTTGATTTAATAAACACTTCTTTAAAGTTTTTGTGGGCAATTGACTCATTCGTGCATACAAACAATGTGCCTATTTGACAGCCACTTGCTCCCATTTCTAGGTCATTAACTATCATTTCACCTCTTCCTATTCCACCTGCAACAAATACTGGTATTTGCTCATTTTTAAAATAAGGCAAGATCTCTTGTGCGAGAACAGAAGTGCTAACTGGGCCTATATGTCCACCTGCCTCCATTCCTTCTATTATTAGCCCATCTACTCCCATCTTCACCAACCTTTTTCCAAGGCTCAGTGATGGTGCAAAACACATTACTTTGATGCCCACATTCTTGATTTTTTCTATACTAGGCTTTGTGGGTAATCCACCTGCAAGAACTATATGGCTTACTTTCGTTTCAATACACACATCTATCAACTCACTCAAATTTGGGTGCATAGTGATTAGATTTACACCAAATGGCTTGTTAGTTAATTTCTGTGTCTCTATGATCTCTTTTTTCAATAAGTCTGGAGACATGGCACCGCATGCGATTACACCAAATCCACCAGCATTTGAGATTGCCGAAACTAAATTTCTCTCTGAAACCCAGCTCATAGCACCACCCATTATCGCAAACTCACTACCGAGAAAATTCGTCCCTTTTTTCCAGAGGCTACCCAACATACAACCTATATCATGCGTTTAAAAATGTTTTGTTTATCTATGAATGTGTGTTTCAAAGCGCCAAGTATATGTAAAATTATAAAGAATATTGTAAAGTATGCAAATGTCGAATGTAGCCCGTTGGCTGTATTAGCTAGCTCTTTGTTTTTATTGATTAACAAGGGAATATGAAAAAGATACTTGATCTTTATGCCAGAGGCAGAGGACATGACATAACCAGATAATGGCATCATTATCATTAGAAAATATAAACTAAAGTGCGCTGTTTTGCTTATATTGACCTCAAATCGAGAGAAATGTGCTGGAGGTGGTGGAACATAAGTAAAGACGTACAAAAATATATGCACTATGGCTAATCCAAAAACAGTAATCCCGCAAGCCTTATGGATAGCGTATATGCTGAATTTAATTTCATTGCTAGCCGGTAAGCTTTTCATGTAAAACCCAGCACAAAGCATACCGATAATAAAAGCAGCCATTAACCAATGGATAATTCTTAAACCTAAGCTGTATTTATTGTTTTCCATTTTGATTACCCAACTTGATTATCTCAAAGTAGCATTTATATAGTAGAAAAACTATTTTTCAATCAGAATTATCTATATATAACCTTGTTACCTTGATAAATGTTCGTGCAATTGTTACGCGTGACATACAACTGGGTCTAGCTCTCATCAAAAATATTCATTTTAATATAAGACTATTTATTTCAGAAAATATTGTATAAAAAGCTGCTTGTCAATTTTTGACAACCTCCTTATCTTGGGAATAAGTGTGTTTCTAACTCAAAGCTTGTTTTTGACCTGCAGGCTCAATGACAAAATTCAGTAAAAAACTCAAGGTATTTTTTGGCGGGCTACATCAAATTATTGAGGCTGTATGTCTTTTAAATTTTTTCTACATTCAGCTAAATCGTGCTTAAACTGAGCATCAGCAAATTGTTACAGCGCCAATTTAGGGTATTAGAGGGTTAAAGCTCGCTACTTGGGAGTTTTTTTGCCTTTTTTTTAGTAAATTTCATAGTATTTAGATTAGTTTCAGTTTAAGAGTTCAAGAGAGTGTCATTCCAGCTCGTGATGCTTGAATCTAAAAAAAAGAAAATGGATCCCAGTGCCCAGACACTGGGATAACATCATAGAAGCTACTTAGGTGACAGAAAAGGAGTATTGGGATCTAGGAAAGAGCTCTGGGGCGACAAAAGGGAGTGGACTACTGGCTTCTCATATGGTTATGCAAGAAATTTACTGAAATTTCGAAAAATGCAACCTACTTCTGTATTCGAATATATCAAGTAGTAATTCAAAAGATTCACTCTCAGCAATGACACTTTTTGCATTATTGTATGCGAGGTTGAGCAGCTCTCTGTCCTTATATAAATCAGCAAATTTAAACTCCATACATCCTGATTGTTTTATGCCTAAGATATCTCCACTGCCTCTTAGCATCATATCCTTTTCAGCAATGTAAAATCCATCTTGTGACTCACACATGGTCTTTAGTTTTGAGGATGAGCTTTTACTTAGATTATCGTATAATAATACACAGAAAGACGGTTTATTTCCTCGCCCTACTCTGCCTCTTAACTGATGTAATTGCGATAACCCAAATTGCTCTGCATTTTCTATAATCATAATGGTTGCATCTGGTACATCTATACCAACTTCTATAACAGTAGTTGCAACGAGCAGAGAAAATTCCTTCCTTTTAAAGGAAAACATAACTTGGTCTTTCTGATCTTGAGTTAATTTTCCGTGTATTATGCTAACTTTATCAAAAAATGTTTTTTGTAATTCCCGAAAACGCATCTCTGCTGTAGCAATATTGAACTCTTCACCTCCTTCTATGTAAGGGCAAATCCAATATACTTTCTCGCCCCTACTGATAGCACTCTTCAGTTTCTCAATAATATCTGGTATTCTCTTAATGTTCATAGTAACAGTTTTTATTGGCAATCTAGATTTTGGTTTTTCTTTCAAAATTGAACATTCAACGTCACTATACATAGCTTGCTGCAAGGTTCTTGGGATTGGAGTTGCGGTGACAAAAAGTATATCGGTATTTTCTCCCTTTCCCACCAAACAGTTTCTCTGCATCACTCCAAATCGCTGTTGTTCGTCTATAACTGCAAGCCCTAAATTTTTAAATGTAACGTTAGCTTGAAATAGTGCGTGAGTGCCAATCACTATGTTTAAAATACCACTCGTGAGTTCGTTCATGATAATCTTTCTTTCCTTATGCGTAGTTTTACCAGTTAGCAGAGCAACTTTTATATCAGTACATGACAAAGCCTCTTCGATCCAATTATAATGTTGCTCTGCCAAGATAGTAGTTGGTGCCATCAGAGCTGCCTGCATGTTGTTTTCTACCACACTCAGCATTGCAAAAAGTGCAACTACTGTCTTGCCACTACCAACATCACCTTGTAGCAAGCTCACCATGCGGTACTTGGATTTTTGTCTCTCTGAAATTTCATCTATTGCACGAATTTGATCATTTGTTAATTGGAATGACAGCCCATTTAGAACTTGCTCTCTATATTTATTGGATATTGCAAATTCTCTTCCCCTTTTTTTTACATGATTTTTTCTTGCAAGTTTTAGTGCCAACTGATACGCAAACAATTCATCGTAAGCAAGCCTTTTCCTACAAACCTCCGCTTCTGTCAATGAGCTTGGTCTGTGTAATTTTATGATGCTTTCTCTCCAACTTAGCCATTTTTTTTGCTTAATTAACGTGCCATCTATCCACTCCGGCAAATCAGGTAATCCTTTTAAATTAGAGCTTATTATATTTCTAAGGCTCTTATTAGTAATGCCACGACATAATGGATAAATTGGTTCTATGCAAGCTATTTCATCAAATTGGCTAGTGTTAAGCGATACATAATCTGGGTGAGTAATTTGCCAGTGTTTGGCAAACTTTTCGAGCTTTCCACTAATAATTATATTAGCTCCGACTGGAAACGACTTATATAAATACTTAATTGAGTAATTAAAAAAGGCTATAAATATATACTGATTTTCACCTTCGACGATTATTTTATATGGTCTACCTTTAAAAGTGGGACGCTGATGCTCATAAACCTTTGCCATGAAAGTTGTAAATTCTCCAACTTGAGCATCAGACAGTGACTTGCTTCTATCTACATAACTGAGTGGCCTATAAAACAGCAAGTCTATTACTTTGTCTCCACCGCAAAGCTTAGGCACTATTACAGAGTGAAATTTAGATATGCCCTCCAGCTTGCCATTGAGAAAAGTCAGTATATCTGATTGTTCATTGAGATTCATACATATGTAAAACTGCTTATCAATAATAGAGCCTTCTTAAAATTTTGTCACCTTATGGTCAAATTATGCACGATTTATCATCGTAAGGCTTATATTAAACATTTTTATTAACTTATTTATCATCTTTATGTATTATTATACTGCTAGTGGTCAATAGCTAAAGTATTAATAATGAGCAGCTCTACACCAGAAGAAAAGAAAAATCTAGTAGCTACACTTAAAGCTCAAGCAAAAAACTTTAATTTCAGTATGTTAAGAGTTAGTAAAGATAATGCTGAAGCGAATTCTGGGTATCAGGCGTATAAAGACATTGATAGAATGAATTTTGTTATTGACGGCAAGAGCGTGGATAAAATTTTAATTAAAGCACTGATAAACAGAGATAAAAAAGAATTTGACAAAATTTGGGAAGAATATTGCCAAGACTCAAAAATTCCTAAAAAAACTGATCAAGAGGAGGTTAAGAGATTTTACAATTTGGGCAAAGAGCACGCTCATCTATTATTGAAAAAAGGAGATAAAAATTATTACCCATTTGCAAAGCAAGTTTTTATAGAACTGTTTAAGTATGCTAAAGCAAAAGCAGAAGTTCCAAGTGATTTTATCTTAGAGGAGCTAATTACTAATTGTAACCAAGCAGGGTATGAAGCTGCTTCATTGGTACAAGTTCAACTTGCACTAGGACATTTATTTGTAGTAGCCTCTTCCAAAAGAGTAATGAATATTAGTTATATTGGCAAAAACCAAAATAATGTGAGTATTAGATCTGATATGAAACTACCAATATTCCTCCAAAACAGTGAAGGTGAACTTGGTGACGAGGTATGTGATCTATCCAGCTCATTAGAATTCACACTTGAATCTCAAAATGAGAAAGATGGTGTGACATATACAAATGGTACATTGTCACTTGTTGTTCCTCGAAAGTTGAGAGATTACAAAATGGACGGCAGAAGTTTATTTGATCTTATTAAAGAGTATTTTTACAAATTCTGCGAGAAGTTAGGATTTAAGCTTGAAACAAAAATAGAGCATAGTTTTGGTGAGCTGAGAGCAGATAGCTACCTGAAAGGTGTGCAGCTGCCTCTCTATTGTAATGAACATGGAAATACACCTTGAAACTAATAATTAAAATATTTCAAGCGCCGTTAGCTTGTTTACACAGTCAACCACTTCAGAATCCGGAAATTGGTTTTTAAACCAAGTGTACTGACGTTTTGCATAACGTCTTGTATTTGTTTGAGCAATTTGTATTGCTTCATCTAAATTGAGTTCCCCTTGTAAGTACTTTATAATTTCCGGTACTCCATGTGCTTTCATAGCTGGCAAATTCGAGGATAGGTTCATGCTAAGTAGCTTTTTTACTTCATCAATTGCTCTGTTTTCGATCATTGTAACAAAACGTGAATTTATTTTTCGGTATACATCTTCACGTTTGGGCAAAATTGTGTATATCTTGAAATTATTGAACAAGGGGGGCTGTCTATGTTCTTGCCATAAGAAAATTGACTTGCCAGTTTCAACGATGACTTCAAGTGCCCTTGAAAGGCGGTGCGAGTCATTCATGAATATTTTACCTTGAATTTTTGAATCCTTGCTTAGCACCAATTTGTAGAACTCTTCTTTACTTAAATTTTCCCTTAATTCACTTACATTTTTTCTCACTTCCTGATTTATTTGAGGAATTGATGATAAGCCTTTGATTAAACTGCTGATGTAAAGCCCACTTCCTCCAGTGAGGATGGGCATTTGTGAGTTTTCTAGAGCGCTATTGACTTCCTTCTTCAAATCTTCTAGCCACAGACCCACGGAATAATTTTCTTTTGCCGAAACATAACCATATAGTCTGTAAAATTCTTCTTGCCTTGGTGGTTGAGCTGAGATTATGGGAATTTCTTTATATACTTGCTTCGAATCACAATTTATTATACTGATATTCCTATATTTTTCTACCAGTTTACCGCATAATTCTGATTTACCTGAAGCTGTAATTCCTGTAATAATTACTATATTATCTTTCATTTATATTAATTTAATTAACATATGATAGGGTGTAATAAAAATTTGGATCCTACAATCTAAAGTTTGGAGATTTTTATGACAGGAAACAACGATAATAATTCATTCATTAAGCGTTTTGCGAACAGGACTCCTAGTAGCACAGAAGGAGGTTTTTCTAGCAAATATTCATCTCAAAACACAAAAGAACGTGCATTAGGAGAAAAAGGGAAAATCATTGAGTTAGCAAGCAAAAAAATTGAGCCTAAAGAAGCTTTTTCTGAAAGCGGCAGCATAAAAAGTAAAAGCAGGACTGTCAACAAAGGATCTTTTGCTGATGCAGCAAGAAGAAGCAGATCAGATCTCATATATTTAGTTCGTGGTAAAGATCGTGGAAGGTCAGCATGGCATTATGTATTAGTTGATAAGGATAAGAGAGAAATGTTTCTTGCAAAAAGCAGAACTGGCTCTATGGATGTTGCAGATTACGGAGAAATTTTATATTCAGGATGGGGAGAAGATCCGCCACAAGAAATAGTTGATAAAATCAATGAAGAGTTTGGGCTGTAGCAAATCTATTGTGAACTAGACTTCTTGCATAACACAAACTAAGCAGAAAAAGGCAATTTGCTATCTATTAAAATATTACTTTTTGTAACACTGCGTGCCTAAAATTGCTTTAGCTGTAGATACTTAAAAAATTTACTAAATAAAAAAAAGGCAAAAGAACCCGGTTAATATCTATTTTCAGTATCGGCATTTTTAAGTCTTAAACACTGCAATCTAGCTGCTTTTAAACTGCAACTACCCTTAGCTTTAATGCTTAGAAATTTATCAGGTTGAAAAAAAAGACAAAAAAGCCTTTGGTAGCTAGTTGTTCTACTCTTTGTTTTAAAATTTGACGTTGGGTGATGTCTTGAACGCTTTATAAGCGCGGATTGGCTTACGTTAGGTAAAAACTAGAAATTTTATAAAGGCATAAGATGCACATAGTGCAAAAAATTACATACAATACCACAAATACGGTATATTTTTTGTTATTTAATCTGCTCAGACTGAAGATAAATAAATAACTTCAATACCCTTGATAAGGGGACTGGAGGAATTTGTCAAGTAGTTTCTGTTGAATCCAACACGCTACCAAAAACTATGTAAGAAGTCTAATACAATAAGGCACCACTCAGCGTTTTGGTAAATCGAACGTTTCTTCTATAGCTAGCGCAGGTTCAGTCTTCCTATACTAACTGCCGTGGTATCACAGTACAAATTCCTCTAGCAAGTAGCGGAATAACGAATTTGTCGTCTTTCAAATCGTCAGTAAACTTCAGTTACTTTAGCTATAACTACACAGTTGGCAAAAATTCTCTAATGGTCTGAAACAAAATTTCCAATGAACGACTATCAGACATGCTATGCTCTGCTGACTTTGTCAAGTGTACTTCAATATCAGTTGACTTGATTTTTTCAGCTAAATTTAATGAGGTTTGATAAGGAACATCTTTATCGTTAATGCTGTGCAATAAACGCACAGGAGAGTTTATATCTATTGTCTCTTTATTTAAAAGGAGGTTCTGCCTGCCATCTTCTATCAAATTCTTAGTTATTTTGTATGCACAATGCCCTAAAGTAAAATCTATCACACCTTTAGAGTCTAGTTCTTCTTTTTGCTTACCTGATAACTGCTTGAATATTAAATCTTCAGTGAAATCAGGAGCTGATGATAATCCAACGAGTGCTGCAATTCTTTCTGGAAATTGAATAGCAGTGAGCAACATCAGCCATCCTCCCATACTTGACCCTATAATTATTTGTTTGCTGTTAGTTAATTCACTGATTACTTTAGCACAATTTTTTTGCCAATCACTTATTGTGTAATCAATGAAATCACCACTTGAATGCCCGTGGCCAAAGTAATCAAATAGCACAAGTGCTATGTCGTTTTCTTGGCAAAATTTGTAAACAGCAGTCGCTTTAGTTCCATTCATACTGGATGCAAATCCACCGAAAAAAACTATAGAAGCTTTTCTTCCTTGTAGATTGCGATATGCTATATACTTACCACTTTCACCGAATAGTTTACAGTAATCCATATTACTTTGGTAAAGCAACTGGATTATCACTTAATTGACGCAAGTAACTAACTAAATCTGCAACTTCCTGCGGATTAGAAATACCTGCAAATGCCATACGCGTACCTTTTATATAGGCTTTTGGATTTCTTAAAAAGGCAAATAGCTCTTCATATCCCCACTTTCCACCCTTTTCAAGCACCGCTTTCGAGTAATTGAATGAGTTGCCAAGGTGTGCTTTTTTGTTTCCAACTATGTTCCACAAGTTTGGTCCTACTTTATTTGCTCCACCTTTTTCAAAACTATGGCAGGCTATGCATTTCTTTGCTGCAAACTTGCCTTTCTCAAAACTAGCGTTCTGCATGAGCGCTCCAATATCGAGCGCTACTTGTTCGATTTTTTGTTGAGGTTCATTACTACCAACGGCTACTATTGTTTGGTGTTCAATCTTATATTCCTCTGGACTGTAAAGCATATCAACTACATTGCTGACTATCATAATTAGTAGCCCGGAAAATAGAATCGATGCTGCAATCTTATTAAGCTCCATAGTTGATTTTACCAATCAATGTTACTTAAATTATATAGATATTTTTGCAAACAGTAAATAGTTACCTTAAAAAGTAAGTTTAGCTATATAATTATTCTAAAGAGATTGACGAATGCAATTGTAGAACAAGCTTGAAAGTTCTGGTAAGGTAGTTTTATTTACAAGCAATATGCTACTTGGTGTTGAAAAACGCAGTATAACAAATGCGTTGTGGAAGTTACAAGAAGTAGATCAAAGGGAAATCTTAACCCTTACTCAGAGATTTGAGTTACCAGAAATTTTAGCGAGGACACTTGTTATTCGCGGTGTTAATGTAGAGAGTGCGGTCAACTTCTTATATCCACTAATCAGGTCGCTATTACCAGATCCCTTTCATCTTCTTGGTATGGATAAAGCTATTTTACGCATAATACGGGCAATAAACAATGGTGAAAAAATAGCAATATTTGGTGATTATGATGTTGACGGTGCAACATCATCAGCATTGATTAACAGGTACCTAAAAGCGGTTGGTATACACTCTATAATCTATATCCCAGATCGTGTTAATGAAGGATATGGATTAAACGTAGATGCTTTATTACAACTTAAAAAGAATGGAGTTAATCTATGTATTTCCGTTGATTGCGGTACACTTGCATATCAACCGATAGAAGATGCCAAAAACTTTGATCTTGATATTATAGTTGTTGACCATCACCTTGGTACAGAAAAACTACCAAACGCTGTGGCGGTTGTTAACCCAAATCGCATTGATGAGAGCTCCCCTTATAATAATCTTGCAGCAGTTGGTGTGTCATTTTTACTGATTGTTGCTCTTAATAAGAGCCTACGTGAGCAAGGGTTTTTTATTAGCAAAAAAGAACCAGATTTATTTGATTTACTGGATCTTGTTGCTCTTGGAACTGTTTGCGATGTTATGCAGATTACTGGCCTTAATAGAGCATTTGTCTTGCAAGGGTTAAAAGTTATGTCAGCGAGAAAAAATGTTGGCTTGCGCATTTTATTTGATGCTTTGGGAATTCTTGAAAAGCCGAGTGTTTCTCGGCTGGTTTTTAATATTGGGCCATGCATAAATGCTGGAGGAAGAATCGGGGAAGCATCACTTGGTGCAAGGCTGCTTTCTACAGATGACGAAGAGGAGGCGCATTCCATCGCGCTAAAATTAATAAGTTTTAATAATGCAAGGAAGATGATGGAAAATGAGGCTCTTTTGGAGGCTACAATACAAGTGGAAAGTTCTATGCAATCAGGTGCAAGTTTTATAATGGTGAGAGGCGATTGGCACCAGGGGATAATTGGCATAATTGCATCAAGGCTGAAGGAGCAGTTTCACTTGCCAACAATAGTGATATCTTTAAACAATGGAATAGGAAAAGCAAGTTGTAGGTCAATTCCTGGAGTCGACATTGGTGCTGCAGTCCTTTCCGCAAAATTTACAAATCTAATTATTGAAGGCGGCGGCCACAGTATGGCAGCCGGGTTTTCGATTAAGGAAGATAAAATAAATGATCTACATAGCTTTTTTACTAAAAGGTTTACAAACTTCATAAATGACAAAGTTTTAAAAGCTGATGGTATAGTAACTGTTAAGGCAATAAACTTGTCCCTGTGGAATCAACTACAACGCCTGGAGCCATTTGGTGTAGGCAATCCTGAGCCGAGGTTCATCATCCAAGGAGCAAAGATCAAGAAACCTGAAGTTGTAGGGGTTGACCATATAAAATGTTTCATTGCTGATAATGATGTCATGGTCAGAGCTATTGCGTTTCGTTCTGTAAATACTCGTCTTGGTTCTGCTATCATGCAGGGTAATGTTGAAGCTGTTTTAGGTAAAATCTCCGTGAATTACTGGAATGGCAATGAATTTGTACAGTTTTTAATAGAGGATATATTGACCATTAGGTGAATTACCCATCAATCTCACCAAGAACTAAATCTAAGTCTTTTGGCTTTAAGCAATCAAGTAGCTACTTATAATAGACTTCTTGCATAACCATATAAAGAACTTTTGACAGAGTGTTGGGGTTATCCAATAGAAACGAAAAAGTTGCTTGACTAATTTTATTAGTCTCCTTATTTTGATAATAATGGTATTTCTGACTCAAGGCTTGTTTTTGACCTACTCAGGTTCAATAACAAAATTTAGTAGGAAACTTAAGATATTTTTTAGTGGATTACATCAAATTATTGCGGCTGCGTGTCTTTTAAATTTTTTCTACATTTAGTCAAATTGTGCTTAAACTAAGCATCACAGCATTATTACAGCGCTAATTTAAAGTGTTAGAAGGTCAAAGCTCGCTACTTGGGGTTTCTTTTGCCTTTTTTCTCATTTAGTTAATTTCTTAATGTTTGTAGCTAAAGCAATTTAAGAGCACGTGACGTTACAGAAAACGCTAGTATTTAAAGTAATAACTATTTGCCTTTTTCTAAGTTATGCAAGAAGCCCACTTTATATTTGACTAAAGTTTTAACTTTTATTAACATGATATTAATAAAAACTTAATAATAATCCTTAATAATGTATAAATTGACATGTTCGTAATTTCGTATGACAGGAGAAGTAGAAGAGTATTCTCTTAGAATAGGAACACAAAAAATAAAGCTAAGTTTAGGAAAACTTAGGGATTCTTATTGAATGTCGAATTTGCTCTCTGATATCAGAGAAGAAAAGGAAGAATAGGTAAAACTAGATAAAACTGCTCAATTAGAGATAATTGAAGGATTAATTAAAAATTTGGTTGATGTAAAAACAAACCTTGATGCACATAATGAGAATGGACATACCCTTTATATGTTGTAATTTGCAAGGGTAATATCCAAGTTGTAGAACTGCTAATAAAGTACGGTGCAAACGCCAATTATAATTATGAGCGCAATCGCACACCGTTGCATATTGCCATCGGACGTAAATAGTTAGAAATAGCAAAATTGCTGATAAAAAGTGGAGCAAATGTTAATGCAAAAACTAAAAATCACGGCAAAGATGATTTAACACCAATGCACCTTGCAGTTTTTGCAAGTACGCCGGAGTTTATAGAACTATTAGCTATCCATGGTGTGTTGATTAATGAAAGAGAAAGTACTAAGGACATACCCCTATTCTCTTTGTTGCTTTGTATGGTAATAAAAATATAATACAAACCTTAATTGGTAAGAGGCAAAATATTTAAGATACAGATAGTGATGAGCGAACAGCTTTATTTTTAGCTTCTAGACAGTGCACTGAAGCAGAAAATGACAGCAGAATAGAGGTTATCAAGTATTTGATAGACGAATTTAAAGCAGACGCAAAAAAGAAAGACAATAATAACAATACAGTACTTTTTTCTGCTGCCAATAATTGCTCTGGGAAAGTAGTGAAACTCATCATTGAACAATGTATAGAAAGCTTTGGTAGAGATAAGTTAGAAGGCTTTATCAACCACAAAAATAAAGATGGAATGGACGCTTTGGATATTGCGCTCAATAGTCGAAATGAAAAAGCCATTGAAGTATTAAGATCATATTAAGTAGGTATTGAGAGTAAGATAGATGGTGAAAGCCGCCTACTTCATGCAGTAAAAGGAGGTGATATAGAAAAAACGAAGCTTCTTTTAAAACAAGGAGCAAACGTTCATATAAAAAATGAAAAAGGACTTACTCCTTTAGATCTTGCTACGCAGCAAAACAATAAAAGTATTGCTCAGTTTCTAAAAGAGAACAAAGCAAAAACAAGTTTAGAGATAAAAGTACAATTGGCAGTGTTAGTTACGCTAATTGTTATAACCATTGGTCTAGCACTAGTAGTATATTTTATTATGGAAGGGTATTCGAGAAATTGCTGCAAAAAAAATAGGTCACACTTTCAATTAAGTAAAAAGTACAGAGGTGATACCTTCGATGCAAAAAGCATAAGGTTTTTTATAAAACAGCTACAAATACAGTAAATTACAGAGAGGTATAGTAGTTCGCAAATTTCTTATTGTAATATTTTTTATGACATAATATGCCAATATTAAAATGGTGTGTGTAATATGTTAGGCGAAAATAATGATCAACAAAAAAATAGCGTGGATAGAGCACATGCTATGATAGAAAGAACACAAAATGCTTATAACAGTACTGGTAAAATTAAAGAATTTATTGACACAATTTTACTAACAAGTATGACCTTCCCACTTTTTCTTCTTATAGAATTCGTTTTGTATTCACGGTTAGTAGATTATTTTTTTAAACTAGGAGAAAATTAAACAAAATTATCGGCCTGGCTAAAAAATATCGTTAAGGTAATACTAAAAGCTGTTTTAAGCGTATGCATTATTATTTCCTGTGTACTTTTAACATTGCCTGCATTATTCTTATGGCTGCAAACCGGGAACTCATTGGAGAAATATGGCAGCTTTTTAACTTAATGCGAGAAGCTCCAGAGGAAGAAATGCAGCCTTTCATTTACGGTTTAGTTGATGTTCTCCCTTTTATTGCACAAACTACTCACGATCCAAGTGCAGTTTTTAGTATAAATTTAAGTGTTGATAACCTCATAGAGAAATGTAAGGGGGAACTAAGTAAAGGGGCATTCTGTACACAGCTAAATGTAGGCAATACAGCTGACATTGAAGGGTGCATTAAACAGTCAAGTGAATTTAAAGAAGATGAAAAATCTCAAGCACTTGAATGTTAGAAGTTTATCAATAGGGCAATAGGAGATAGTTTTAAAGACAGTTATAGTAAATTAACGCTAAAGCAAGCAGCCATTTTATGTTGGAAGGCTTGCAATGATTAAAATACGGGAACAGAAAACCAAACAGTTCCTTTAAGTGATAAGAATATAAAAAACAGAAAAGATATGTTTATAAGAAGTTTTATAGATGCAGCATCAACTTATGATAACAAAAGTCAAAGGTTGTACTGGTGGAACATATAATAAACTGTTTGAGTCTTTATCTGGTTTGCATCCATTAGTGGTTATCACACTAGATGAAAAGGAAGCCAGTAAAATGATAAAGGAAACAATCACTCAAAGATTTCCCGAAATGGCTAAGGAAAACTTCAACAATTTCTCTAGGAAAGAGCAAGAAAGAGTTTGTAATAAGTTACCGGAGCCATCACCTACAACAATAAAGTATATTGTATCTGTATAACCTAGCTCTTGAGAAAAAGTGTCAGGAATTCAGCAGCAGGTTGGACGGTGATAAGAAGAAAGAAGTATTAGAAGAATATATGAGCAACCTATCCTATGTTGAATTGGGAAACTCAAATGAAATGACTAGATAAACTACATTTCATTGTAGTCATTTATCCTGAAATAAAAAGCAGGGTTTTGTATAATTGTTTCAATTTAGGCATATGTATAGAAATAATACGTGAAAGTGGGTATTATCATTATATAGAATAGATAAGTTGGCGCATTTTATACCTATATACCACGACCAAAGATTCTCCTTTCAATTTAGAAATGTTGCTAATCAGCATATACTAATGTAATATTGGTAAACATTTATAAATAAAGCAATCCATGAAAAGTAACTATAACGCTGAAGCAATAAAAATCTTACGAGGTCTTGACGCTGTAAGAAAACGTCCAGGTATGTACATTGGTGATACTGATGATGGGTCTGGCTTGCACCATATGGTGTATGAAGTTGTTGACAATGCGATAGATGAGTCTTTAGCTGGATATTGTGATAAAATTGAAATTAGCATAAATGAAGATGGCTCAGTATCTGTAGCTGACAATGGCCGTGGTATTCCAACTGATATCCATAAAGAAGAAGGAATATCAGCAGCAGAGGTGATAATGACCCAACTACATGCAGGAGGTAAATTTGACAGCAATACCTATAAGGTTTCCGGTGGATTACATGGTGTTGGAGTCTCAGTTGTGAATGCATTATCAAGTTGGTTAGAACTGACTATTTGGCGCAATAAGAAGGAATACTTTATGCGCTTTGAAGATGGTCAATCCATTGAATCCTTAAAGGTAGTAAATGAAAACACTAACAAGAGAGGAACTAGAGTAACGTTCATGCCATCAACAAAGACTTTTAGTAGAATTGATTTTAGTTACTCGACTCTTGAGAGTCGCATCAGAGAATTAGCATTTTTAAATTCAAATATCAAGATCACTTTGCGTGATTTACGTAACAAACCACATGTAGAGTCTCATTTTAACGATAGCAAACAGTCTGAAGATAATTTTGGCACAGCAAATTTTGTACGGTACTTAGATAAAAATAAGATAAATGTTACCAAAATTGCCAGCATGAGAGGTGAGGTAAAAGATCTTGGCATCAGCTTAGAAATATCAATGGAATGGAATGATTCCTACTACGAGAATATGTTTTGCTTTACAAATAATATAAGACAACGGGATGGTGGTACACACTTGGCAGGATTTAGATCTGCTTTAACAAGGTGTATCAATAACTATGCAACCAACGAAGGGTTTTTAAAAAAAGCAAAAGTGAATTTGATTGGAGAAGATGTCAGAGAAGGTTTGACTTGTGTTTTATCTCTTAATATGCCTGATCCTAAGTTTTCTTCACAAACAAAAGACAAGCTAGTCAGTTCTGAAGCGCGCACAGCTGTAGAGAGTATCGTTTCTGATAAATTAAGTACAATACTTGAAACCGATCCTAAATTGGCAGCAAGCATAGTGGAAAGAGTAATCAGGTCAGCTAAAGGAAGAGAAGCTGCGAGAAAAGCGCGCGAGTTAGTTAAAAGTAAAAATAGCATTGGTATTGCAATTCTACCTGGAAAACTTGCTGATTGTCAGGAGAAGGTTCCTGAGTTATCGGAATTGTTCATAGTAGAGGGTAATTCTGCAGGTGGTTCTGCAAAACAGGGCCGTAACCGAAAGATACAAGCAGTGCTTGCCTTGAAGGGAAAGATTTTGAACGTAGAACGTGCAGGACTGGATCGTATTTTTTCATCTGCAGAGATTGGCTCCTTGGTTACGGCAATCGGTGCTGGAATAGGAAATGGACATTTTGATATTGATAAAACTAGATATCATAAAATCATTATTATGACAGATGCTGATGTTGATGGTTCACACATCAGAACCCTGCTCTTAACATTTTTCTTTCGGTATATGCGTGAGGTAGTTGAAAGAGGATATTTATATATAGCACAACCGCCTCTTTATAAAGTTACAAAGAATGCTAAAGATACATATATTAAAGATGATGAAACTCTTGAAGAGTATATAGTAGACTCAGCAGTAAAAAAACTAACATTAAGTAGTACAGCTGTAGAATCGAGTGATCTACGCCTTATCTTGAGTAAATGTGTCAGCATTTCCAATATTAGCAAAAATTATGACAGAGAAATACCACAAAATCTTTTAGAGTCACTGCTAATTTTAAGTAAAAAGAATGTCCTATTGTCTGCTGATGAAATATTGAAATATTTAAAGTTAATGTATAGCGAATATAACTGGGAAGTAGAAATAAAAGATGAAGAAAGAGAAGTTCATATCTCCAAGCTATTTCAAGGATTAGCAGACAAATATATATTTCCGCTTAGCATGCTTGAAAGCAAAGAAATACGAAATATATTGAGTTCTCTTGATGATATAATCGACCTATTTAATGGTGATTCATTTTTAAAGTCACAAGAAACTGCAATAAAAATAAAATCTCCAAGTGCTCTTGCAAAAATAGTAATGGACTATGGTAAAAAAGGTTTAACTCTACAAAGATTTAAGGGTCTTGGCGAAATGAATGCTGATCAGCTTTGGGAAACTACGCTCAATCCAGAAACTAGGACTTTGCTAAAAGTTGAAATAGAAGATTGTGAGGAAGCAGATAGCATATTTTCTGTACTAATGGGTGATATAGTTGAGCCACGACGTGATTTTATCGATAACAATGCACTCAATGTGCATGATGTTGATATTTAACTTGTGGTTAAATGTTGCAGAATTCAGTACTGTTAACACAACCGTATGAATTTGTATCTTCCTAATACTTAATGTTATAGCGAGGTTTGTTGCATGGTATTGCTTAGCAGGACCGGTTATACTTAACTCACGAAGGGAGAGATAAGGATGCAGTAATGTCATCTGTTCCCTCACTTTTGGTCTTTTTTATTTTGCTATATCTCTACACCTTTGTCTTCACTCTTGTGAACTGAGTTATAGTCTATAATTTTTTCATTGCTCATTAAGCCAGAAATAAATCCTTTTGGTGGATCTCTGGTAGGCTAGGCAGGTTAATGTGTGTGGTAATACTCTGTCTCAAAGTGTCTTGTTTGCTTTTCTCGTTCTTGCTTATATAGCTCAATCTATGAAGGTGAAGTATAAGGTCAGTGCCAACAAAAAGGTCTTACTACCTAAAAAGTATGCTATTTAATATAGTCTAAATTGCTAAATAAATTTATGTGGCATACAGCCTTGTTCTTTATATTGTCAACAATACTGATAAGCTGTGGTCTGCAAAGATCTGCACCTGTGCTACTTAAAGGTGAAGAATTTTACGGAAAAAGAGACCTAGAGTATATGAGGGAATACCATTTAATTAGAGAAGATGTTGATCCTTTAGTGCGAAAAGAAAGTAGAAAAGCCACTATAGGTAAGGTATATAACAACAATATTCAAGATGCAGAAACTAATAAGGTAAATTGTAAATTCATAATGCCAATAAAAGGTACTGTTATTTCAACTACCTCTTCTGATGAAGAATGTAAAGATGGAGTAAAAATCGCTGCTCAAGGCGGAACAAATGTGGTTGCTTCTGCATCTGGTAAAGTTATATACGTAGGTAAGGGGCTTAGATGGTATGGGAATTTGATTATAGTGGAACATAAAGATAATTATATGACTGTATACTCCTATTTAAAGAACATACACGTTGAAATTGGTGATAAAGTAAGGCAAGGTCAAGTAATTGGATCCGCGGGTAAGTCAAGCATACAAGATAAAGACCCGCAGATGTGCTTCACAATACGACATAATGGCCAAGTAGTCGATCCTTTGGTGCATATGAACTGTGATTAAATTTGAATTTATATGAAATATAATTTTAAAAATGTTGAAAAATTCCACCAAGACAAGTGGGATTTTTCTATAAAAAAAGATGGTGAACAAGAAAAATGTTACGTGTTAGAAATGTTTCCATATCCATCTGGCAGGATTCATATGGGGCATCTGCGCAATTATGTAATAGGAGATGTGATAGCACGTTACAAGAGAGCTCGTGGATTTGAGGTTTTGCATCCTATTGGTTGGGACGCGTTTGGATTACCGGCTGAAAATGCAGCAAGAGATAACAATATTAACCCTGCAACGTGGACAAAAAGGAATATAGATAATATGCGTGCGCAGCTGAAATCTATAGGTCTTTCTTATAACTGGGAGCGTGAACTCTCTACATGTGATCCTGAATATTACAAATACGAGCAAAAATTTTTCCTGGATTTTTTTAAGCATGGGCTTGCCTATCGAAAAGAGTCGTGGGTTAACTGGGATCCAGTAGACCAAACAGTGCTTGCAAATGAACAAGTAGTTGATGGAAAAGGATGGCGGTCCGGTGCAGTTGTTGAAAAACGTAAGTTATCGCAATGGTTTTTAAAGATTACTGATTTCACTGAAGATTTACTCAAGTCTTTGCAAGATTTAAAAAATTGGCCAGAAAAAGTCAAAATAATGCAAGAGCGTTGGATAGGAAAATCCGAAGGGGTCACCATAGAGTTTGAAATAGTTGGTCTAAATAAGAAATTAAAGGTTTTTACAACTTATCCCCATACTTTGTTTGGAGCTTCTTTTTGTGCAGTAGCAGCAGAACACCCTATTGTATGTGACCTCAAGAGCAAAGAAACACAGAGCTTTATCAATGGCATAAAGACGAAGGGGGAGAATGATGAAAAAATTGGAATTTATACCGGATTGAAAGTCAAACACCCATTTCTTGGTAAAGAATTGCCGCTTTATGTAGCAAATTTTATATTGATGGAATACGGAGAAGGTGCAATTTTTGGGTGCCCTGCACATGATCAGCGCGATTTTGAGTTTGCGCAGAAGTATGGCTTGCCGATTATTCCTGTGGTTTGCAAAGAAGTCGCACAAACCATAGAGTATTTAAATGAAGCCTACACTGGCGACGGAGTAATGTTTAACTCTGAATTCTTAAACGGGTTAACAGTTAGTGAAGCAAAGGAAGTAATTATTAAAAAGCTTGAAGAAAGAGGAATAGGTAAAAGAACGATAAATTATCGTTTGCACGATTGGGGGGTTTCAAGACAACGTTACTGGGGATGTCCTATACCTATCACATATTGTAAAGATTGTGGTACTGTTCCAGTGCCAGAGAAAGACCTTCCCGTAGTTCTACCAACAGATGTGGAATTTACAAGCGGTGGCAATCCGCTTGATAAACATCCAACTTGGAAATTTGTTGATTGCCCAAAATGCGGAAAGCAAGCAGAGCGTGAAACTGATACATTCGATACCTTTTTTGAGTCTTCATGGTATTTTGCTGCATTTTGTAGTGAGAATAAATCTATCAATAAAGATGCATGTAATCGTTTTATGCCTGTGGATTATTATATAGGTGGAATAGAACATGCAGTCTTGCACCTGCTTTACTCACGATTTTTCTGTCGTGCTTTGACCAAATGTGGCTATTTTGGTATTCAAGAACCTTTCTCTACTTTAGTCACTCAAGGAATGGTCTGCCATGTGACTTACAAAGATGAGAATGGAAAATGGCTGTTTCCTGAAGAAGCAAGAGGATTAATAGAACAAGGTGCTACTGTCCAAATTGGGAAAGTCGAGAAAATGAGCAAATCGAAAAAGAATACAGTTGATCCAGACTTTATCATAGAAAAGTACGGCGCTGATACTGCTCGTTTATTAGTTCTGTCTGACACTCCTCCGGAGAAGGATATGGAGTGGTCTGATGATGGTGTGGAGGGCTGTTTTCGCTATATAAATAAATTGTGGCGTATGGTAATGCAGCTTAAGCCTGTGAATGTGCATTATGATAACGAGGGTGTTACGGGTGAATTTTTAGAGTACAGAAAAAAAATACATAAACTCTTACATGGGCTTACAGATGACTTGGAAAGCTGCAGGTTAAACTGTACAGTGGCAAAATTCCGCGAAATGACGAATTTAATAGCTGAAATAGATGTAAAAAGTGGAAAATCTCTTATTGGTGAAGGTATATGTATACTGATCAGAGTAATCGAACCATTCATACCACATCTGGCTGAAAGCCTATGGCAAGAAATTGGGGGTGAAGGTATGTTATATCTGCAGCCTTGGCCAAGAGCTATCGATTCATTATTAGTTAATGATATGGTGACTGTAGCAGTACAGATCAATGGGAAATTGCGTACAACGGTTGAAGTGGAAATTAATTTATCTCAAGAAAAATTGAAGAAAATAGCAATGGACTCTGTATCCAGTAAGATCGATCAAAGTAAGATTCGCACTATATATGCTGTGCCAAATAAGATAGTAAATATAGTTATATAAAAAATCTGAGTAGCACATCTTTGACTTTGTGGTCATGCTTTTTTTGAGATATAATTATATTCTTTTTAATATAAAGGATATATACTTATGCATTATATATATTTTTTTGTATGAGGAGTTATATGAAAATGGAGAGATTGTGCTCTTTAGATGTGTTGATCACTTCATCTCTAGCAGGCGCAGCTGGTAACGTAGTTGCTGATTTAGGAGATATGGACTATGCAGGTTTAAACTTCGGGTGCTGGATGGGGTGGTGGCTTTATAATAAAACCTAGTACTGTTTTTGGTTATCATCATGACAAAAACTCTAAATTTGAACTTGAGGTTCTCAGTAATATTAGTAACATCGCTAGTGCAGGTAGGGTAATAAGAGCAAGCTTATTGGCAAACTATCGTTTTTATCCTGACCTCGATATCGGTCTTGTTAAACTATATGTAAATGAAGGTTTAGGTGGGTATGTCCAAATACTGCCTTCTTTTGACTTTGGCGGAGGTGATACAGGCGGGGCTATAAGTGAAACTTCAGGTATTCATGGTGCAGATACTTCTGGTTTAGTGGAAAAAATACTAGGTTCTATTTCCTATAAACTGAAGGTAGGTGTTGATTATGAGATTACTCCCAGATAGTTGGTGCAGTTGGTGTTACCATGGGTGGGCAACTGAGTAGCTTTAAACCACCGATAAAAATACCAGATGCAGTTCTAAAAGTAGGAGTGCGTTATAATTTTTAATGTAGGCTAATTTATAAATTATGCATGAATAATTTTTAATGTTTATAGTAGCATTTAGAGATTAAAAACAACAGCCCAAACATAGGAAGAATAAAAGAATTCGTCCAAGGGAAACAATTCAGTAAGTGAGTTTGGCTGTTCACATGTGATCCTCAATTTGTTAGCTGTAATTATCTTCACAATACATAATCTTTATTTCATCACTTCATTAATATATTCTATAAATTATTTTATAGAATATATTATGATTGCAAACATAAATACTGCTGCACTTCAGGGAGTTAACATAGTAAATGCTAATGCACAAATTCACATGGCAAATGGTGTTCCTGCTTTTAATATTGTTGAATTGCCAGATAAAACTGTTGCGGAATCGAAGGAACGCATCAGAGCAGCTTTAAATTCAATTAATTTTACTACTACTTCCTAAAAGAATCACTGTTAATCTTTCCCCTGCGGACTTGCTGAAAGAAGACAGTATTATAATTTGGCTATTATTATGGGACAGCTTGCTGTAATGAATATTATACCAATTGACAAAGTTGAGTCTTATATAATTATAGGTGAGCTTGCCCTTGATAGCAGGATTATATCAGTTTCAGGAGTTTTGCCAGCAGTAATTGATATAAAACGGAAGAACAAAGGAGTTATTTCTCAAAGGTGAAATGGAGTAGAGGTTCCATGGGTAAAAATGTTTCGGTTCTGGCTATAAAAAAATTAACCGATATCATCGGATATTTTAAAGACTAGCAGTAAATTGAGCTGGTAATTTTTAATAAACCAAAGGAGAAAAGATCAGTTCTGGATATAAAGGACATCAAAGGCCAAGTTGTTGTGAAAAGAGCAGCTGAAATTGCAGCAGCAAGTGAACACAATATACTTCTTAATTGGCTTTCCCGGCACTAGAAAGTCGATGTTTGTTAAACGATTTATAGGGCTACTGCTTGATTTAACTGAACAATAGATAATTGATGTAAATATTATTTCCAACATAACACGGGCTGGTAATAAGATATTCAAAGTAACTTGTCCCTTGCGTGAACCTCATCATTCATGCTCTATGCAAGCAATAATAGGATGAGGGAAAAATGCAAACTGGAGACATCACTATGGCTCATAATTGAGTGTTATTCCTTGACAAATTGCCAGAATTTTCAAGACTCGTGCTTGATTCTCTATGCCAACCACTTAAAGATAGAAAAGTTATTATTTTAAGGGCTAAAGCCTACATTACTTACCCAGCACATTTTCAACTAATTGCTGCAATGAACCCCTGCAGGTGTGATTACTTGGGAGAAGCGAGTAGATCATGCAAAAAACCACGATGTGGTACAGATTATATGAACAAAATATCAGGGCCATTGCTCGATAGAATAGATATATGCATTAAGGTGCTAACCGTCAACGTACTTTTTCCTAAAATCCATTCAGAAGGAGAAAGCACTAGCAGTATAAGAGAAAGAGTAATAGCAGCAAGAAAAATTCAAGCTGAGCGTTACAGCGAATTAAGTATTAGTTGTAATTCAGATGTAAGTGGTGAAGCATTGAATAAATTCACTAAGCCAGATTAAGCAGGCTTAGAATTGCTAAAGTATGGCTAAAGGAAAATTACATTTCTAATCAAGGTTACACACACATATTAAGGATTATAAGAACCATTGCAAGTCTTGTAAAAGTGAAGAGATAAAAAGAGCACACATTGTTGAAACACTCAATTACAGAATAAGAGCATATTAATAGATTATTTGCTTGACAGGTGATTTCTCTTTACCGTATTCTACAACCACAATACAATTCAATATTTTTTTCTAAATTTCTATTTAGAAATAGAATTATGGCGGTAAGTTTTTTAAAAAACGATTCATTGATGAAAGCTTGGGGAAGGGGATACAATGACTCTGATGAAGGATTGAGGAACACAACTAAGGGAATTGTTAATGCAAACTGTCAATATGTATGTAACCATCCGTACAAAACAACCGCTGCTTTTATAGCAATTGCAGCAGTAACTTTGCCTACAGCTGCTTATTTTCTAGATCGAGCTTATGCAGTTTTGTTAATAAGACAGCAGAATCAGCTCATGCCGGCATGATAGAGGGAGGTAAGGAGCTATATGCACCTGCGATTACTAGCCCGGTATTTACTGATCTGCTAGCTGCTGCGATAGTGGGAACTATTGTAGCTCTTGCGTATATGAACTATAGTAAAGCAAGCCAAGTTGATAAGGTAAAGCAGAAGGTGCTCGAGGTTTGTGAAAAAGATGATCAAGGTGAGCCTGAAATTAAAACGGATAAAGATCCATCAACGATCTTGGGTAAAATTGCAAAAGTGATTGGGTTGGTGTCAGAACAACAGGCAAAAGCATAGTAAAGCAATTTCAACAGAGTAAAGGGGTAGGCTTCTACCCCTTTTCATTAAGCTTTCTATCTTTTGTATCGATCAAATAATATTATCTAAGAGTCTAGTAATGACCGGTGCTCATTAGTATAAATGTTAAGAATAAGTAAATCTTATTTACTATTTATTTCTATAAAAATGAAAAATATTTGCATATTGCTAAAAAAGCAGTAACTTATTATCAAGTGAATTCGCTAAATTTAAGTAATTTAAATGTCCATTGATCTTAGTCTGCCAGAGCTACCTATATTACACCCAAGGATTACAGTTGTGGGGGTGGGAGGTGCTGGTGGAAATGCTGTGAACAATATGATCCAATCCAATTTGCAAGGAGTGAATTTTGTTGTAGCAAATACCGATGCTCAAGCACTAGAAAAGTCGTTATGTGATAAAAAAATTCAGCTAGGTATTAATTTAACTAAGGGGCTTGGTGCAGGTGCTTTGCCTGATATTGGTAAAGGTGCAGCAGAAGAATCAATTGATGAAATTATGGAGCATATAAAAGATAGTCATATGCTTTTCATCACAGCAGGAATGGGTGGTGGGACTGGGACAGGGGCAGCGCCAGTAGTTGCAAAAGCAGCTAGAGAAGCAAGAGCAGGAGTTAAAGATAAAGGGTCAAAAGAAAAAAAGATATTAACTGTTGGAGTTGTAACCAAACCATTTGGCTTTGAAGGTGTGCGCCGTATGCGCATCGCAGAGCTTGGGCTTGAAGAACTGCAAAAATACGTAGACACTCTTATTGTCATCCCAAACCAAAACTTATTTAGAATTGCCAATGAAAAAACTACATTCTCTGATGCGTTTAAGCTTGCTGATAATGTCCTGCATATTGGTATTAGAGGGGTGACTGACTTAATGGTCATGCCAGGGCTCATTAATCTTGATTTTGCTGATATAGAAACAGTAATGAGCGAAATGGGTAAAGCAATGATTGGTACTGGAGAGGCAGAGGGAGAAGATAGGGCAATTAGTGCTGCAGAAGCTGCAATATCCAATCCATTGCTTGATAACGTGTCAATGAAAGGCGCGCAAGGAATATTGATCAACATCACAGGTGGTGGAGATATGACTCTGTTTGAAGTTGATGCTGCAGCAAATAGAGTGCGTGAAGAAGTAGATGAAAATGCTAATATAATATTTGGTGCTACCTTTGATCAAGCGATGGAAGGAAGAGTTAGAGTTTCTGTTCTTGCAACTGGTATTGATGGTAGCGTTAGCCATGACAATAAATTAGAAACTTCGTCTGCAAATCAAAGCGAGACTTCAGAGGAAGAAAAATTCAAGTGGTCTTACAGCCAAATCCCACTTCCAGAAACAAAACCAGCTGAACAAGTAAATGAAGGGGTTAAATGGAACAGCAATATTTATGATATACCAGCTTATTTAAGAAGAAAAAAATAATGCAATTTTGGCTGCTTAAGTCAGAGCCAGGTGAATATTCATGGCAAGAAATAAGAAAGGACAAGATAGTTAAGTGGGATGGTGTGTGTAACTATCAAGCTCAAAATTATATGAAAGCTATGAAATTAGGTGATTTTGCGTTTTTTTATCATACAGGTAAAGAAAAAGCGGTATTTGGAATAGTTGAGGTCTTTAAAGAATATTATCACGTTAGCGATCACAAATTTGGATTGGTAGATGTGAGGTTTTTCAAACCTTTAAATAATCAAGTGATGTTAAATGATATAAAGCAAAATCCACTTTTAAAAAATATGGCCATACTAAAACAACCACGTTTATCAATTTCTCCAGTCTCAGAGGCCGAATGGAATGAAATAATAAGAATGAGCGATGTGTAACACTTGCCATTTCAATTGGCTAATGATGTCTGTAGTTCTTCTTTTTTGGATTCCAGTAACAAGAACTGAAACGACACTAAACTGTATAACTCATATGAATTGTTGCTTATGTTAGAAGTAAATATTCTTGATGAGAGGTGGTACTGTATTACAGAGGATCCAGAGGCCTTTGTATTAAATATTATAAATGCTTCTCTGAATGAATTAAAAATAGACCACTATAAACTAAGCATCTCAGTGGCTCTGGCTGATGATAATTTGCTACATCAACTTAACTTAAAATTTAGAAAAATGAATAGACCAACTAATGTACTATCATTTCAGTGTGAGCAATTGTCTAATGAATGCGACTTAGGAGACATAGCGATTTCAATAGACACAATACAAAAAGAGTCGATTGAGTACCATGTACCCATTCCAGCTCACGTTGCACATATGTTAGTACATGGATTGCTGCATTTACTTGGTTATGATCACCAAAAAGGAGATGAGGAAATTATAATGAAAAATCTAGAAAGAAAGATTTTAGCTTTGCTTAGCTACAATATGTGCGCAATTTAAAAGGAATTTAACAAAAGTATAGTAGAGGATACCAAAATATGTTATCTACAAAGTAGAAAGGTTTCAGCTATAGACGATACAAGATAAGCGATATGTTTCAGTTTTTTCTGCCAAAGAATTCTAAAATTAATAAAAAGGGCAAAGTTTATCCTGCTCCTGCTAAGGCAAAAAATATTAAAAGATTTCAAATTTACCGTTGGTCTGCTGATGACAAGAAAAGTCCTAGAATAGACATATTTTCCATTGATATGGATAATTGTGGTTCCATGGTGCTCGACGCATTGATAAAAATAAAGGATGAAATAGATTCGACCTTAACTTTCAGACGTTCCTGCAGAGAAGGAATATGTGGATCTTGTGCTATGAATATTGATGGGACTAACACCCTTGCATGTACTAAATCTATACACGATGTGAAAGGTGACGTAAAAATATATCCATTACCTCATATGTATGTAATAAAAGACTTAGTTCCAGACCTGAGTCAATTTTATGAGCAATATAGATCAATTAATCCTTGGTTACAAGCAGATAAGCCTGATCTGCCGGATAAAGAATATTCACAATCTCCTGAAGATAGAAAAAAACTGGATGGTCTTTCTGATTGTATATTATGTGCTTGCTGTTCAACTGGCTGCCCAAACTATTGGTGGAACAGTGATAAATTTTTAGGGCCGGCAATACTGTTACAGGCTTACAGGTGGATCGTTGATAGCCGTGATAATAAAACGAGTGAAAGACTTGGAGCACTAAATGACCCATTTAAGTTATATCGTTGCCATACAATAATGAACTGTACAAAAACCTGTCCTAAAGGGCTTAATCCAGCAAGAGCAATAGTAAAAATAAAGCAGCTCATGGTAGAGAGAGAAGGAGTTTGAGTGTTACCTTTTGCATTCCTCGTAGGAAAAGAGTAAGCCTTCCGAAGCATAGGGTATTGTCAATATTCTGAATACTTTTCCATTTGAGAGATGGATCGTGTCATTATATGGCCCAAGTAGTTTTTTAAATAGTTCATGCCTTTGATTATTAATCGTTTGAAAATCCTTTTCTTCTAAAAGCTTTTTGGATTCGAACAGGTAAAGCATGACTTCGTAATAAGTTGGATTAGATGCTAGAAACTTTGTGTCACATTGAAAGGTTTTTACGAAAGCATTATTATAAAACTTTAGTTTTTGATTCTTACTGTATATCGTAATAGCAATTGGTAACTCCTCAAGTAAGTTTTTCTGTGCAGCTAAATAACTAGCTAACCTAGCACGTAACTCCTCTGCATCACTAACATCTTTTCCATACACTACCGTGCCACCAGAGTTTTGTATTGGGATTTTAATAAAATCAAAAACTTTGCGTTCGTTTTTGTAAGTTATCATATGTTTTCCTGATTTTGCGCTGTAGGGACTACTAGCGGCAGCTAACCTCTGGGAGCTATTTATATATTTATCATAAAACAAGTTACAAAACTTTACCTTTTTATTTTCATTATATTTAAGTATTGGAAATGGCAGAGAATTGAAAGTATTCCTGTAGTTCTCTATTTTTTGTTTAAGCTTATTATTTTCTAACTCAAGTTCGTTAGCTTTTATCTTATAGTCTGAGATGTTTCTTACCCATAACAGCACACCAATCACTTTATTAGAGTCGTCTATTATGCTTCTACCATAGCATGTACAGTAAACTTCACAGTCTTTTGACTTTAAATCCAGAGTAAAAGATTTATTTATCTTTTTTGCCTCAGTAAAATTTTTAATTAAGCTTTCTGATTGCTCAAAAAAATTTACAAACTCATTAAATGAGTAAAAAACAGTATTGAGCAAAATCAGTAAGTTGGGGGAAAATTTTTCTATACGTTTTGTTGCGTCCCAAATATAAAACCCATCGTCCACAGTATCAATTAAATTATTTATTATGATATTTTGATGTTGTAAACTTTTAATTTTATTATCTACTTTCAACTTAAAATAAGAGAGAAAGAATAATATTAAAATTAATAATAAAACTACTTCGTACAAAAAAAACATAACACTTTTAAAACAGATATAAAAATTTGTAACTGCTCAGTAAGGGTATGTATAAAGTCACGCTGAAGAAGTATACAAGTAAAGATTGCCTAATATCTGAAAACCCAATCTTTTATAAAGATTGACGGAAGGTTCCATACAATGTGCTACTACATATTTGCACTTAAGCTGCTGAACTATTTTGACCCTTTCTAAAACCATTTGGGTACCTATTCCACGATTTCTATGAGTTGGTAAAACTCCATCACTATAAAAACCAGCTATGCCGTCTTGAGTATAAAAGCCGCATGTTCCGATGATTTCATTGTTTAGTGTTACAAGAAAGAATCTTAATCCTGAGTTTTTATCATCACAACTTGGTAATCCGCGAAAAAATGTGCTGACAATTCCAACGTTATGATGAAAAATCTTAGAAGTACATAGATCTAACTGTTTTAAGAGATTGCTGCTATTTACAGCATTCAACCTTAAATTTGGAACAGTATCAGCAGGTAAAAAGTAATTTTTCATGTTAAATAAAGCTTTTTTTGGTGTGCTAACGTGTTTTATCCCGCATTTTTCTAAAATATCCTTTGTCTTCGTATACGAATTCATTACCCATGTTGCTTCTATGTTCCTTTTTCTTAGGTAATTTAGAGTGTTTTGCACAGAAAGTTCGGTACATCGATCTTCACAAAACACAAAATTGAATAATGACTCTCTGGTACCATTTATTGTGAATGTGATGTTATCAAATTCATCGTGAACTTCCCACTGAGATAAATTCGCTGTGTAAAGTATGTAATCCTTTAAATTTTGAGTAATCAAGCTTGAATAACAAATTTTCTTATCCTGCATAGACAGATAATGAACAATAAAAGGCCCCTATAAAAACACAGGCTAAAACTGCAGCTATAATATCATCTAGCATAACGCCTAGAGGACCTTTGATATTTTTGTCGATCAGATTTATAGGCCACGTTTTTATTATATCAAAGAACCTAAAAGAAAAAAAGCATAACAGCAGTAAAGGGCAATTCATTTTTTGGCTTAGCAATACCGAAATTAAAAATATTGTCAGTAATTGGCCAACTACTTCATCAATCACTACCTCTTTTGGATCATGTGAGGTCTGGTAATGTTTTATGTAATTACCTATGGACCATAACCCAATCAAGAATAAGAGTAGAATAATTGCTACACCTAAAATTCTATTACTTAATATTACAGGAACAATTGGATAAGAAGCTAAACTGCCTACATTACCCGGCATTTTTTTTACTGTGCCAGACAGCCACCATGTTGATATTAATTTATATAAAAATTTCACAATACACCAAAGTACAAGATTAGTTCATAAAAACAGAAATAGTATCCTCTATGCAGGCACTTTCATACAATAACTTATAGACCGCTTCGCATATAGACATTTTTATTTTTAGCTTTTCTGCTAAATAAAATGCAGATTGAGTAGTACTAAAGCCTTCAATTGCCGACTTACCTTCTAACAAAATTTGCTGAACATTAACACTGTTATTACTACTACCTATTTTAAACCCAAAGGACAGATTTCTCGACTTCAAGGATGTGCATGTCATAACTAGATCACCCAGACATGCCGGTCCAAGTAACGTACCCATATCTATATTACTGTTGTCGATTTTTGCTAGATACAAAACCTTTATTTCATTCATACTCTTTGTTATCAATGCTGCGTGAGCATTACATCCGAGTTTTTTACCCAAAATAATTCCACATGCTATAGCAAAAACATTCTTTAATGCTGCACAAATCTGTATTCCTATAACATCGCTACTATAGTACAATTTAATATTTTCCTGCTGTAGTTCTGATATTAGCTTTGAACCTAGTGTGTCATCTTTACATGCAAGAACCATTGAATATGGTAATTTTTTTGCGACTTCCATGGCAAAACTGGGACCTGAAAAAATAGCAACAGGGTTGTTAGGCAAAATTTCATTTACTACTTCGCTGGGTAGTTTTAATGTAGACTTTTCTATTCCTTTACAGGCTAAAATTATCGCTGCATCTTTTTTCAAATTACAATCATATAATTGCTGACATACCTGCCTCAAAGACTGGGTGGGAACAGCGAGGATCATTGCTGAAGCGTTAATTGTTTCTTCGATAGTAGACTTTATTGACACATTGTCAGAAATGTAACAACCCGGTAATTTGTCACTTTCTTTTGTTCTATTAATTGACTCAAATGTATCTTTATTGCGGGTCCATAGAATTACATCTTGCTTATCACTTAGTGAAGTTGCAATTGCTGTACCCCATGCGCCAGCACCTAAAATTGATATTGTCACACAATGTCCCTAAAAAGTATTACTTCTACTTTAGAATGGTAGGATAAGTAAATTAAAAATATAACATATATATAAGGCAGTTAAATATTTATTAACTTAAGTATTTTTTAGTAGTAACAGCTTTAATTCAACATTTACTAAAAGTAGTGTTATTCTTATGATATATAGTATATCTGTTATGTTTTAGATCTATTTATGTAATTTTGGGATGGTATGTCTACTATTAGTAGTTTTGACCATTTGTTAATAAAAGTTTGATTTGTTACTTTCCTTAGTTATATATATTACTAAAATTATAAATTACTTACGGGGTGTAAAATATGCGTATATTACTAATTGAAGATGATCAAGTAAGTGCAAAAACTGTAGTTAATGCTTTAACTTCTGATGGGCACTTTTGTGATGTTGTGACTTCTGCACAAGACTACAACAATAATATGGTTTCCTCAAATGGGGATCACTATGACCTAGTTATTCTAGATATACACTTGCCCGGTGATATTGATGGATATGATATATTGTTAAGATTGAGAAGTGCAAAGATTAAAGTTCCTGTCTTGATACTTTCATGTATATCTGCTGTTAATCAAAAAGCTAAAGGACTTGGATACGGTGCTGATGATTACTTAACGAAACCATTCCATAAAAGTGAGCTACTCGCTCGAATAAAAGCAATAGTACGTCGTACTAAAGGCCATCCTGAATCGGTGATAAAGATTGGTAACATAAATATCAATTTTGATCATAGAATTGTTGAAGTAAAGGGCAAAACGGTTCACCTTACTAATAAAGAATACTCTATGATAGAGTTGCTAGCGTTACGCAAAGGAACAGTACTAACAAAAGAAATGTTCTTAAACCATCTTTATAATGGCTTGGATGAACCTTCGGATAATAAGATAGTTGATGTCTTTATGTGCAAATTACGTAAGAAACTTGAAAGTGCAAATGACGGAAAAAGCCACATAGAAACCGTTTGGGGCAGGGGATATGTACTGAAAGAGTATATTGATGATGAAGAATATTCTAATGTTAATGTAGGCGAAAGTAGTGGTGGCTATTAAGAGGAACAAGTGAAGGACAATGTATAGCTTATATGTTTTTGAGTATAGCAAAGTCTATATTTATGCGAATGCCTAGGTGAAATATAAGCCGAGTTCTGTTTATGTAGCTATTTATCTAGAGTAAACGTTACCATTTACTGCATGCGATTTACCTGAGTAGGTATGAGGAAAACATAAAGTCTACTCTTATTTAATCTTGCTCCTAGTGTTGGTTACTCAACTACCAATGTTGCCATTGTTATGGTGTGCTCTTACCACACCTTTTCACCCTTACCTAAAAATATTTTAGGCGGTAATTTTCTGTAGCCCTATAACTGGAGTTACCCCCGGCAGGCGTTACCCGTCACTATTTTTCCTTGGAGCCCGGACTTTCCTCTGCTATGTTCAACGCACAGCAGTAGCTACTCACTTCACCTAGAAACTATACTTTAACATGAAAATCATAAAAGTAAAATAATTTCCTTGCTAGTCAATGATCTGCATACCAAACATTAGATTAAAACTATAGGCGATATTCTAGTACATCATTGCTATTCCAAGACAAGTCACTTTAACTCTTAGAATCTGAACTCCTACTGCCTCTGGGTGACGGACTACTCGATCTGCTACCGCTTTACACTAATACGCTGTCTGACATTATTTCAAGACTGCTTGTTCTGCTCTTATTGACAAAAAAGTTCTTCACTGTTATTTAAATGTGATTGATTTTCGTAATCCAGATTAGCTAGCTCTAGCACAGGAGCAGCATCATAAAGGTGATACTTTCTAATATATCTGTATACTATAAACCCTATAATTCCAATAATACCCATTACTACAAGTAAAAATCCCACTATTATTCCTGCGTTAGGCTCCATTATAGCACGTTGAATTGGATATGGAGAAGATATTAGTAAGTTGAGGAAGTGAAATTGTGGTAAACACAGAAGTTGCTGACTTCCTTACTCTAGTACTTAGTATAATAAATACTGTTTGTGTAGTTTTTCTTAAGTTTGTTGTTGGCATATTGGGCAGTGTTACCGTTGTTTCAGCTACTATTGTTGGTTCTGCTGACATAGATGTCGTGCTTATTTGAGTTGTTAACTTCATTGAAGGCTTACTCATTGTAGTACTGCTTGCTGTAGAAGTAGGTGAAACGGTAGCTGTTATAGGTTTTGTAGTGCTTATCTTAGTAGCACCTAAAGTTGCTATTGGCACATTAGTTGACACTGTAGTATCTATGGTCATTTTCGAAGTAACAGTTGTTTCAGCTACTGTTGTTGATTCCACTGTTGTAGGATCCAAAGCGCTTGTTTGAGTTATTGGCTCTGTTGAGTGTTGAGTAGTACTACTCACTGTATAAGTTGGTGAAACAGTGGTTGTTGTAGGTTTTTCAGTACTTGTTCCAGCATCCGTTGTCCACCCGCGGTAGTTTATGGAGTGATAGCTGTTGTTGGCTTTACAGTGCTCGTTTGAGTTATTGGCTTTGTTGGAAGTTGAGTAGTCTTTATAACTTCAGTTTTTGTTGTATCAGTAATTGCAGCAGTCGACATTTTCTTAAAAGTCACAACTGTTTTTGTAACAGCTATAAGAGCCACAGTACTACTAGAAATAATGCCTGGTGTCAATCAATCGTTAAAATATTAATAAAATCACTAATAGCTTTGACACTGTTTGTTGGTACTATCATTACCTTATGAGGTTTTTTAAAGCTTTTATGATTAAAAGTTATGATATTTTCTGTCATTTATTGCAGTTACAATAAAACTGTCTTAATCATTTTCCTTAAAGTATAATTGCTTTGTTGAATCTTCACACTCACAAACAGTAAAGTTTGATTTTGATCAATTCTTAATAAAACTTGTTAAATGTGACATTTGTTTATTAGACGACTGGCCTTCTGCAAGAAAAGCTACTAGATCATTCCCTTTCGTTTGCTTTACATATTGTAGAAAATTTATTTCATCTGAATCAAAAATAAAAGATGATGTTTTATTTACTTGACCATTTCTATTACCAAGGAAAAAGTCATCAGTTCCCTTTCCTACTTTCAAATTCTCAACTACTTCAGCCACATCAAACTTAAAAATATGTGTTTTTCTCACCTCTTGGTTCTCATCAGTAATTCTTTTTCTCACTTGCGTATAAAGCATCGTATTTCCATCTAATACCAATTGTCCAGGTTACCAAACTTGAATAATCTTTTTTCTATAACGCCTTTTTTTCCAAACGAAGTTTTAAAATTTCCACTTTTGTTTGACTTCAAGTACCAAAAAGCTAAGATTTGATCCTTTAAGTTGAGAGCAATTACTATTACATCACCATTACAAACTTTTACTGCTCTTGGTTGAAAGTAACTATTATCTCTGTTTGCAGGGTTGTTATTATTAGCATTTTTTTATAATTTAGTTTTACCTAAATATTCAACTAAAGGAGTATTGATTAACTGTTTAATTCCGTAAGTGTTGAATGTTAGGCCTTTAAAGTATTTTTTTCCTTCTTCGTTAGTTCCTTCTTCTGGAAAGATGACTCCAATTTTATCTACTTCAGTTGAGCTTTCTATTAGTGTAAGAGACTGTTGATCCTTGAATTCATTTGTTATGTTGATGCCCATATCCTGCTCGTATGTTTTTGATTGATACAACGGGCTAATGAGTAATTTCACTTTACTGCTTCTATTACCATCATCTTGATAGCTAAGTCCGTAGGCAACTTCATTTCCCTCAATGAATACTATGTTTGTTGGATTGAAACCTGTTGTTTCTTTAGCTCTTGGTGTATTTGAGTTAACTTCTAACAATTTGTTTAATATAAACATTATTTTATATAAAAATTTCATAAGGTCATTGTAAACACTTCAATATGCTAAAGTCGATAAAAATCTTAATTAAGATTGAAAAATTAATTTTTCTTAGTACTCTGGTATTATGCACTAATGAAACCAGAACCACTTGCAGTTTCTGTAAGCGGTTGTATGGCTTGAGCTAGCTATACTTCTTGACGGAAATTGTCCATTATAATAGGCGTGTTAACAGCGTAAAACTGTATGAGCCTTTTTAGCAGCATTAAAGGACTTTTTGGTTCTAATGAGTTAAATTATGAACCTAGAGATAAACTTGAAGCTAAGGTAAGTAAAACTTCTTAATAAGCATGTTTATAACGTCGAAGGAAGCAATTTGACAGTAGAGGTATTTCATAAGAATCTTGGTAGTGAGGAATTAAAAGATATTGAAAACACTACCAATGGTACTTTAAAGAGGTGCTGCAGATTTTTTAATGTTCAGGTTAACGACTATGCAAATTTCCGTGGTAAGTTGATCTTTACTCTATTTTTATGCTGGAGATTAAAGATTGACTTACCGAAGTTTTGAAAAAAGTACATAACTTTGAGCCACCGGAAACTTGGACTAGGTTGACGGTTAACAACAACCACCCTAAGTACATAGAGTTTTCGGGATTCTCAGCTTCAGATATATTTCTCTTTCTTAATAAAAGAGATGGATGGTTTCTTGATTCACTCTTTTCTGACAATGCTATTGAATAGCACATTTCTCATGAATTTACTCATTGTGTTCAGTTTCTCAAGTTTTACCAACCAGTAATTGAAGGTTTATCACCGAAACTTCAATTGCCAGTTTTTGAGGGAAGTGCGGACTTTATAGTGTGTGAGAAAACATGCGATGGACTTAAAAAAAATTCTATATGTAAATCTCGTTTCAAGCAGGGGATTGACAAGGTTAAGTCTGAAAATTTAAGTTTATACAATATGTATTATGGTTATTATGATCAAACAAATAATAATACTTATAAGACGGGAGTTGTAGTATCAAAATTTTTGAATGATCAGCATACGAAGATGATCGTTAAACAATTTGACTGTACTGGATAAGGAGATTATAAGTGTCACCATGGTTTGCAAGTCGAAATATGGGAAATAAGTAGCAGTGAAGAATTCACATACAGGGTGGATAACCAATACTACTCTAGAGATAATATGATACTATAGAGCGCTATTTCTCGAAAAACCAACAATAGATTTTGCATAGTTTTGGCAGTATGCCTGGGTATCCAGCCATCATTTAGGTGGCGGTAGAAACAAAAAAGTTGCTTGACAAATTTTGACAGCCTTTTGTTCTTATAAGAACAAGGATTTTTGTGACTCTAAAATTTGTTTTTGATCTGCACATTTAATGACAAAATTCAGTAAAAAACTGAAGGTATTTTTTGGCGGATTACGTCAAATTATTGGGGCTGTATGTCTTTTAAATTTTTTCTACATTCAGCCAAATCGCGCTTAAACTGAGCGCTAGCAAATTATTACAGCGCCAATTTAAGGTATTAGAGACCAAAACTCGCTGCTCTGGGTTTCTTTTGCCTTTTATTTAGTAAATTTCTTAATGTTTGTAGCTAGAGCAATTTAAGAGCATGCAGCATTACAAAGAATGTCAATATTTTAAATAATTACTTTTTTTCTAGGTTATGCAAGAAGTCTAATTGCAATTGTTAGCTCTTTAAGTATAATCTGTTGAGATTTACGTAAGCTTTAAGAATGATAGAAAAAGAGGAGCAGTTTAACTTTACATCAGATAATCTCAAGAAAGCAAAAAAGTTTATGGATATGTACCCAAAAGGTAGAGAGGGTAGTGCTGTTATGCCTCTACTATATCTGGTTCAAGAGCAATGTGGATGGGTTTCTGAATCTGCCATGCGCTACGTTGCTGACATGCTGCATATTCCACATATTCGTGTCTATGAAGTGGCAAATTTTTACACCATGTACAATTTAAAACCGGTGGGTAAATATCTGATACAAATTTGTAGAACAACTCCTTGCTGGTTATGCAGTAGCGAAGAAGTTCTGGGTGCCTTTAAAGAGAAACTCAGAATCAATATCGGTGAGACCACTAAGGACGATCTGTTTACTTTAAAAGAGGTTGAATGTCTTGGTGCATGCGTTAATGCTCCAGTTGTGCAGATCAATAACGATTTTTATGAAAATCTTACCCCTGAAAAAGTGGAAAATATCATAGCAGAACTTTCAAGTAAATAGATGGATGAAAAGTTCTCATTTAAGATAACCAAGCAATCTAGCTCTGCAAGAGTTGGCACGATTGAAACTCCCAATGGAAACATAGAAACACCTGCATTTATATTTTGTGCAACAAAAGCTGCAGTTAAGGCTGCAGATATCGAGAGAATCAGTGAGGCAGGTACCCAGATAATACTTTCCAACACCTATCACCTAATGCTCCAACCGGGAGAGGATACTGTTGCAAAACTCGGTGGTCTGCACAAAATGATGGGATGGAATGGGCCAATGTTGACTGACTCTGGTGGATATCAGATATTTAGCTTGGGGCACGGATCAGTTTCGGAAGAGATAAAGGGAATAAGAAAGAAAAAAAAAACTCTAATCAAAATCAATGAAGATGGGGCAATGTTTCGTTCTTATATCAATGGTAAAACTTATTGTCTAACTCCTGAAAAATCTATACAAATTCAACAAAAATTAGGTGCAGATTTAATCTTAGTTTTAGATGAATGCACTCCATTTCATGTAAACAAAGAATACTCAGAAAAATCAATGCTTATGAGCCACAGATGGGCTGAGCGTTCTTTAAGTGAATTTGAAAAAAATAATGATGGCAGGCAAGTGCTGTATGGAATTAGCCAAGGCGGAGTATATCAAGATCTGCGCAGAGAAAGTTGTAGCTTTATCAGTAGTTTGCCATTTTTCGGTCAAGCAATAGGTGGGTCACTTGGTCAGAGTAAAGAGCAGATGTATGATGTAATTTCCTTTACTATGGAGTATTTAAAAAAAGATAGGCCTACTCATTTGCTTGGTATTGGTGGAATTGTGGATATCTTTCACGCAGTAAAACTTGGAATTGACACGTTTGACTGCGTGCATCCAACTCGTTTAGCAAGGCATGGCAGTGCGCTTATTAAAGTAAAAAATAGAGATTCTATTTCTTCGAAATGCAAAGAACATATTAATTTGCGAAATCAACAATTTGGGCTGGACGATAACCCAATTGAAAGTGACTGTTTGTGTTTTACCTGCAGAAAACATTCGAGAGCTTATATACACCATTTATTGAGAGCGAAAGAACTACTAGCCTACACTCTCATTACCATTCATAATGTTTTCTTTATGAATAAGCTAATGGAATCGATAAGGCAAGCAATATTAGATGATAGGCTAGATCAAGAAAAAAATGACTGGGTTGGTGAAATACAGTTAGTTAACTGTGAAGTATAAAAACATAGCGATTTTTTGTGATTTGAGTATAATCCTAGTTTTACCTAAGCAGAAAAATGAATCATTTAATGGACTATATCTTAGCTTTTCTTTCCTTACCATTTTTTGTTACTGAAAATTATTTGTTGATTACTGCACTGATTCCGCTGCTTGGCACAGTAATGATTTTTCTTACTGGCAAATGGCCAAGAGTAAGCAATGGTATCACTGTTGCTTCTTCTATGCTTCTCCTTATATATGTATGCCTATGTACCTCATATTGGGTACTTAATGATACTTCCCACTTTATCCTCATGGATTTTGGCAACAATTTGCATATTAGTTTAAAACTAGAGTCCACTGGGGTAGTATTTAGTTTACTAATATCATTTTTATGGATATTAACCAGCATGTATGCAATATGCTACATGAAAAATAACTATCCCGATCGTAATCACTCAAGCTTCTTGTGTTTTTTTTCGTTATCAATCAGCTGTACAATGTTTATTGCTTTTTCCGGTGATTTGCTTACTACGTTCGTTTTTTATGAACTCTTGACTATCAGTACTTATCCTCTCATCACTTATAATACAACAAATGAATCAATGATAGCTGGACGTTATTATTTTGGTGTGCTGTTTTTTTCCTCCTTAGTGCTGTTTTTACCAGTTCTCGGCCTCTTATATAATGAATTTCGTACTTTAGACTTTGTAAGCGGTGGAATATTAAAATTTGACACCTCATTTGTCACTTTCGCTGCAACGTGTTTTGCCATGCAGATTTATGGGATAGGTAAAGCTGCATTAATGCCAATGCATTTTTGGTTACCAAAAGTAATGGTTGCACCAACGCCTGTTAGTGCATTGTTGCACGCTGTTGCTGTTGTGAAATCCGGAGTTTTCATCATCATAAAAGTTATATTGTACACTTTCGGCATCGATAATCTTCAACGCTTTGCACAACAAAATTGGTTTGCTGGAGGATGGTTGCCATACGTTGCAGGATTCGCCATCATTGCAGCCTCACTCATTGCGCTAAAGCAGAAAGAATTGAAAAAATTGCTTGCCTACTCTACCATCTCTCAATTATCATATATTATACTATTCGCTTCAGTTTTTAGCGATTTTAGTGCAAAAGTTGCAATTTTTCAGTTAGTTTGTCATGCATTTGCAAAAATCACTTTATTTTTTGTTGTAGGCAGCATAATAACGAAAACAGGTGAGAAATATGTAGATAGAGTTCACGGCATAGGACGAAGTATGCCAATTACCATGACAGCATTTACTATAGGTGCATTATCTATGATAGGAGTGCCGCCCGCTCCAACTTTTTGGGGTAAGTTTCTCATTTTTCAAGCTGTTTTTAACTTTGGCAATGTAGCACTTGCTGTATTTATCACTCTGGTGTTAATTGTAAGCACTATACTCAATGCTATGTACTTTTTACCAATAATTTATAATGCGTTTTTCTTAAAATCTTCCCAGAATTTTTTCGTTAAAAAGGCACCTGTTTTTCTGGTTTTACCACCAGTTATCACTGCTATATGTACTTTTGTTATTTTTTTTAGTTACCAAGTAATGTTTTAAAGTATCCATGCCTTCTTACTTTTGAGTTTTCATTTTATTGTAGCTTAATCTAAGCTTAAATTGATTATTGAGACATTCTCTTCATCAAAGTCTATGTCTTCAATTAACATACCATCAGTAATGTTCAAAAGTTCCGGTGGAGAAATGATAGCTCTATTGTTATCAGCTCTCATTCCTACAACTCCAAGCTCTATAGCAAGCGGTACTTTTTTATCACCAACCTTGAATTGCATTGTTTGATTTTTGATCTTATATTCGCCATTATGCCTCATTACACTATATCTAACAGATATTTCGTCACCACACTTCACCTGTTTTCCAGTCTTGTTAATTAAGTCATTAAAAATCATCAGATTATTTACTAAGTCGGGATATTTATCTTTTACTTCGATTAGTTTGATGTAATAAGAGTCAAAATTCATTTTGTTATTATTAGCAATACTGTTTACAGTAACTACACGTTCTCCTCCTTCTTTCATACCAATTATTCCTAAACCCACCTCTTTCCAGCTTTCTTGACCTATTTTCAAGGTAACATCAGAGACTTGACCCGGAAGTGATGTTACTAGCCTATTAGGCATTTTATACATTTGTAACAGGACTTCTTGACCACATAGAGCTTTACTGCCATTGCCTTCTGTGATTTCATAAAAGTTTATCAAATTTTCTTCTCTTTCCTGCTGTGCTATTTCTTTTAAATACTCCGTCAACCCATGCTTTTCAATATAGCGGTCAAGTGCTGATTCAAGTATTGGCTTCACTAAGTAATATGCTAACGTCTGCACTAAACCATTATGAGTAGTATTTATCTCATAAAGCTTATCCTTTTTTTCTGGTTTACCTTTGTTTATATGGATGATGGTAAACACAAAAGCGTAAGTTAAAATGAAAATTATTACCACGGAAACAAGCAATTGTAATACAACTTTTCTAACCATCTTTTCTTACTTGATTTAATAAATCATATAAATAATCAGTATCTCCCGAAAGTTTGCTCAGATTATCCGAAGCTTGTTTAAAGAGGCTGTCTATATAGTTTCCTATTTCACTTTTATCAAGCACAGACATGAAATTGTTTATCTCTTCTTGTTTGTAGTCTTCAACATCATCTTTAGCTTGAAAGATAAGCCCCAAATTTATCCCGTAGTCATATAACACTCTACGTTGCTTATCTGTAGCATCTCCTATTATAGCACCTATTTCACATGAAACTGCAAATAGTTTCGCAGTTTTCATTAAATGAATTTCTTTTATTTTATCAAAATCTGTATCAATATCTAGAGTTTGTCCTCTTACCATTCCCTTAGCTCCCATCGCTTGAGAGAGTACTTTTATGATTTCACAGCGTTTGTTGCTGTTCTCATTTAGCGAGGATAGTACCTCAAAAGCTAGAGTAAGTAGTGCATCTCCAGCAAGCACAGCTGTTGCTTCGTTAAATTTTTTATGGCAACTTAGCTGCCCCCTGCGAGTGTCACTATTGTCCATACACGGCAAATCATCATGAATCAGAGAGTAGGTGTGAACAAATTCAACTGCCGCAGCAATTGGTATTGCTTTCTTAACTTCCACATTAAATACTCGTGATGAAGCTATTACTAGAGATGGACGTATGTACTTTGCAGGAGCAAGAAGCACATATCGCATAGCCGATATAAGTTTGTTTTGGCTATCTTCAGGTAAAAATTTATTTATTTCTGCAATAAGCAGATTTTTTGTTGCTTCATCTAACATTTTTGAGCTTGTTAACTCTCCAGCGTATGATGTTAAAGTTTACCTTAGCTAGAGTAGTAGAAAACTTTATAATAGTTTATCAATAATAAAAGGTATTGCAAATATGAAAATTTTCTATAACATTAAAGAACAGGTTATTTTTTGGTAGAGAATGAATAGCGAATTAGCAAAAAGCACTAGAGAAGACATAGAGGAGAAGGTACAAAAGATTGTGCTGGGGCACATTAGTAAGGATGTGGAGAAATTTAACAACTCTTCAAAGCTTTTAGAGCATGGCGCAGACAGTTTGGATGCAGTTGAGATAATCATGGCAGCAGAAGAAGAGTTTGGGATAGAAATTCCTGATGAAGATGCACAAAAAATGGAAACGGTGGGACAAATAGTTGAGTATATAATAAAAAAAACCAATAATTAGAATTAAATGGGCAGGAGAGTAGTAGTTACTGGTATTGGCCTAATTACTCCACTGGCAGCAGATGTTAAAAATACTTGGCTTAAGTTAATAGATGGTAAATCTGGGATAAAGGAAATTAGTAGATTTGATGTTCATGGCCTTACTTGCAAAATTGCAGGGCAAGTTCCCCTACAGCACGACAACATTGAGCATTTTTTTAACCCACTAGATTATATTCCTGAGAAAGACCTAAAAAGGACAGATCGCTTTATTCACTACGGTATTGCAGCAGCTATTCAGGCAGTAGACGATTCACTAATTTTGGAAAATCAAAATATCAATCGAGAACGCGTTGGTGTGTCTGTTGGCTCTGGTATAGGTGGTCTTCCATCAATTCAGGAAAATGTAATTAACATGCAGGAAAAGGGGCCAAGACGTGTTAGCCCATTTTTTGTTCCTGGAAGTCTAATAAATTTGATATCTGGCCATATCTCTATTAAATACGAATTTACAGGCCCAAACGATTCAGCGGTAACCGCATGTGCAACAGGTGCGCATGCAATAATAAACTCAGCAAGAACTATAAAATTTGGCGAAACAGATGTGATGATTGCAGGTGGATCAGAAAGTGCACTGTGTAGGGTTGGAATTGCAGGTTTTGCGTCTATGAAGGCACTATCAACTAAATTTAACGATAAACCCGAAGAAGCTTCAAGGCCATGGGATGAAGAACGTGATGGATTTGTCATGGGTGAAGGAGCAGGTATATTGGTGCTGGAAGAATATGAGCATGCAAAAAGAAGAGGGGCAAAAATATATGCAGAACTTACTGGATACGGACTAACAGGTGATGCTTACCATATCACAGCACCACATTCAGAAGGAAGAGGTGCATTTAAAGCAATGCAAATTGCCTTAAAGAGTGCGCAGATTAGTCCAGATCAAATTGGGTATATCAATGCACATGGAACTTCAACACCGCTTGGAGATAAAATCGAGGTAATAGCAGTAAAACAGTTATTTGGTGACTATGCTTATAAAATACCAGTGTCTTCAACAAAATCTTCTATAGGACATTTACTTGGCGCTGCAGGGAGCGTTGAAGCAATATTTAGTATTCTTGCATTAAATAATGGAATTACTCCACCAACTTTAAATCTACATAAGACTTCAGAGGGATGTGATTTGAATTTTGTACCATTTAAAGCTCAAGAGCATAAAATCCAATATGTGCTTTCTAATTCGTTTGGTTTCGGTGGTACTAACGCATCGCTCATTTTTGGGCAAGTATGATTGGTTCTACTGCTGATTGTTTATAGCTAAAATGTACAAACATGAAGTGCTTACTTTATAACAAAGGTAATGCCATTTTTTAGATTTTCTATCTTATACCGCTAGAGGTGTACAACGAAGCCAGGTGGAACTAAACTTTGATTTTTAGCAAATCTATTACTACTAAAGGATACAAGAAGCTTTATAAAAACTTAACATAATTTTATCGTAAAAATATCATTTTTAGATCTTGTTTAAAAGCAAGTTTTTAGTATCAAGCAAATCTTTCATAATTAACTGTGAGTTGGGTAAATTGGAAAATAAATTTTATTTACTTTTACAATATCTTAAGATCTAATGTCACTGTGTTAGTCAGCAATATTAAGAAGGATTACAACCTAGGCTAGTATGTTTTTTACCCTTTTTCTCAAAATATTACCTATTTACATTACAACATTTATTGGTTATTTGGCTGGAAAATATCTTAAGATTGACAGAAATACTATACCTCAAATACTCTTTTATATAGCTAATCCAATAGTAATTTTGTATGGAGTATCTCATACAGAGGTCAATTTAAAAGTAATTTCTCTGCCGATTTTGATATGGTTTATAGGTAGCACTATGTCCTTGTCAGTGTATTATCTTTCTTCTTTTTTATTTAAGGACAACACGAGAAACATATTGGCATTTAGCTCGGGCAGCACAAGTATGGGTTATTTTGGCCTGCCGATTGCTATGACTTTATTTGATGAAGATTCAGTGTCTGTATATGTTGTCTGTTATATAGGAATGGCATTGTTTGAAAATAGCTTAGGATTTTATATAGCCGCAAATGGTATCTATACCGCAAAAGAATGCATGTTAAGGTTGTTCAGACTTCCTTTGCCTTATGCAATGGTTCTGGGCTTTTTTTTGAGTATATACAATATACAAATACCCACCTTTTTGACAGATGTTATGATAAATATTAGAAGTACATTTATTACATTAGGAATGATATTACTTGGAGTGAGTATTGCACAAATTACAAATTTTAAAATAGATTGGAAGCTCGCTTTAACAACTATTACAGCAAAATACGTACTCTGGCCATTATTTGTTTTCGGAATTGTCCTTCTAGACAAACATATTACAGGTATATACGATGAGAGTATATATAAAGCACTAATGTTACTAGCTATTATTCCAGTTTCTGGATCCAGTGTAATACTTGCTAATATTTTAAATTATCAACCAGATAGAGCTACTTTGCTACTTCTAATCAGTACTGCAGTAGGACTATTTTACGTTCCACTAATAATATCATTATTTTTCACTAAACTTGTTCCTCTTTGATCAAAAACTTAAGTGATGTAACATTGAACATACTTGCTATTCGTTGAAGGACCTCATGCCGAAAATTAGTTATTTAGTTCAATTATTCTGCCGCAACTTTGCTCTATCACACTTGCTACATTTAATATACCAGCTTCATCATAATAGTTTCCGATTACTTGTAAAGCAAGTGGTAAACCCTCATTGGAAAGTCCAACAGGAATGGAGATAGCAGGCAGACCAGCTAAACTTGCTGGTACAGTGAAGACATCATTGATACACATAATTAGCGGATCTGGTTTTTCATTCAAGCCAAAAGCTTCTGTTGGGGCAGACGGAACAAGTATATAATCTATTTTTTCAAATGCTTTTATGAAGTCATTTCTGATTAATGCCCTAATACACTGTGCTTTTTCGTAATATTCATTGTAGTGACCTGAAGAGAGTGCGTAAGCACCAATTAAGATTCTTCTCTTTACCTCTTTTCCAAAACCCTTTGCTCTTGTTAATGAATACATTTCTTCGAGGGTATCAGCATCAGCCCTAAATCCATAACGCACACCATCATAACGAGCAAGATTAGATGAAGCTTCGGCAGAACAAACTAGATAATAGACAGGTATTGCATATTTAGTGTGTGGCAAGGTGACATCAACAACTTCAGCACCGTTTTCTTTTAAATCAAAAGAGACTTTTTCCCAACGATGGACAATTTCTTCTGAAATCCCATCCATTCTATATTCTTTTGGTATACCAATGAGCTTACCCTTGATATCACCATTTATAAAATTAGAAAATTTAGGCACCGGCCTTTCGCTCGATGTTGAATCTTTGCTATCATAGCCACAGATCGTTTCAAGCATTAATGCTGAGTCAGAAACGGAACGAGTGATGACCCCTGCTTGGTCAAGAGAACTTGCAAATGCAATCATACCAAAACGCGAGCACCTTCCATAAGTTGGTTTTGCTCCCACTACTCCACAATAAGCTGCTGGTTGGCGTACAGATCCACCAGTGTCACTTCCGAGCGCTCCGGCGCATAAAAATCCAGCAACTGATGCTGCAGATCCACCAGATGATCCACCAGGTACAACTTTTTCCCCGTCGCTTTTTCTAGTCCACACATTTTCAACAGGACCAAAATAGCTGTTTGTGTTTGCAGAACCCATGGCAAATTCATCCATGTTAAGTTTACCAAGCATGGCTGCCCCGCTTTTTAAAAGCAAGTCGGATACTGTAGATTCGTAAGTAGGAACGAAATTTTCCAGCATTTTTGAGCATGCTGTTGTTTTTATTCCTTTCGTACAGAATAAATCTTTAACACCAACTGGTATACCCATGAGTGGTGGGATTACATCGTCCTTTTGTTTTGAAAAATATTTGTCTGCTACTTTAGCAGCTTTTATTGCTATTTCTGGAGTTTTTGTTACAAATGCATTTAATTTCTCATTTTCGACTGCGCAGATGTGTGCCTCTACAAGCTCAGCAGCAGAAAAATCTTTCCGTTTAAGACCATCATGCATCTCTGTAATGCTTAGCTTTCTTAACTCATTCATTGATATACAATTTTCAGCAATACATTAATTATAACAACAATAAGCAAAAGATCTATACATTTGTAATTTCAGTTAGAAATATAGCTAAAGATTTACCGAAGTTGTTCTCATGCCAACACATAACCATCGTAAGTGATCTCCACTGGCGGTAGTATCTGAGCATTGGAACGAATCGGACCTAAAATTCATTAGACTTCTTGCATAAAAAAAGAAAAAAGCCAATTATTTTTGGCGTTTTTTATAACGCCGCGTGCTCTTAAATTGCTTTAGTCATAAATGTTAAGAAATTTCTTAAATAAGAAAAAAGGCAAAAGAAGCCCTGTGGTTGGCTAGTTATTTATATTTACTTTTAAATATGGTGTTTTTTTATTCTAAACGTTTAATAATCTCGACTTAGGCTCCTTTTAAGCTGTAGCTAATCTAAATTATAAACGTTAAGAAATTTACTAAGCAGAAAAAAAGGCAAACAAACCCCGTTAGCTAGTTATTCACTATCTATTTTATAATATTAGCGTTTTTTGATGTTTTTATACGTTTAATAAGCGCGACTCACAGCACTAGCTGATAATGAGACAACAATGTAAAAAACATGTGGTGCATGTAGTGCAAAAATTAAACATGTTACGCCAAGTAAGGTAAGTTTTTGTCACTTAATCTGCACAGACTGTAGCTAAGTAAATAGCTTCGATACCCTGATAAGGGGACTGGAGGAATTTATCAAGTAGTTTTTTCGTTTCTATTGGTGGTGGCTGGGGTTGTTATATGCCCGACATACTGCCAAAAACTGGTTTGTTAAGCAAGAAGTCTATTCTATTGCAATACATTTCTTCAAACTTTCTCTATGTTCGCATTAAATTTCAAATTTAACGCACTCAAATATATGATTATTCCCAGCAAAACCATAGGTATAGAAAGCAATTGCCCCATAGTTAAATCAAGCCATAAATAGCCAACTTGGTAGTCTGGTTCACGGAAAAATTCGACTACAAAACGCACTATTCCATACCATATGACTGCAATGCCAGTTAATGCACCATGATATGGTCTTATTCTAGTCAAGAAAAACAGCAAATTTATAACTGCGAAAAGTAGTAGTCCTTCAAAAAATGCTTCATAAAGCTGGCTTGGATGGCGCAGCAAGCTATCACCACTCTCTGGAAATACCATGCCCCATGGCATGGTTGTAACCCTGCCGAATAGCTCTTTGTTTATAAAATTGCCTATGCGGCCTAAAAATAATCCTATGGGGACCCCGCAGGAAATTAGGTCTAATGTGTAAAATATAGGAATATTATGTTTTTTACACGAAATTATTACCGCGAGCAAAACTCCTATAGCGCCGCCATGGAATGACATCCCACCTTCCCAGGTTTTCAATATCTCGATAGGGTTGCTTACATAAGAAGCTGGATCATATATCAACACGTAGCCAAGCCTGCCTCCAAGGATAATGCCTATAATAGTGGCTGTTAACAATGAATCATAAAAACTCTTAGTGAATATTTTTTGGTTATCCAGCTTACATAAATACCAATATGCAAACACTATACCCAAAACATATGCTAAAGAATACCAATATATAGAAACAGGGCCAATGTTGAAAATTACTGGATTCAAAGACATGTTTTGCTAAAAATTATTCTTAGACAATCTATTTTTTTCACGATCCCACTCTCTCTGTTTTATAGTTGCCCTCTTATCGTAAAGTTTTTTTCCTTTTACAATGGCAATTTTAGTTTTTGCTAATCCTTTGTCATTAAAATAAATTGAAAGTGGCACAACAGTTATCCCAGCAGTTTTGATATGACCAATTAATTTATTTACCTCTTTTTTATGCAGAAGTAATTTACGCTCCCTTTTTGGCTTATGATTTTTTAGGTTTGCAGCTTTATATTCTGAAATATGCATGTTGTGTAGCCATATTTCACAATTTTTTTCAATAACGTAAGCATCAGAAATATTTGCTTTTCTTTCCCTCAGTGATTTAACCTCACTGCTTAATAGGACTATACCTGCTTCAAATTCTTCTAAGATGAAATATTCGAACCTTGCTTTTCTATTTTCTGCAACAACTTCCATATTTAAAGTCATTCCTTCGAGCTTTAGTATACTACAGGATTTTTAACTTTTGCAGCAATGTTAAAAAATAGTGTTGTAGAACTCAAAAAAACTTCATGGATTAATGCTCTAATTGATATTTATACGTTGTTAACATAATTAATTTATAAAAGCAACAATGTTGTAATGGAAGAAATGTTATGGGAATGAAAAATACTAAAGATACTAGTGAAAAACATGTACCTTATAAGTCAGTATGTAAAGAGAGTTGGTTTGCAAAGGGAAAAAGAAAAAAGTTTTTCGACATATTGAAGAAAATAAAAAATCCTTTTAATCGACCCAAGAAATATGATTCAGCAAGTGATGATAAGAGTGAGTCAACAGATTAAGAAAGGGTTCTGAAGCTAGTGAAAGAAATAGTAGAAGGGAAAAGTATTGCCAATGCATTAAAAGAATCTAGTGACAACGCAAAGAAGATTTTAACAGCTATGATATCCTCCAATTGTTCAGGAATATATCAGGAGCTTGCACTAATGCACTTTGTCATATATCATAAAAATGATAAGCTGTCGATGATCTTTTAAAAGATGCTAAAGAACAAGGACTTTTAACGGAAGTGATTAGTAATAAAATGACAATAAAACATTCAGATGACTGGTAGAAACTTACATTCCACTTAATTGTGCCAAAAGATGCGAAAATGGTAATGCTCAAGATAAAATTTTGATAGTGGCTAGGGAAGAAAATATTACGTTAGATATCCTTGATGCAAAACCAACCGTAGGACAACAAATCATTCCCACTGTTATAACAGAAGCTGCTACAAATACTGAGCTGCTACAACTAATAACCCAGCTTCGTACGAAAACGATAAAAATGGCCTCGTTAAAATAACTATAGAACATAAAGGCATTTCGACCACTTCTGTAATTAATAATACCGAAGCTACTTATACACAAGTCGGCGTAAAACTGTGTAAAAATTTTAATAAAAAAGTGAAGATCTTGATAATGCCAAGATTAATAACGAAAAAGTGAAAAAGATAGTATAATTGCTTCAACAGAAACTTCTACGCAAGAACTAAGTGCTTTTAACAGTACAGATAAAGGCAATACTCTGCATTCTATTGAAACAAAACGACACTCCTATAGTGCACCTAGAAAAGAACATGCTGTAAACGAAAAGGAAAGGTCATTAACAAAAGTGTTGCAACAAAGACAGGCGATCATGGTTGGTGGTGCTGGTACAGAGTTGTTTGTAAGTAGTGCTGCACTTATGCCTCGAAAATGCATGTCATAGAGGTGATTGGGGGAATTGTTGGATCTGCTTGCATGAGTTTTACGTTATATAACATGATAAAGCCTGGTACAAAACTTAAGGAGGTAGAGGGTATAAAACATTTCTAGGAGTCACCAATTATCACTTCATCAACATGGGTATTACTCTTCTTTTCTATTATCTTCAGGCTTTTCTTGATCAGTTATTTCTTCGCCAATCTCTTTTATTTTTAGTATCAACGACTCTGGTACATACATATCAATTATGTTTTCTACTGTCGCAAACAAAGCCTGATAAGAGTGTGAATTTATTATCCAATTAGGTAGTACGTCTTCTACTTCTATTTTAGACTGTTTTTCTTTTTTGTCATATGCTGTGTAGCAATATAAGTGCACAGCAAAGAATAGTGCATAAGAAAGTAATATTCCTCTAAGCGCTCCGATAAAGATTCCAGTGACTTTATCCATTAATCCTAATCTTATGGATGCTAATATGAACATTAGCCAGTTATTTATTATCATAAATATAAGGTTGAGTATAATAAACACGGAAATTGTAGAAAGTATGTTCTGCGTAACTTTAGAGTCGAAATATTTACTATAATTTATAGTGAAGAAATCATAATGATTAGCTGTTAGAAAAACTGACAAAAACAGAAACATTAGAGCGCATAGTTCTTTTATAAAGCCTCTAGTTACTGAAATTATTATGCATAAAACAATAATAAAGATAATTAGACAATCAAAAAGCATATTGTACATTTATGATTTTCAAGATATAATAGTTACAAATAACAAAATTGTAAAACTAATTGTATTTATACTGCATCAGCTGGTCTAAATAACGAATAATCATGTCAACTTCTAAATTCAAGTTATCGTTCACTTTGTTATATTGAAAAGTTGTATTTTCCCATGTGTAAGGAATGACATTCACTGTAAATTCTTGGTCAGTGACTGAATTTACTGTAAGGGAAACTCCGTCTAGCGTCACAGATCCTTTTCTTGCAACAAATTTAATTAATTCTTTTGGGCACGATAGTTTAATTTCATGAGAACTCAAATTTTGATTGATTGCTAAGATTTGTACTGTCTTATCCACATGACCTTGAACCAAGTGGCCATCGATCCTATAACTCAGTCTCATCGCTTGTTCTAGGTTTATTTTTTTTCCTATACCCCACGCATTCAAGTTAGAAACTCTCATAGTTTCTTGAGACACTTGAACTGTGAATATACCATTGATTATGTTAACAACAGTTAAACACACACCAGAGCAGGCTATTGAATCTCCATCATGTATGGGGGATAAATTTTGTGCCTTGATATGGAAGATTTGATCAGAGTTGGAGTGAGTGGTAATATCAATCACAGTTCCGACATCTGTAATAATCCCTTTAAACATATAGTAAAAATAAATAATTTTACCACGAAAAATCTTTTAAAACAGCTTATTCCCATTTTTAGTAAGTTTAATTGCAAGAAGGAAACTTGTTTTCACCTACCTGTTCAGTAGATTTTAACGAATGTTCAGAGTATATAAAGTGAGCCAAACCCAAAACACATAATGCAATTAATATTGGTAGCCCTATGTTCAATGTTAACCCAATACTTTCACTTCCTTCTGGTGGCACTAACCCCTTTAAAACTGACGCTTTTCCTAACGGTAAATGCCATAGGCAGAGTATTGATATAGAAGCTGCTAACAAAAATAGACAAAAGTAAGTCTCTTTTGAGGAAAATACGTCTTTTAATAATGACTTGAGAGAAGCATTAGTAGCTGGTGGAGCTTTATTTGTCACTGATGAGGGATTTGTGTTTTTATTTTGTAAGGGATTTCTACTTTCATGAGAAATGCTTTCAGGTTGTGGAAAAGATTGTTATGTACGAATACCTGAAACTAATTTAAGTAATTGCTCTTTTTCTCTACATACTTGCCCTTGCAAATATTCTCTTGGAAAAGAAGACTTGACAGCTGGCTGTGGTATTTCCAGTATTTCTAATACTTTTGATATCTCATGTGAGTCTAGTACTTCATGTAATTGCTTGCCTTGAAAATAAACAATACTAAATAAAGAATTGAAAGCATCAAGAAAAGTTTCTGGATCTTGATTTTTATATTCACTCATCACTTCAACAAATATTTTATCAAGTTTCTTTCCTTTATGCTCACCCCGATTATCTATTATAGCTACTCTGACATAATTTTGAACTTGTTTTATGATAAATTGTCTTTCTTCTTCTGATAGTTCCTTGGTCTGCTTTTTTGATTTTTTTCTATTAGCTTTAAAATACTCTGTGTGCAGTCTGGTTGCACCCATTTCTTGATCTTTTTTTGCACATTCTTGATCTGAGGTACTGAATGACAAGTCAAAGGCATTTGTTGAAAAAAGAGCTGTATTTTACTGAAAAAGTTTGGTGGGCGGAAAAAAAACTAGGCCAAGAAGCATTTTTATGCATTGCAGCAACTGCTATTGAAACTTGTTTTCTTTTACTTGCTACATTATAGTCAAACGAACTTGACACAACTTGTTTGTTTTGCGCTTTTTCTTGCTGAACTGCACTTTGTCTTTTTTTGTCTTCACTTTCAGTTCCTTCTACTTGTAGCGTATCTAGACTTTGCTCCTCATTTTCAGTTCTTTCTGCATATTTTAGCTTCTCATTCAAAAGCGACTCAGTTTAGGTGCAAGCTATACAAGTTGATGTTGTTAACTTCTGTTTGTAGCATTATCGTTATTCCTTGAAGGAGGATTTCAATTGGAGCGTTACTTATGGATTCTTCTACAGTTTTATAATTATTAGCTTTACAGTGGTTATTATGTAATTCGCTGCTTTCTTTCGGTACTTTTATGTTAACCATGAAACTTTCTTCTTGAAAAAGGTGGATCTTAAAAAACCAACCAAATGTTTCGCTTGAGGTAATATTGTATCAGAAATATCTTCACCTGTTAATGTCAAAAGTTTTAGCTTAAATGAAAATACTTGTATATCATTTGTAACTCTTTTTGGGCGAATGGTACTGAGTTACACTATTTCATTAGAAAATACTTTACTTATGTCTTTAGACCTCTTTTCTTAGAGAACCTGGGTGAGTTCTCCACTGTATACTTTCTCTTAGCTTTAACGTTACTACTTTGCACAGTTGATAAGGTGAGTTTCTTAATATAAAGTTAAATAAAAGATATAATTAGTTAATAAATTAATGTTAGAGATAGACAGTCTTTCAGATTGTTGATGCTATGTAAGATTTCACTATAATGAAAGTTTAAACTAGCATTTCTAAGATGAGTAAAGAGCTACTAAGGGAAATACCTTCACTTGAGAATAAAGCAGTTTCCGAAATTGAGAGTGCCTCATCTTTGCAAGATTTAGAAAAAGTCAGGTTGTCATACTTGGGAAAAAAGGGGGTAATTAAAGCTTATTTTGACAACTTAAAAAAAATAGAAGATGTAGAAAAAAAGCGTGATTTAGGTGCAGTTGTCAACGTTTTACGTAAGAAGTTAGATCAGCTTATAACGGATAAGGAAAATATACTAAAAGCCGAAGAAGTGAACTTAAAATTGCAAAACGAAGCGGTTGATATCACGTTGCCTGTCAGGCCAGAAAAAATTGGCAAGGTCCATCCATTGAGTAAGGTTATGAATGAAGTAAAGCTCATTTTTGCGCATATGGGTTTCAAAGCGGTTGATGGTCCTGACATTGAAGATGAGTTTCATGTGTTTGATGCACTAAATACTCCAATTCATCATCCTGCACGAGAAGAGCAAGATACCTTCTACTTAAAAAATAAAATAAACGATAAAAGAATGTTGCTACGCACTCATACCTCATCTATACAGATTAGAACTATGGAAAAAGCGAAAACTTTCCCAATTAAAATAGTAGCTGCCGGTAGGGTATACAGAAATGACTTTGATGCAACTCACACTCCTATGTTTCACCAGATAGAGGGATTATATGTCAATGAAAATGTAAATATGGGCCAGTTAAAATTTACTATTCATCACTTCCTTAGTAAGTTTTTTGGAGATAAGGGGTTAAAGGTACGTTTTCGTAATAGTTTTTTCCCTTTTACTGAGCCTTCTGCAGAAGTGGATATAAGTTACAAAAATAGTAGATGGATTGAAGTACTTGGATGCGGTATGGTGCATCCAAACGTCTTTCAAAGTGTTGGCATAGACCATACTAAATACAATGGTTTTGCGTTCGGAATCGGCATAGAAAGGCTTGCTATGCTAAAATACCAAATTAGTGACCTAAGAAGCTTTTATGACAACAAAATCAGCTGGCTTAACCACTATGGTTTCCATTTTTCATCTTTAAGATAAGTGAAAAATAAAGCTTACACATTTATTATACTTGCTGCTGGGCATGGCAAGCGAATGAATTCGGGCTTACCTAAAGTTTTGCACAAAATAGGCAATTTTTCCATGCTTCAGCATGTCATTTACAATGCGAAACAGCTAAATCCTGACAATATAGCTGTTGTAGTTGATTTGCCTTTGATAGAAAGGCTGGAGTGCTTTGAGGATATACAATTAATTACACAGGAATCAACGCTTGGTACAGGAGATGCGGTCAAAACTGCGGTGAGAAACCTGAAAGAGTTGCCAGATACGGACATAGTTGTTGTGCAGTATGGAGATACTCCACTTATAAAAAGCAGCACAATAAATAAAATGGTTAGTTGCTTAGAAGGCAAGGCTTTAGTTTGTCTTGGTTTTCAGACTAGCAATAAGGAATATGGTAGGTTAATTATTGAAGATGGTTCCTTAAGAGAAATCATAGAGGCACAAAATGGTGAAAATAGTGATAAAGAATTTCTTGCTAATGCTGGAATAATGGTTGCTTATGCAAAGAATTTACGCGAATTAGTGGGAAAAATAGAGTGTAATAAGTTAATTCACGAATATTATTTAACTGACATAGTCTCCATTGCAGTGAAGAGTAATTTAAATGTTGGCTACGTTATTACTGAAGAAGAAGAGGCAATTGGTATAAATAATAGAAATGACCTTGCAAAAGCTGAGTTTTACTTTCAAGAAAACAAAAGAAAATTTTTTACCAATATTGGAGTAACGCTTGCTGCTCCAGAAACTGTTTTTTTCTCCCTTGATACACAAATTGGTGTAGATTCAACTATTTATCCATATGTTTTTTTTGGTCCTGGAGTAAAGATAGGATCTGGTGCTAGAGTTGGTCCATTTACCAAATGTGAAGATACAACTATTGGTGATAGTGCAGTTGTGGGAAACTTTGTTGAAGTAAAAGCAAGTTATATAGGTATGGATACTAAAATAAAGCACTTAAGTTATATTGGAAATACTAAAGTAGGGCTGGAAAGTAATATAGGTGCAGGTACTGTTGTTTGCAATTACGACGGAAAGAGGAAACATAAAACAAATATAGGGAGCAATTGTTTTGTTGGCGCCAATAGCTCATTGATTGCGCCGCTTAATGTTCATGATGACTCTGTAATTGCAGCAGGTAGCGTTATAGTGGAAGATGTACCAGAAAGAAGTCTTGCGATAGCAAGAGAAAGACAAGTGATTAAGAAAATAAAGTAGTCCTCTCTACATTAAAGTCACAAAACATTGCGATTTGAAAGCAATTCCAGCCAGGAAGCGGCATCCAAGTAGCTAACTGGCATTAAGATTTTTTTACCCATAGAAACGGAGCTAAAAGCTGAATGAGAAAATTATTTGACAAATTTCGTCAGCCTCATTGTCTTCGCATCAAGGGTATTTCTGACTCAAAACTTGTTTTTAAACTGCAGGTTCAATGACAAAATTCAGTAAAAAGCTCAGGTATTTTTTGGCGGATTACATCAAATTATTGGGGTTGCATGTCTTTTAAATTTTTTCTAAATTCAGCCAAATCGCGCTTAAATTAAGCGTCAGCAAATTATTACAGCGCCAATTTAAAGTATTAGATGGTCAAAATTCGCTACTCGTGGTTTCTTTGCCTTTTTTCTCCATTTAGTAAATTTCATAATATTTATATTAGCTGCAGTTTGAGAGTCCAAGAGAGGTATCACGCGTGACACTGGTTCACTTTCTGATGATGTCATTTCAGTATCAGCTACTTGGATGACGTTGTTTACTATAGCTAAGACGTCATACCGCTGCGGCACTAACGAGTAATGGTATGACGATTTTTTTAATCGTCAGTAAGCCTAAGTCAGTTTAGCTAAATGTAACATCGTACCATGTTACAATATCCATACACTTGACACTGGGACCCAGTGTGATTTAATTAACCAAGTGAACAAATTATGTAGTGAAACTGGATACCAGTTTGCATTAAACCGAAAAGGAAAATATGGATAAAAAAACTAGAATAGAGACAGACAGTTTAGGAGAAGTAAAAGTACCAAACGAACATTATTGGGGGGCACAAACGCAACGTTCTTTGGAAAATTTCAAAATTGGCACGGAAAAAATGCCAGAACCTATGATTGAAGCATTGGCAATAGTGAAACTTGCAGCAGCACGTGTGAATATGAGGCATGGTGATATAGATGAAAAAGTGGGTAATGCGATCTGCACAGCCGCACAGGAGGTAATAGATGGTAAATTCAATGACGAATTTCCGCTCGTTGTGTGGCAAACTGGGTCTGGAACTCAAACTAACATGAACATGAATGAAGTGATCAGTAATCGTGCAATAGAAATTTTGGGCGGCAATTTGGGCAGTAAATCTCCAGTGCACCCAAACGATAATGTGAATTGTGGTCAGTCATCAAATGACACTTTTCCAACAGCAATGCATATAGCAGCAGCAAAATGGATAAATCATTCTCTCATTCCAAATCTTGAAGTGCTATATAATGCCTTGAATGATAAGGTTAGGGAATTTAAAAATATAATAAAAGCAGGACGTACTCATTTGCAAGATGCAACGCCTCTAACACTTGGACAGGAGTTTTCTGGCTATGCAGTTCAGATTAAAAAAGGAATAGAGAGAATAAAATTAACTCTAGGCAATGTGTATGAGCTTGCACAAGGTGGCACTGCAGTCGGTACAGGGTTGAACACTAAACAAGGCTTTGCCGAGAATTTTGCTAAAGAAGTGGTAGAAATCACCAATCTTCCGTTTACCTCAGCGAAAAATAAATTTGAAGCATTAGCAGCAAATGATGCTTTAGTTGAATTGAGTGGTGCACTCAATACAGTAGCAGTTAGTTTGATGAAAATTGCAAACGATATAAGGTTACTTGGTTCTGGCCCGAAGTGCGGAATTGGAGAAATAACATTACCAGAAAATGAGCCCGGCTCTTCAATTATGCCAGGTAAGGTAAACCCAACTCAGTGTGAGGCGTTAACTATGGTGTGCGCTCAAGTTATGGGAAATCATGTTGCTGTGACTATCAGTGGTTCAAATGGTCATTTTGAATTGAATGTGTTTAAGCCAGTAATAATTTACAATGTTTTACAGTCTATAAAACTTTTGGCTGACGCAAGTTTAAATTTTACAGAAAAATGTGTTATCGGTATTAAGGCAAATGAAAAGAGAATAAAAGATCTACTGAATCAGTCATTAATGTTGGTAACTATATTAAATAAGCATATAGGGTATGACAATGCAGCAAAAATAGCGAAACTTGCTTATAAAGAGAATATTACTCTAAAAGAAGCGGCAGTGAAGCTTGAGCTACTTACTGAGAAAGAGTTTGAAGAAATAGTAAAACCAGAAGAAATGGTGAATTTATGAATCTTTAGTTTTATTATTGGTGCTTAAAGCAGCTTCCCTTATCTCTTTTATCCTCTTATCTGCTAGTATTTTCAATTTTTCACCGTATCTGTAATAATTTTGCTTTATAGTACACAGCTCATCCGCTAAGTTATGATCCAATTTAGGGTAATATTCGTAATCACAGTTTTTTTCTATACCCTCAGCGCTTACAGGCGATGTTAAAAGTGGAAATAGAATTAATAGTAAAGTTAGCAGGATCCTTGTACAAATATTGTTTGAGCGGCAGCACGTCCTAGGTGTCATTCCAACGTTATGTGCTGGAATGACAAGAAAGGAGAACTGGGATGATAAGGGATGGTATAAGAAATTTCGTAAGAAGCTTTTCATGTTGAATATTTAATCTCAATTGCGTTATAAATCTATTAATAACAGAAGATATGAGTGTATTTTCGTATCAGAAAACATCCTATCAGCAGAACTGCTAGTGGAATAACCCATAAAATGTAAGTGCTAGATTTTACAGGTGGGATGATTATGATTGAGTTGCCGTAAGAATTTTTTAACTCTGAAATTATTTGTTCATCAGTATATCCATCACCGATTTTTTTACGAATTGCCTTGCGCATATCATATGCAATTTGGGATTCGGATTCAGATAATGACTCGCCAGAACATATTGGGCACTTTATTATTTCAAATAAATTAGTTGCTCGCTTTTCCATACTTTTGTCTCTGAGCTTATCATCCAAAGTAAAAGCTTTTATGCTTGAGTGGAATATTAATATGAAAAGTAAACTAATTACTGTTTTCATTCTTAGTGAGTTGAGTGATTTTATCTAGTTGGCTCATAAAATCAGTAGTAGATAACTTTCCAATAAAACTTGACCCTAAATTATCGTCGTACTTTATTGAAAATTGAATGCAGTCATCAGTTGTTCTTTCTGATAAGGAAGACATTAATTTTTCGAACGCGTCTGAAGCTCTTGAGTGATTTCTCTCACCATTCATAAAAGAGATTAATTCTTTATAATTTGATATTGCTATATTAACCTTATCTTTAAAGGAAGACGTAACTAAATTGTAATTGTTTACTCCACCGTCTGCAGTAAGAGAGAAGTTATTACCCTGAATTAAAAATTTTTCTATGTTGAAATTAACCCTGGAAGCTGAGATATGATTTATAAATTCAAGATCAAATTTTGTGTCGATACTAAGATAACTTTCAGGACTTGCAGTACTCTTATACTTATAAGTATACCAATCAAATCCTAGCTTAGCATTTCCATTCAGCTCTTTATTGAAATGAAATTGAATGTAATTGCTTTTACCATTCACCTCGGTCATAACACTTTGCTGATTTTTTGAATCAGGTAAAACATCACATTTTAATCCATAATCTTCGTAACGAAGTGTATCTACATAGTCTATAATGGTACTATTTCTATTAAATCGCAGCGAAGATGGTGAATCGTTTAGTTTGATGACAAAGTAGTTGTTATTGTTTGTGTGGCATTTTATATTTTCTCTCTCATTACCATAAACAGTAATGCTGATTTCGTTGCTTGGTATGTAGATATATACTGATTTATCAAACAATTTGTTTTTTATCAGTAAAGCCTTAGATGAGATGGTTAATTGCTCATTGGAGAATTTTGGGTTTGTTACGTGGAAAATGAGATTAAAAGGAAACCCGCTAAAGTCATATGAAACATCGAATTTTTCGTCGTTAATGTATAGTATTGCCTCAGCTAAAAGATCTTTTGTCTTACATGCAGAAAAATACCAAAAACCACTATACGCTGCAGGGATAAACAGAAGTAAAGAGGTGATAATATAGATAAAAATCCTACGCATAGCTAATCATTCCCTTGTTTATCCAATGATATATTTCTTGTACCCTTTGGTATTGTTACACATAAGCCATCGATATCTTTTGTGATTTTTATTTGGCATCCAAGCCTTGATGTCTCCGTTAAGCCAAAAGCCAGGTCTAACATATCATTTTCCTCATCAGATATGGGATTATGTGTTTCCACAACGTCATAAAATTTTGGATCAACAATTACATGACATGTAGAACAAGCAAGAGAACCTTCGCATGCGCCTTCAAGCAAATCTGGGTCATGCCTGTGAGCTAAATTAAGCAGAGTTTCTCCCTCTGCAGCTTCATAGCTTTTCTTACTTCCACTAGGTAAAATAAAAGTAACAGATGGCATATTATTTTCCTATTAAAATCTTGTTAATTTCCTTATATCCTACAGGTAATAATTAACACTTGCAAACTCTTTACGTTAAGCCTATTAATAACTTATATAATGTCTTTCTAAAACAAGTGATGCAACTAAACAAGTACAAAAGTCAAAATGTTGCAGTTTTTGGTCTTGGCAAAACTGGCTTGTCCGTTATTAACGCTCTAATAAGCAGTGGTGCAAGAATATATGCGTGGGATGATAATGAAGGGCAAATAGCAAATGCAAAAACAATATGTAAAGAGTGTAATTTTATTCACCCTAAGAAATACAATTGGCATGAGATAGGAACGTTGATTTTAAGCCCTGGAGTACCAATTTCGTATCCAATGCCACATTGGATAGTCAAACTTGCAAGAAGCTTTGACTGCAAAATAAAATCGGATATTGAACTATTCCTTGAAGCTAAAACTGCAAGCCAGAAAGTAATAGGTGTCACTGGGACAAATGGTAAATCAACCACCACATCACTAATAGGGTACATATTAAAATCTGCAGGGAGAAAAGTAGCTATTGGTGGAAATTTAGGTCTTCCTGTTTTGGACCTAAACAGAGATGCAGAAATTTATGTTATCGAATTTTCCTCTTTTCAATTGGAACTAATGAATGAAATTAACGTGGATATTTCAGTATTGCTCAACATTGCACCAGATCACATAGATAGGCACGGAAATATAGAGAATTACATAGCGGTTAAATCAAGATTAGTAGAAGGCAGCAAGGTTGCGGTAATAGGATGTGATAATGAATTTACTGCTGAAATATTTGACAAATTCACTGGAAATAAGATTCCAGTCTTAGCTTCGATATTACCTTTTTTGTCATTCCAGAGCTCCAACACTGGAATCCAACTGGGTCATGTAAGTGATATGAAAATAAACCTAGTATCCAACGCAGAAAACATAGCAGCCGCGTATGCCGTGTGTAAGCTGCTTAAAATAGATAGCAACATTATTATCGATGGAATTAAATCCTTTCCAGGGTTGAAACATAGAAATGAACCACTTGGCAAAATAGAAAATGTCCTTTTTGTCAACGATAGCAAAGCAACCAATGCAAAGTCGAGCGAAAAGGCGATTTTGTCTTATAAAAACATATATTGGATTGTTGGTGGAAAAAGTAAAGAAGGTGGTATAGAGTTACTAAGCAAGCATTTCACAAGAATTAGAAAAGCTTTTCTTATTGGAGAATCAACCGAAGCTTTTGCAAATACTATGGAAAATAAAGTAGATTATATGAAGTGTTGTAATCTAGAAAATGCTCTTAAACTGGCTTTTAGGGAGGCCATAAATAACAAAGAGAAAATAACAATATTACTTTCTCCTGCGTGTGCCTCTTTCGATCAGTGGAAAAGTTTCGAAGAACGTGGTGAAGCTTTTTGTAAGATGTTTGAAAATCTCAGAAATGCATTTACAATCACATGTGCTGTTTAGTATAATGTTCGTGGGACAAGATGAAGTAAAGTTGATAATAGATGAACTAATTAGCGTTATTCCATTTGAAGGAATAAGTGATAAAACCCTATTAAAAGTGTGTACGGACCTTAATCTAGCTAACAGCTTTTGCAAATTTCAGAATGGGATATATAGCGCTTTGGAGTACATAGCAGAGGATTTAAATAGCTCAATGGAAACTGAACTTAGGAATTCTAATTTAGAAGATATGAAAGTGCATGAGCGAGTAAAGTTAGCTGTTCAAATACGCCTCTCAAACTATGCTCAATTGCCAAATTATAGAAAGTTTTTAAAAAATGTTTTATCGTTCTCTGTGTTGCCAAAATATACATATTTTTCTAGTAAACTTTTATACAGAACTGTTAGCGCAATTTGGTATGGCATTCACGATCAATCAACAGATTTTAATTACTATACAAAACGGGTAATATTAGCTGGAGTGTACTTGAGTACACTCCTTTTTTTTATCAATGATTATTCAGAAGGTTTTGCAGATACTCTATTATTTCTTGATAGACGTATTAACAACGTCATGACGTTTAAAAAGCTTAAAACTCATTTAAAAGGAATTATAGGAGATTTCTTGTAAACTTCTTATTATACAAGTTCTTATATTCATGGTTTAAAACCATCTTGGTTTTTTAAATCTTTATGTTAAAATAACTGAATATTCGTTAATTATAAAATGAAAGTTATTTATTATACCAACGACGAGCTAGGCAAAAATGCAAAGCATGTAGTAAACTTTTTTAAAGTAACCTTGGGTGTATCAAGGTTAATACACTTGGTAAAGGTGCACTCAAGAAGTAAGAAAGTATGTTAGTTAAACATTAATTTGACTATCCTTATTTTTCTAGAAATATTAACCCAGGATTCTTTCAAAAAGAATTGAGCAATGAAGAAAGAAAATTACTAGAAGGGTATTATCACTATAGTTATGCTCTGCTATATTATCCGCTGCTTCTACTATGTTGTTATACTTGACGTACCAGAGTCAAAAATCAAAAAAGGTGCTTACAGGGTTAGCTCTTGCATAAGTAGTATTATTAATTTTGGCTGCCATATTTTTCGTTATAGCTTTGTTGTGGATGTCTTTTGACTTTATTAAGGAAAAGTTTGTTGCACATAGAATTAAAAGCTTATTGGAAAATGGAGTCGGCCATGAGTGGGTAAAGCATTACAAAAAAGAACTTATATGTGAAAATCCAATAATAAACGCAGAAGGGTTTGATCAAAAGTCAGAAAAGGGCAAAGACATAGAAGATATTGTAGAGTTCTTTTTAGAGAGAAAGAAGATTGTAGCACTATATAAATTTCTAACAAACGGTGAAAAGTGAGTTCAGGCTGGAATGGCAATGTTAAACAAGTTGCTTAGAGGTGGTATACATCCAAACAATATAATTTTAGATACTAACTCTCTTGAAGGAGGAATTGCAGCAGAAGTTTTAAAAAGATTTGAAGATCAGGAGATTCATTTAACACTAATTTCACAGTAATTCTTATAGTTCACTTAAGGATGCAACTAATAATTTCCCTCACGGGGTAGGAGATTTTTTCACAAGATGGCTTCCTGCAAAGTTCTTGAATTTTTGATTCAGGCGTGGTAAACTGGAATTTAATTCACAAGAGATTATAGAGAATACAAAATGCCCTGTATTAATTGCTGGCAGAAAAGGTGATACTGTGATTCTAAAGGGGTACAGCTTGTTGGTAAACTTGAGATTAATGTACTGACAAAACGTTTAGGGGAAATGTAGTGCTTGCACATGATCCTAAAGTAGATTGTAAGAATAAAAATATTCACTCTGACGATAAGAAGCATTTTTTAGTACATCGTAAGAATAAGGATAATGGTAGTATAACAGAGTACGTAAGTTACGAAAAAGTAAAGAATCAATTTATTGATGAAGCACATAAATATTTGTTAAAACATGGATTTAATGGAAAAGAAAACTACCGTGAAGGTTATGTCTCTAGAAGTTTTACGAAATAGAACTGAGTCCAATCAATGAAAGGTTTATATAAGTTTAAATTGATGGAGAAAGAAAAATTATTTTTGCTATACCGTAAGTGCGTTCCAAGGTTACACTGAAATTTTTATTGCATTCAAAATCTTCGTTTTTTCTAATCTCTAGAATTATTAATGCATCATCACTTAACCAGCCTGAGTGAGCTAATCCGTTTAAAGTTGAGCAAACTAGATTACTATTATAAGGCGGGTCTATAAAAACTATGTCACACTTTGAAATGGGTTGTGGCAACCTATCAGCACTACAACAAATTGGTGTGATATTGCCCGTAATTCCAAAATCTTCTGCTGTTTTTTTAGATAACTGCAAATTGTAATAATCTGAGTCTACTATGAATGCATGTTTAGCGCCACGAGAAAGCGCTTCAAATGAAAAAGAACCACTTCCACAAAATAAATCAAGCACATTTAAGTTATAAACAGGCTTTCTTGAGGAAAGTATATTAAACATTGCCTCTCGGGTAATACTCATGGTTGGCCGTGCGGTTAAATATTTACCTGTGGTTATTTTTCTTCCGCGATATTTCCCTGCAATAATACGTAGCATGCTAAATGCGCTCCAAATCAACTAGTTATTTAATAATATATGGTTAATATCAATATGACTTTAGCAGTTTAACAGGGAGAAGTTACCAGAACTGCTCAAATGAAGAATGCAGACACAAAATTAATCAATCACTTTTTTTGATTTTTCAGGTGTATCGATTGCATGACTAATCTCATCTTGTAAATCATCGTGATCATCTTTATCATCAGAATTTAGCACTTCAACCCTACTTTCTAATTCTAGCTTAATTATAGTATTGATTCTATCTATATCATCAAGGAAACCTTGACATTCTTCATTACTATATTCCTCACCAGAGGCCTTTTTTTCGATAAATAGGTTTTTAAACCCTGCTAGATCAGACTTCTGATCGGTATTTAACACAATATTTCTTTCTATGAAGCTAAGATCTGATAGTAACAGACTAACCTCTAATAGGTCTTCACTTTTAATGTTTGCAAGATTATCAAGATTGTCTAAAACGTAAAACACCTTAAGCTCTTCTTGTGCGATCTCATTGTCTTCTTTTTCAAATTCAAATGATAACCTTCCATCATCTACGAACTTCTCATTAAGAGCTTTATTGAGCTTTGAAAGATTAATATCATCTTGTTTGGCATGATCCAGCAACAGGTCTACTCTTGCTCTACGCGCATTCAAAATATCATCGTAGTCATTTAACTTTATGTTACCGTCTTTACCTTGCTGCAATTTATAATAGCCAAGACCTTTGAAATTTTTTTTACTGGCTTCCATTGCCATTTTCATTCCTATTTTTTTCTCTTGACTCATCCAGTACACCTCTTTTTATTGATTCATTTGACTGATCCTCGCCTTGTTTTGAACCTGGCAAACTGGGTTTTAACAATTCACTTGATTGACCATTACCACCTTCTTCCTTGTGTTTTTCCGGCTTTCTTTTACGCCCGATAGTGTAGTCATGAAGTTTGTCCAAGAATTCTCGCCTATGCGATTTTGCTCTATAGAGTAAGTTATGATTATAGCTATGCTTCCCTATAGAGTCAATGCCATGCTCCCAAGTAAACCTCATAGCATCTTTTATTGTATAGCCTAAATGTGATCCCACATATCCTTTGTAATAATCTAAATATCTACCAATTCTTCTGTGTGTAATATCCTCTTTATCAACTCCTAAAGCCTTATAAATTTTTTCCTCAAGTTTATCGACGTCATTTTTAGGTGATGTTGCAAATTTTGTTGCTTCAATAGTAGCACCTACAAATTTACGTGGCATATCAATAGTGTATTTCAACACACCCCCAACTCGTGGTACTCTGCCCAGTAGATTAGCTGCACCTCCGGCTAATCTATCCGGTAAATGAGTAGCCCAACTGCCTAAAGACTCTAGTTTTCCACCAGCAAAATCTTGCCACTGCTGTTTGAATCCTTCCATTATAGCAACCAAAGGCGATGCTTCATACATTTTAGATATACTGTAAACACTGAATCCACCACCAGCGATACTTGAGCCAATTTGTTGTACAAACTCGCGTAAGGAGAACATCAAAAACGAAAGCAAGAATAATACAAAGATTTCTCCTGCATTGATTAAGTAACCTCTTTGAATGTCTTTCACCCTTTGGTAATCGCTATTTTTTTGGTATTCTTCATTTATCATATAAAAATCCTGTAATTTGCAGCCTGCATTTTGTGTAATTATACCCTGCACTAAAGACCTTATCTCACTTTTTGAGTTTGGTCGAATAATGCCTTTTTTGTGGTCACCTATTATTTTCTCATAATTTTTGCATTTTTCTTCATGTTGTTGAAGCTGACAATAACGCCTTTTTATCTCACCACCTATCTTTTTTTCTATATTGCTGATCAACAATAGGATATCAGCCTTTTCTGACGCATGAGATAAACTGTTTGTTAAACGTACCAGATCCTTTAAATCACAATCTTTATTAACTACTACATCACTTTCTGCTATATAATGGTCTGCTGGATTTTCCTTAGTACCAGGAACTGGGTTAAAGAAAGGATAATCTATATAACGAAAACCTTTTTCAATGTAATCCGGTGGAAGAGGGATATATCCAGCACCACTAGTAAATTTTATTTTACCACTTTCTCTGCTTAGTCTTTCTATACCTTCTATGCTTTTGTCCATGTTCGGTGGGGAAGCTTCTCCGATAGTGTAAGGTACGAAAATTTGCCCTGGAGTCCAACCAAAGTACTGCTCATCAATGATGCAAAATCCGCCAAATACCCATTTTGGAGCACATAATCTTACTTCAAACCACTTATTGTAGCATACAGTGAAGCCTAGCTGTCTATAAAATGTATTCATTATAATTGCAGCCAACAATGATAGCAGGGTAAATATCATGATCGATTGCAAACAGAAACTAATACAAAATTTTATCCAACCTTCAAATAGACTTTTCAGCGGTGAAAATAAAATAGAAATTAGAAACAGTGGCATTATAGCTATAAGAAAAGCTATTCCCACAAAACCTGAAAGGAATATTATGTAGGCATACAAACACAGCAGAAAATATAAGACGATTCCTATTAGGATTGCTGGTATCATAAGAATGCTTGCCCACATCTGGTAATGTAAGAACGCCGCGAATTTTTTCCAAACAGAATAAGCAAAAAACTTATTGAACATGTTTTCTATGAAACTGAATAGTTCATCAGTATTTGAGTTAGGAGCAAAATTAGTAATTATACTTATCAATTGCTCAAGACCTTTGATGAATAAAACAAGAAAATGATCATAGAAAAATTTAAAACTTCCAGGAGATATAAGCACTATTACTAGAGTGATTTTTATCATTCTGATGAGCATATCATGCTTAGTTTCTTTTATTATGCCAAAAAGATAAAGAAGTGATGAAATCACTATAAATAGAACAAGCAAGGAACGAACAAAATTTTGAAAGCTCGTACTCTTTTCAGCTATGTTTTGAAACATAGCTTGTGCAGCTGCAGGATCATCACTGTCAAAGTGCTCTTTGCAGTTTTCATTAATCAATAATGCACATTTTAGATAGTTATAAACATAATCAAAAAATCCGAATTGGTTTGGTTGCTGCACTCCTCCTAGAAATTCAAAGGAATAACCGCCTATATTATTTAAGTAGTATCTATCTAATATTTTTACATATATTTTCCATCCCTTTTCTAGTTTTACAATATTACAATTTCTGTTCTTTAATCTAGTACCATTTCTTTCTAAAGTGAAAAGCCCGCTTTCACCTTCCGCTGTGGAGTTGTAACCTAGATGTACAGTAGGGGATTGAGGATTGCGCATCGACTCCAGACTTTCATTAGGATCTGGTTCCATAATTTTTGCACCATCCTTATCTATAAGGGGCCTTCTAAATAAAAGGTAAGCACCATGACCATTGGTGAACCAACATGGAACACCATGTGATACTGAATTTTCTACATTATCTTCATTAATGCTGTTGCAATTCACACTGCAGCTTGCACTAGAATCACTTGAAAATTTTTGTGTACTAGATTTGTAATCATTACAAACTAGGTGGAAGTCAGGCAAACTATCATCGCCTTGTTTGCCTTCAAATTTGGTTGTATATTTTAGCTGCTCCAGGTCCTGCAAGCTGTAGCTGCCTTTAGATTCCTTCTTGTTATTATTACTCCAAGATGTCCATGCACCACTAACTCGCACTACCAAATTATCTCCATTAGTTTCTAATCCGGTATCCTTCCACTTCACTACCTGGTTAAGGTGAAAACCATTATTAAATTCTCCAGTATCAGGGTCAACAACTTTTCCATCTCCTGGAATAAAAGCATCGTGATCGTCTGGAAAATGAGCGCTTACCGTAATAGGTTCAGGACCAAAATAGTCAGCAGATATACACCTTGGAAAAGGCATATCGTTCTTATCGCAACCTGTTATCAGCGCATAAGCTGCAAGAAGTAGTAACCTAAACCAAAATTTGCCTAAGCGTAACTGCATATCTAAACTTTTTCCAAATACAGAAATAAATTTCTAAAACTTTACTCAAAATATCTTTTTAATTAATTACTCTATGATATCACTTATGCCTAACTCCTCCCTTTTTCTTCTTTATTTCCAGCTTTAGAATCACCTCTTATTGTTTTACCAGAATCCTCTTTAGACTCTCCTTTTCCGTCTGATCGCGCTTTAAGCAATTTATCTTTAACTACTATCTGATCTTTGTCTTTAGATCCCTTTTTTCCCTTTCCGTCTGATTGCTTTGGTGCTTTAGATTGTGTTGAAGGCAGTTTAGCCTCAATTGTTGTTCGACCTTTACTAATTTGTTGCTTGATATTCTGTATCATGCCTTGAGTTTCACTATCAAGACCAGCTGTTGATAGTATAGATTGTGATGCGCTACGGGCAACATTGCTAACACCGCTAGCAATTCCAAAACCAGCACTAAACATTGCTTGTGCCATAGTTTCTGATGCAGAAACAAAAACTTCCATTGCGCTAGCAATAATGAGGTATATAAATGCCTGGATTAGATCTATAGGTAATGCTGCAAAGTGTCCACCAGTTTTCATTCCATCACTTAATGTAACATCAACACTAGTGCCAAGATTGTATCCAAGAGGCAGTATTGATTTCATAAGACAGAGATCATATGACAAGAAATTTATACTAATCAAACATTGATAACATGCAGAGAAATTTGTGAGGTTATATAAAACTGAATACATCAATTGATTTAAAATGGATAAAGATGAGAACAAAATGACTGGCTGCACTGCAACATGAGCTAGCGTTTTTACCCAGTTATCAAACAGGGATTTGGTCTGTTGAAATAGGATAAATACAATAAATAAAGGCGTTAACGACAGTAAAAACGCTACTAGAACAGTAGATATTATATATCTAAGTGTAGCGCTAATAATGCATTTCAAGAACATAAAACTAGCATGAAGTATTATCAAAAAAGCGATAAAACCAAAAGGGCCAGCGAGCATTAATGATAAAAACTTTAACCAAGTTTCTCCTGTCAATAATGCCCCTGCTGTTAAGTCTAAGAATGCAAATTTTTCATCTCCCTCCCTTATATAGCCAGAAAAACTATCGACTAAATAAATGCTACCATCCACGAAAAGTTTGGATAAAGTTGTACCAAAGAGTTCCCAGCTTCTATCACTAAAAGCAAAAGTTATAAATGCTATTTTCAACATTCTTATAACAAAATCAAATTTACTGAGCTGTATTGTTCCAAGCATATAACCAACAACAGTAAATATAACGTATAGAGTAAGCAAAGCTCTTACTCCTTGAAGAAGACCTCTTGCATATCCTTTGTATGAATCTTTAACGCTGTCCGCAATTACTTCTTCTTTTATAAAATTAAATGTCCTGTTTATAATTGATGAAATAAAATTATTAATTTTTCTTTTTACAAATAAGGTTACACTATACTTATTGTTCTCATAATATTTGCCATCTGTGTCTGTAATGTCATCCTTCTTTACGTTACTTACATCGATACCGAAGTATATCTTCTTAGGTTCTCCATCATGAAAGTACTCTCCGTTTATTACATCTAATATGGTGTACTTGTCTTTTTTGTCTCTTACTCCCACTACTTTGAAATCATTAGTTCCTACACCACGCAAATCTTTAGGTGGCTCATTACCTAGATATACATACAGCTTCTCACCATTGATGTATTCACATGATCTAGTTACTTTAACATGGTATCCGCCCCTATTAGCCCAATAGTGACCATAATCTGCGACAGCAAGCATCACACTACTACCAGACATTACATCTTTGTTTACTTCATAATTATGATTTAATCTCAGAGAAAATTTTTCAAAATCATTATAATCTATTTGTGAGCATATATTATTCTCTTTTGCACCTTTATCATTTGGAAGACATTGGGTACCTTTAGCAGTATCTTTCATATCATTACGCTCGCCTTCAGGAACACTTGCATCACCTTGATCGCTTACTTTTGCAACAAGAGCTTCAGCCCAGGAAATATCTTCTACTTCCTTTCCGGTGCTTGATGTAAAATCAATGAGATGCTTGTAATCTCCTTTATTTTTTTCAATCTCTTTAAGCTTATTTTCAACCTCCTTAAGGTAAGAATACATATCACACCTATTTCCTTTATCATACTTGTTATACCTTATAGAAGAGACACAGCTCCAGCTTCCTTGTTTACGCAAACCTGCCTTGTATATACCATTTTCAGTATAGCACACGTTTTGATAGTAACAGTTAAGCTCATAAGAGCTGTATTTCTTTATCTCATCAAGATCGCAATCCTTTCCTTTGCATAGTTGATCCAATCTTATTTTAATAGAGTCATAATCTTTCACATTATTAAAGTCGCAGTTTTTTCCATTGCACAATTTATTCAACCCTATTTTAGCCCGGCGCAAATCTAGTAACGTACCATTTAGCCACGGCTTTTCTGTTTGCTTGTCAATATATTCGACATTAAAATGCACTTTATTATCATATGGGGTGTAGCCGTTACCAACTAGTACTTCACCTTTCTGTACTTCTGTTTTATCCAGAGGTAAAAATTTTATTTTATTCCTCTTTCCATCCTTGCCCTTACAAAAAAATTCTTCTCCTTCTTTCTTGCTAACATTCAGTATTTCACTCACCAGCACTTTTTCATCTCCTTCTTGAGTCTTATAACAATTGTCATCAAAACTAATACCTTTTTCTTTTGGATTGTTGTAATCAATTATCATCTCTCTAGGAACTAAATTGAAGCTCAGCTTATCACCGGGGTTTACTTTAATCCCAGTATCAACATAACGTCTCCTACTATAGAATTCTCTGTTTCCAAAACCTTTACCTTCACATACTTCTTGTTCATCAAGACCAGAATTATTAATTAACTCGCTACTGTAATTTGGTATTGAGCCATCAGCACAAAATACAGCAGGCACAAGTACTTTCCTTGGATTTTTACCCTCTTTAAGAGGGCAAAAATTTATTGACCCACCGAGAGTAAATTTGATTTTTTCACCTTTGCTAATTACTTGTCCAGAATCAACCCAATGAATCTTAACACCTTCGTCAGCTTCACGAACTGGAACATCCACATTAACGCTAGTATTTCTACTCTGCAACCCAGGCTCAACACAATCCATATTACAACCGGTGATTGCTAGATATAGTATCAACAATAGTGATCTTTTACTTATCATTATGAGCCATCTCCTGCAAATGGTTGCTTAGGCAAGGCCCTTTGTGGTATTTGAGGTCTTTGGCTTGGTGCACCTGACTGTTGAGCAGCACCTCTTGCTCGTCTTTGAACACTTTCCTTATCTAATCCTGCTATTCCCATCAAGCTTTGTTGATATTGCTTTCCAGGTTCGCTCATTACATAAACACCAAACAACGAGTCAGATATTGTCGAAGAAGCTTCAACTAAAGCTTTCATAGCGTGGCCCAAGATAACAAAAGACATCATAGCAGCAATATTAGGTGCATACTTGGAAACATACCCATAGAAGATACAAGGTTTAAAGATTTTTAGGTTGATACTAAGTATACACGTAGAGCAGACTTCAAAGTCAAATACTGAATATACTATATAATCCATAGCCTGACTTACTAGCGATATGAAGATTAAAAGAACCACTGGGTGAATTGCAAATCTTGCCAAATTTTTGACCCAACTGTGAAACATTTGCCTAGTGTATGCAAACAGAAGGCAAGTAATAAAGATAGGCGTTAAAGAAAGCAACAACGCGACTATTGCTATGGACGTAATAAAAGAAAATAAGGCGTTAAAAATAGACAATACCACTATTATTAAGCCCCAGGTAACTAGGCAAAAAGATACAATACCTAAAGGGCCAGAAAATATAAGAGATATTATTAATAGTACTGAATGCAGTGATAAGAATCTATTCAATGGCAAATCGAAAAACTCAAAAACATTTGACGTCGTACCTCTGAAATTTGCTATTTCTATCAACTGTTTTGGAGTATTGATAAAAATAGAAAATGCGTTGTTATAAAAAAAGTCCCAGCTATTATCCCGCAACAGCTGGGTAATAATTCCTATCTTTACGCATATAATTAAAAACTCGTATATAGAAGTATGAGTTAAACCAAAAAAGTAATAAAGAGTATACAAGACTATATATAATGTCAGCAGCGATATTATTGTAGATCTGATGGTATTTGCCCTGCTCGATTTTATAAAACTCTCGTAAAGAGACCTTACAGGGCTAGTATCAGAATGGATTGCACTTGGGTCCTTGTAGCTAGAGCCGAAAAACGCAGTTTTTACTTTTTCATCAAAAAAATTATATATCGCACTAAAAGTTTTCGTAGGTGGCTCTTTGGTCGTTAGGCTAATGCTAAACTGACCTTCATTTCCCTTATAATCACAGCCGTGATCTTTTACCCCGTAATATACGGTACCGCTCTTGTCTTTTAATTTTTCTTTTAAGCTTTCCATATATTGAGTATCATGAACTTTGCTAATGTCCACAGATATATCTTCTTGTTTTTCACCAGGCTTATGCTCAGGGAATGTGTCAGAAACACTTATATATAGACTATTTTCTAAGCTAGGGACCCTTGTTACTCTTATGTTGTAACCTCCTTTACCGTTACTATCACCTAACTTGAAAGTTAACTCTGGCATTGGATGGTCATAATATACCTTATGATCACAATTGGTACATATACCGCCTCCTGAAATATGTTCGAAATCCTTATCCTCACCCTTCATACCAACAGTCAGTAGCGGAATATCAGTCTTTATCTGTTTTCCCTTTAAGAGATTACTAATAATTTTAGCATTAACAGACCTGTCGTTAGAACTAATTAAAGCATTGGCAATGGACTGAAATAGCTTATCCTCTATATTGTTATATTCAACATGCACACAATTTTCCATCCTGTTATCAGAAGAAAATTTACATATACGTCCACAGAGTAAATTTAAAATGTGCGTATCTATTTTACTCGCTTTAATATCTGAAAGACTGCTACAGTCTATACTTTCTCCCAGTTTTACAGAGCTAATAATATTCTCAATCTCCTTTTTTTTCTCATCTTGATCTAACTTTGAAAAATTTTGATCCCAGTACTCTTTCCCATTCAACCATTTTGCATCTTTGCTTATTAAATATTTATTAGGACATATTTCACCCTGACATTCATTTTGATTTAAAACATGTGCAAAATATTCTTTCTCTTTATCACTGCACTTTTCATCAATCTTTACATACCTGATTTTTGTCTCATTCTCTTTATTTTTACACACTTTACTTCCAATAACACTAAAGCTTATCAAATCACCTTTTTTAAGCGCAAATGGCAATGTAATAGAATTCCTCCCAGGTTGAACTGTAAAATCCACATGCTGCCCAGGACAAAAACTAACCTTACTAGGCACTATATTAATCCCTGTTACTCTTACCTTATCCGAGATGTGAACACCAGAATCAACCCATTTCTGTTGTGTTGATACTACATCTAACTTTTCGCGTAAGTTTGATAAAGTTTCTGGCTTAATACAGTGATCCCCATAACCAGATAATAAAAAGAGTGTCACTATTAACAAAAACTTACGCATAGCTTACTCAAGCTTTGGCAACTTAAACGTTTAGGCATTTGTTTGCTCATTCTTTTTTTTCAGATCCAGCACTTCCAGTAGGGTTAATAGCTTCACTGGAAGCACCTTTACCTCCGGAGCTTCCATCTGACCTAGTAGAATTCCCAGCCTCCTTAGCACCTCCAGCAGCTTTTCTAGATATAGCTTTACCAATAGCTCCAGCAATAGCTTTAGCCGCAGAAAAGGCTTTTGACATCATTTCCCCAGGTGTAGAGCCTTTACCCAATGCTGACCTGTAATTACCAGAAAGTTCTGCAGCCATTTCAGGAAGAATATGTAAAAAGTGATAAAATAGAAATAATATTAGAGCCAGTTTTAGTAATTCTCCGATGAGAGAGCTATCAAACTCCATGTATGTAAAATCGAATAGGCCGAGTATGCTGCTCTTTTTAAAACTGTAATTTTGCATCATGCATGCAAGAGTGTCTTTATTTTCATCACATTTACCGCTTTGCAATTTAAACCACTGTTTTTTATTGCCCAATATTGTGATCTTTTCCTGTTCAAATTCTAAATTTTTAAAATAGATTTTATCACATGCTATGAACATGAATGACAAAAACGCAAAAAGTATAACCGGGTATAAGCTATAGGTGATCAACTCCTTTAGCCACCCATCAAAGTATCCTTTAGTGTGTTGGAATAGAACCATAGGGATAAACAAAGACGATAAGATGATAACTACACTTAGAGCAACTAGAGATAAAATGAATACATAGCATATCCACAAAATAACCATCATTATCATAGTAGCCATAAATATAACAACAAGAGCTGTTAAAATTTGTCCCCCAGCGAAAATAATGCCTATTATCGAACCTGCAACTAATAAGATAGGAGCAGCACCTAGTAAAATAGCCAATATTCCTACACTTCCAGTACCAATTTTACCACCAATCCCATCTAAAGGAGCACCTAAATAAAATAGAATTCTACAATCAAGCCTATCCCAAGGTGCAAGATAGCTGTAATTTGTTGTACCACTTTTGTAGTTATTTGCTTCATAATTACATATATTTTTACTTTCAGATGATGCCTTCAATACTATTTCTGACAAACCATTTGAAAGTTTTGTTAGTTCCCCATAATAATGAGACATGGTATTGCCAGTTGTGAAGTAAATCACTAAAGCAAATTTAATGATCAACATGTACATTTCTTGTGGACTGTGAACTCCACCAGATATGACTTTTATGGAGAACAATATTAAAGCTAAAACTAAAACAGCAGTTATGGTATTCTTCAGCCTTTTTTGAGCTACAGATATAAAACTCTCACCACCTGGTGCACCTTTACCTGCAACTAAATTATCTAACGATTCCTTAATGCATTGCACTATCATGGAAGTTATGGGAATAGGAGCTAATGATTTACTTCCTGCCTGATTGTAGCAAGCTTCAGAGACATACAAGTTAAAACAGCCAGCATTATCATAACCTACAAAAATTTCTCCCTTCCCTTCCCTTTCCCTTATTAGAGTTTTGTAATCTTTATTTTCATTTTCACTCTTGTTAAGAAGATACTCAAGAGTATCTTCGTCTGTGACAACAACACCATCCTTGCTTTTAAATTTCATCTTAGATCCTTCACACATAGGAGCAAGTGGGTCTGGTGGCAACTCTGTGCATCCCATATCAACCCCTTGCGGCCAAGGGGTCATTTTTATACCAAGTGTACTAACACTGTCTAACTCCACACACAACCTGCCCATTCTTCTTACTGCTTTAAATGTTGATCCATGTATAGTATCGCTCTTTCCAGCTTTGAGAACTTTACATTCTAGATTACCATCAACTTTTGGCGACCACGGCCCATCTACATATCTAGTGTCTTTTTCTCTGACATCAAAGTCTATATTACTTTTAAAAAGGTTGCCAAACGTTAAAGGACTTCGATGACATATCTCTATATATTCACTATACTGCACACCGTTTTTTGGCCAGTAGTAGTTCTTATATTCATTATCAAGAATACTCCAGTTGTTAGAGTCCAAAATCTCTTTTTCTGTTAGTTTTCCATCTTTTTTTGATTTTTCTTGTAATGCAGAAAAATATTTGTCTTCTGTTTGATAATTTTTATCTGTGAGTATACTATAACCTTTGTCTTTTAATTCAAAATTTTTATATTTTCCATCATGATTGCGTGCAACTGGGTGCCTAACAAAGCTGTGTTGACAAACAACAAGTCCTCCTATTGCTTTCCAGACACTAACGATTGCAGCTATCATTCCAACGATAATAAGAGCAGTAAACAAACCAGCAGAAGAGATGATCAAAACAATGCCAGTAAATATTGCACCAGCAGCAATCGCTATTCCAGCAAGTGCTGCAGCTGTTTTAAATGCTCCACAATCAGGGTTAGAGGCACGGCTGAAGCTACCACTAGAGTTAAATCTGCTAACAAATTCTGTCTTATCAGTACCACTTATTTCATCTGCAAATACTGGACATGAAAGTAAAAAATCTATATTTAGTAGGAATATTGCAATCAGTAGCAGTGAAAGTTTAGTCTTAAACATTTTTTACTTTCTGATAAAATATAGGCAGCCATACTTTTGGGTCATTTCCGACCTCTTTCAGTATATCATGTAACAATAGGACACTTTCTGCACGTCCAGATAACACGTTGACTATGTCATCTAAGCCTTTTAAGTCTATTCTAGCCACCACAGCATTAACCCCTTGTTTTACCAAAAAAAACCTAGTACTTGGATCTGTGTGCTTAATTAATATGTACTCACGTTCAGTTAACATAAAAACATCCCGATAGACACTAGTAGCTTTCAGGTTTGGCAAAAAAATTTGTGTTGCTGTTTGCTGTACAAGTGTATCGCTAATAGCGCTTTTACTTGCATCTTCAACACTCTGAGTAGCAAAAATCACAAAAGCGTTTAATTTTCTTAGCACTTTCAGCCAGTCCTTTATCTTAGGTGCAAAAATCGGGTTATCTATTAACGACCACGCCTCATCAAGAACAATAATAGATGGAGTGCCATCAAGAGATATACTAATTCTATGAAACAAATAAATCAAGACTGGCCCAAGAGCAACTGGATCTTTGAGCAAGTTAGCCATTTCAAAGCCAAACACCCTTGCTTTTAAAAAATCTAGCAAATCTTCTTTATTGTCAAATATTGCAGCATGAGAGCCATCACCATGCCACATAGATATTGCTCCGGCTAGCGTATCAGGGCCCGCAAGTCCTAAAAATGGTACAAGGTTCCTTAAAAATCTGTCTTCTTTTCTTAACTTAAAATTTCCTTCAATTGCATCATTAATTCGCGCAATGTCTTCTGAAGTGAATTTATCGTTGTATACCGAGATTAAAGATTTTATCCACTCCATTAAAAATGTTCTATTATCAGGAGTATCATCAAGTTGTAAAGGATTAAAATTTGTTTTAGTTCTCGGTTCTATTAGAGTATAGATACCACCAAGCGCTCTTAAGAAAATCTCCGCACCGCGATCTTTATCAAAAAAGAATATTCTTGGAGAAAATTTCATTGCTTGAGCACACAAGAAATTCATTAAAACAGTTTTACCAGCACCAGTTGGACCAATTATCATAGTATGTCCAACATCTCTTATATGAAAATTGAAGAAAAATGGAGTACCAGACGTTGTGTCAAAAACTGTAACAGCATCTCCCCAATGATTATTGAATTTATTACCAGTAGGATAATTGTGTTGGGATGCAAAGCCAGCCAAATTAAGGCTACTTATTGTACCTTTTCTTACTATATAGTCGAAATTACCAGGAATTTGTGCCCAAAATGCTGGTTCAAGATTAACTCTCTCACGGAGAGGGTAAACACCGCAATTAGAAAGCTCTGATTCTACCAACGATAAAGCATTATCCAATAGTTTAGGGCTTTTCTCTATACATAGGATAGTTAAATGATGTTCGCCAAATGCAATCTTACCACTCATTGCATCGTCAAGTGCATGGGAGATTTCTGCTATTTGAGAAATGGCTTTATCTGCAGATTGTATCATCCGATTTTGCTGTATCTGCATTTTTGCAATCGCCATTTGCCTATTTGTAAATTGGAAAGACTGTGTGATGATGAACTCGTAGGGAAGTTGTAAAAAATAATCAAGCATTCCTGCAGAAGTATTATTTCCATACTCTTTGATACTAACTATTCCAGCGTATTTACTCTCATTATGAGTCACAATCTGTATCATCTTGCGACCAAAAAATAACCTATGTACTGGTAAGTATTTAGATATTTCAGTTTTTAAAGGAAAGAGCGTGTTTGTAATGAAACCACAATTTACAATTCTAGATAGAAATTCCATTATTTCACAGAATAGGCCGTTTGGGGTTTCTTTTGCTCCGAGAATCTTAGGTGAATAATTCCTAAGGCTCGTCAACACACGATTTGTCGTCTCTTCTAAATCTTCATGGGTAGCGCGCATATCGCTTTCCCAAGCATGTTTTGAAGTTACATGCCCGAATTTTTTTAGTAGATATGATAAAAATTCTACTCCTTTTGTTTCCGCCCTACGGATAATTGTAATGTATAGTTCATTAATAAATGATTGCCTTGTTGCGTGTTTTTCTTTCCATTTTAGATTTACATGGTTAGCGAAAAAGTTTGGCAAATTTTGACTTGCAAACTCATCAGAAAAAATATTTTTCCTACGCCTAATAGTATGAAAATACAAACTAAATGCCGGAGATGAAATGCTTCTTAGCATCTGATTTCTAATGTTGTTCTGTATTACTAAGTCTTCATCATCAGCCGTTTCAAATGCAAAGCCACTTAATTTAATAAACTTAACTAACCAATTTTGTTTTGTTATTAAGGTTGTACTGTTCCAATAACAAGAATACGGTATAAACTCTGAAGCGTGAACTTCCCTGCTTAGAATAGCTTTATTCTTTGATTGAATAGCTCTAAATCTTAGCATCACATAATTTTAAGCAACATCATAAGAATTGGCTCCATGATAAAAAAGATTTGAACACTTGGAGCACTTTCCTAATTTTACCATAAATAATTCAATAAACAACGGTTCTTTTGCAGAAGCTATATAACCAAGTCCGTGTATCACGAATAACATCAAGAAAGTTCTAAGATCATTTGAATTAATGAAAATTAGCATGCAAATTAGAACGTTTAATATTGCAAACATATAATTTACACCAAAAAGCATTGCAGGTCTTGTAAGACCTTTGAACAACTGATCCGTTTGTATATTACCTGTAGACATATCCTTAACCTTCCTAATTGATAGCTCTACACTAATACTACATTATTAATTAAAAATCTATTGAAATTAGTGGCACTTTAGTTAAGATAACTAATTTAACCTCAATGATGACAAGCTGGCCATTTCAAGAAGCAGAAAAAATATTACAAGAATTTCCTAATAAAACAGAGATAATATTTGAGACTGGTTATGGACCTTCAGGGTTGATGGCCATTTCAAGAAGCAGAAAAAATATTACAAGAATTTCCTAATAAAACAGAGATAATATTTGAGACTGGTTATGGACCTTCAGGGTTGCCACATATTGGTACTTTTGGGGAAGTTTTTCGTACTACTGTTGTAGCAAATGCATTGAAGAAAATATCTCCTGGTATAAAAACTAAAATCATTGCAGTTTCCGATGATATGGATGGCCTGCGAAAAATACCAGACAATGTGCCAAATCAGGAAATGCTCAGAGAGCATTTAAACAAGCCATTAACTATAATACCCGACCCATTTGGCACTCATGAAAGCTATGGTCACCATATGAATTCACTGTTGTGTAAGTTTCTTGATTTATTTGAGTTTGAATACGAATTTAGAAGTGCTACAGAGTGTTATAAATCTGGTATTTACGATGAAAAGCTTTTACTCTTGCTGAAAAATTACGATAAAGTGATGGATGTAATGCTTCCATCATTCCGGGAGGAAAGACAACAGACCTATAGCCCATTCCTGCCGATATGTTCAAAAACTTCTCAAGTTTTACAAGTATCAGTAATTGAAAGGAATACAGACAAAGGAACAATCACATATAAAGACTCAAATGGAGAAAAAATAGAAGTTCCTGTGACAAAAGGCGGGTGCAAATTACAATGGAAACCGGATTGGGGAATGAGGTGGGCTGCATTTGGAGTTAATTACGAAGCTCATGGAAAAGATCTGACTCCATCTGCTGTGCTTTCAAGCCAAATATGTAAAATTCTTGGAGAAAAGCCACCGCTTTTATTTTGCTACGAGTTTTTCCTTGACAAAGAAGGAAAGAAGATATCAAAATCAAAAGGAAATGGTATTTCAATTGAAGAGTGGCTTACTTATGCACCAATAGAAAGCTTAGCGTTGTACATTTTTCAAAGTCCCAAAAAAGCTAAACGTTTACATTTTGATGTGATACCAAAATCAACCGATAAATATTTGGAGTTTGTTAAGCGTCATAACGAGAGTAAAGAAAAGGATATAAGTAATCCTGCATGGCATATTCACCAAAGTGATGTTCCTAATATCGAAACTTCAGGTATAAATTTCTCATTGCTTTTAAACCTAGCAGCAGCTTGTAACGCTGAAAACAGAGAGGTCCTCTGGGGCTTTATATCCACTTATGCACCGGACGTTACACCAGAAAATAACAAGATGCTCAATAAGCTTTCAGATTTTGCAGTTAGGTATTATCACGACTTCATCAAACCAGCAAAAGCATATAAGGCTCCAAACGAAAAAGAGAAGGAAGCTTTACTAGATTTAAAGAACACCCTGCATTCCCTATCTATCACCGCTACTGCTGAAGAGATTCAATCTCAGGTTTTTTCCATCGGAAAAAAATACAATTACAGTAACTTACGCGATTGGTTTCAGTTACTGTATGAAACGCTACTTGGCCAAAAAACCGGTCCAAGAATGGGATCTTTTGTAAAGCTTTATGGAGTAGATAATACAATTTCTCTAATAGAAAGTGCTATTGAAAAATAGTGCTGGATTATCCATATAAACATTATGTTTTAAAAACAGTGGCCATAGAAAACGTAAAAATTACTTGACAAACCTAACCGGCCCCTTGATCTTGGTAATCAAGGTTGTTTTTGACTCAAAGCTTGTTTTTGACCTGCAGGTTCAATGACAAAATTCAGTAAAAAACTTAGGGTATTTTTTGGTGGATTACATCAAACTATTGAGGCTGCATGTCTTTTAAGTTTTTTCTACATTCAGCCAAATTGCGCTTAAACTAAGCGTCAGCACATTATTACAGCGCCAATTTAAAGTATTAGAGGGTCAAACTCACTACCTGGGGTTTCTTTGCCTTTTTTTAACTTGGTTAAAAATTTAACTAATTTTTGTCACTAGGCTTTTTGCATATTTGAGTAAAAAGTTACTACTCGATGTAATGCCAATATGTGATACTGTAACCCAGGCAAGAGGGAATAGGACCCGGCGTCATGTGCTGGGTGATATATGGAGGGACTGAGATGACATCATAGAAGCACTCGACACTTTTCTAGAAAAGATTGCTCTCAAATCACAACGTTCATGCAATTGTTGTGTGTGCCATTTGGATGGCATAACTATGAAATTACCTTCACACTACAACGTTTGTGAGGCTCAGTGTTAAAATTTACTTTGCCTATTCAGCTAATTTTTATTACAATTACAACTAAATAATTTTAGCTTTGATGAAAGCTGTATATGTATGTCAATCCTGTGGTCATAGCACAGGCAGATGGGTTGGAAGATGTGTAGCATGTAATAATTGGGATACGATTGTTGAAGAAATGGTAGTAAAAACAGAGGCAAGAAGTACATCTGCGCCAATTTCAATAAAGGCATTATCGGGTAATGAAATCATTACCCCGGATCGTCTTCTAACAGGAATAGAGGAATTAGATAGAGTTTTTGGTGGAGGTGTTGTCCAAGGTGCAAGCATTTTAATTGGTGGCGAACCTGGAATTGGCAAATCTACTCTTTTACTTAAAATTGCAGCTAATGTTGGACAACTTTCCTCTCTTGAATGTCTTTATGTGTCTGGCGAGGAGTCTTTAGAGCAAGTGAGTCTTAGAGCAAGGCGTTTAAAAATAAATGAACCGAAAATCAAGCTTCTATCTACAGTATCTTTAGCTAATGTAGTAACAACGATAAGAGAAAATAGAAATATAAAATTCTTAATTATTGACTCCATACAAACGATGTACGATAGCAAAATTACATCAGCACCAGGTACTGTAACTCAGGTTCGCACTTGCGCTCATGCATTGACCATTCTTGCAAAACAATATGGTATCTCCCTCTTAATAGTTAGCCATATAACTAAGGATGGGCAGATAGCAGGACCTAAAACTTTGGAGCATATGGTGGATACGGTGTTATATTTTGAAGGTGAAAATAGCAATCAATACCGCATTTTGCGCGCTATTAAAAATAGATTTGGCCCTGCAAGTGAAATTGGTGTTTTTGAGATGTCTGAAACTGGATTAGTGCCTGTTGATAATCCATCATCTTTATTTCTAGTAGGAAATGCTGATAATAGAGAAATTGTTGGTAGTGCTGTATTTGCAGGGGTTGAAGGTTCAAGACCGATTTTAATGGAAGTCCAAGCGTTGATAGCAGAAACGAACATGGTAACTCCAAGAAGAGCAGTTGTTGGATGGGATATTAACCGATTGGCTATGATCATTGCGGTGCTCAATGCTCGTTGTAAAATGTTTTTGCACAATAAAGAAGTGTATCTAAACATAGCGGGAGGGTTGAAAATACAGGAACCATCAGCTGATCTTGCTGTTGCTGCTTCCCTTTTTTCAAGTATAGTAAATTTACCGCTGCCAGCTTCTTCAATAGTCTGTGGTGAAGTTGCACTTTCTGGAGAAATTAAGAACATCTCATATGCTGACTTGAGGCTTAAAGAAGCAAAAAAATTAGGATTTAAAAAAGCAATTATGCCTAAAAATGGTAATTACTCTTCTCATGATATTGAAGTAATTAAGCTTGGTCACGTAAGAGAATTAAGAGAAATTTTTAATTAGAATTAAACAGCGCTTCAGCAAATTCTTTACTAGTAAATTCCCTCAAGTCCTCTATACTTTCACCGATTCCTATAGCATGTAACTTCACCTTATAAGTTTCTGCAAGTCCAATCACTACCCCGCCCTTAGCTGTGCCATCTAGCTTTGTTACGATTAATCCAGTAACATTGACCGTCTTACTAAATGCCTCTAATTGGCTATAAGCATTCTGGCCAGTAGTTGCATCAAGAACTAAAATAACATCATGAGGGGCAGTGTTATCCAATTTCTTTATCGTTCTATATATTTTTGATAACTCCTCCATAAGGTTCACATTATTTTGTAGCCTGCCTGCTGTATCAATTAGAACGACATCAACGTTGTCTTTTATAGCTTGACTCACAGCTCTATATGCCACACTTGTAGAATTGCTACAGTGCTTTCCAGTAATAATGGAACAACCAGAGCGTTCTGCCCAAATATTTAACTGTTCACTAGCAGCAGCTCTAAATGTGTCACATGCAACAAGCATAACTGATTTTCCCGTCCCCTTATATTTATATGCAAGCTTGCCTATAGTTGTGGTTTTACCGTTACCATTTACTCCGCATACCATTATTATATGTGGTTTTTGGTTTAAAATTAGCGGTTGTACAACAGGGTTCAATATAGCTTCTATTTCATTCATTAACTGCTGTATGATAACGTTATACTCAATTTCCTTGTCAAACTTGATGCTTGCAAGCCTATCGGTAATCAACTTAGAAGTCTTATGACCGATATCCATGCTAATTAGCAACTCTTCCAGCTCATCTAGAAGCGACGGATCTAATTTTTTTTTGCCAGAAAAAATATTCTTTACTCCATCGCTAAAGCGAGAAGAAGTTTTGAACAAGCCTTTATAAAGATTACTAAACAAACTCAAGCAAATACTCCTTTAAAATTACAAGCCTAATGGCAGCATAGAGACGCTGATTGTGAAGAAATACATGTATAACGTGTATTTGTAAAGTTAAACACTCGTATTACTAGTATCTGTAGAGTAAGATGCTAGTAATACGAGTTATTTACTTTAGTTTTTTACCTAAATGTGTTATAATATAATATAGAGTAATGGTTTACTGGTAATTCTATGAGTTATAATGAGAAAATTTTAGATCATTATGAGAATCCAAGGAATGTTGGTTCTCTGGATAAAAATGATCCAAATGTTGGCACTGGCCTGGTTGGCGCACCTTCGTGTGGCGACGTTATGAAATTACAAATAAAGGTCAACGATAAAGGTGTTATTGAAGATGCGAAATTTAAAACTTTTGGTTGTGGCTCTGCTATTGCTTCAAGTTCCTTATTGACAGAAATGATAAAAGGCAAGACCATTAAAGATGTGACAAAGATAAAAAACACCCAGATAGTGGAAGAATTATCTTTGCCCCCGGTAAAGATACATTGTTCAGTGCTTGCTGAAGATGCTATAAAAGCTGCTATTCATGATTATCAAAGTAAACAAGGTAAGGATAATGGTTGAGAAGTTATGAATAGATATCAAGGAGTAGATGCTGTAAAGAAAGATAAAAAATTTATCACTATAACTGCTAATGCAGTGGAAAGGATGAGGTATTTATTGGAACGAAAACAACATACTAACCTTGAGAGATCAGAAGAAGCAATAGGAATAAGAGTGCTAATTAAACAAAAAGGATGTTCTGGTTTAAAATATGATATTGAATACGCATATGATATCCGTCCTTTAGAGTCGGTAATTGAAAAAAGCTGCAGTGATGGTCAAAAGGTTAAGGTGTTGATTGATCCAAAATCTATCATGTTCATACTTGGCTCTGAAATTGATTATGTAGAGGAGAAATTCTCGTCGGGTTTTGTTTTCAAGAATCCTAATGAAAAAGGGAAATGTGGTTGTGGAGAAAGTTTTTATGTCTAGCAACTATTTTACATTGTTTGAAATTGAACCAACTTTCAACATTAGCTTTGATGAGCTAGAGAAAAAGTATATTGAGTTAAGCAAAACTGATATAAATGAAGAGCAGTCCAAAAACATGGAAAATATCAATAAAGCTTATCAGGTATTAAAGTCACCGCTAAAACGTGCTGAGCATTTGCTGGGTCTTTTTGGTGTAAAAAATCAAGAAGATCATCTAAGTTCTGAGGTATTAAATGAATCTATGGAAATAAGAGAGTACTTATTAGACTGCGACGATCTACAATTTGCACGCAGGATGATTGATGAAAAGGTAAAAGATTGCATTGAAAACTTAACTAAAACTTTCGCTACAAAAAATTTTGATGAAGCTGCGATGCAAGTTTTAAGATTGAAATATTTATTTAAGTCATTTGAGGAGGTAAAGAGAAGTGCGACCGATTCAAATTTCTGAACCAAGTAAATCACATTCAGATGAAGTAGTATTTGGTATAGACCTTGGTACCACCAATTCTTTAATTGCCGTGGTCAATCAAGCTGGCAACTTGGAGATATTTAAAGATGAGTGGGGAAGAGAGCTACTACCTTCCGTTATTTCATATGAAAATAACATATTGAAAACTGGCTACGATGTCAGCTCAAATGCAATTTACTCGATAAAACGTTTAATGGGTAAGAGTGTTAAAGATCTGAGTAAAGAAGATATCAATTTTGAAATAGATAACGAAAGTGAAAAAGTTATTAGAGTAAAATGCGCAAAGGAAAAATATCTTACTCCTGTTGAAATTTCTGCTGAGATATTAAAAGCTTTATGTGAGAAAGTAAAAAAGTCCACAGGGATGGAAGTAAGAAAAGCAGTGATTACTGTGCCAGCCTACTTTGACAATTCAGCACGTAATGCGACCAAATATGCAGCAAAATTAGCTGGCATAGAAGCTCTTCGCCTTGTTAATGAGCCAACCGCTGCAGCGCTTTCTTACTCGATTGAAAAGAATAATAATAGTGGAATATATGCAGTTTATGACCTCGGTGGTGGAACATTTGATATTTCGATATTAAAGTTGCACCGGGGAGTGTTTCAAGTCCTTGCGGTTGGTGGTGATACTAAACTTGGTGGAGATGATTTTGACCATCTGCTAAGCTTTATTGTGCTTGATAAATATAGAGAAAAGGTAAGTTTAAACAAAGAGTCAACAATACACCTTAATGTAATTCCAGTGAGTAACGCTGGAATCTCTAATGTGCGTACTGTGAAGGAATATCTGAGTGAAGATACTGTAGGTACTTTTAAATTCAACATTAATGGTGAATTGTTTGAATGCGAAATTACTAGAGCAGAATTCGAACAAGCAATCAATCCCCTAGTTAATAAGACTATCAGTATAGTCACTCGTACTATGAGTGACATAGATCTTAATATTGATGATATAAAAGGAATAATTTTAGTTGGTGGTGCAACTAGGATACCATTAGTTCGCAGTTCACTAGTCAAACTTTTTGGAAATAAAGTACTAAATGATGTAGATCCGGATAAAGCAGTTGCCATTGGGGCAGCTATGCAGGCCCGTGATTTAACTTCGAGCTCAAAGGATAGGAACATTCTCCTGGATGTTCTACCTTTATCGCTTGGCATAGAAACTATGGGGGGGATAGTTGAAAAAATCATACCAAGGAATACGCCACTGCCAGTTTCAGAAACAAAAGAGTTTACAACTTACGTTGATGGACAAACAGCAATGAAAATTCACGTTTGTCAGGGAGAACGTGAAATGATAGAAGATAATAAATCTCTAGCACAGTTTGAACTAAAAGGTATACCGTCACTACCTGCAGGTTCTGCAAGAGTTGAAATAGAATTTACAGTTAGCGTTGATGGGATATTAACTGTTACTGCAAGAGAAAAAACTACTGGAATCGAACAGACAGTTGAAATAAATTCAAGTTTTGGCTTAAGTGAAGCTGATATTCAAGGTATGGTTAACCAGTCAATCAACAACTTTGATGAAGATATGAAGACTCGTTCCCTTGCAGAAGCTAAAATCAACGGAAGTAAACTCGTACATTTAGTTGAAAGCTATAATGACCTTTCGACTAACCAAAAGTTGAAACCTATACTGCAAAACGCAAAAAATGCTTTACAAGGAAATGACTTAGGCAAAATTAATAACGCTATTGCTGAGTTGGAAAATTCCTCTTTAGAGTTGTGTGAATTAACGAATAGGTAAAGTTTTACACAACTTTATGTAATATCCTGTTCAATCTAAGAGCAATAGGTATTCTGAAATTAAATGGCAACCAATCGACCTTCCATAATTTAAACGATAAACCAACTATACTTACACGCCCAATTATATTTTCCATTGGTACAAAACCAATTTCAGGGAATCTACTATCAAAAGAATTGTTTCTGTTGTCTCCCATAACAAAAAATTGATCGTTAGGTACATAATAAACCGGAGTGTTATATGATAGCTTATTAGAAACATTATCTATTAAAATCTCATGTTTCTTACCACCAGGAAGTGTTTCTATATACCTTGGTATGCTGTAGTTCAATTCGTAATCAAAGAAACTTCCAATTTGCTTTCGTTTTACTTTCTGATAGTTTAGGTATAACTCTCCCTCTATCATTTGCACTTTGTCACCTGGTATTCCTATTACTCGCTTAACAAATCTGATGCTGTCGTTTCTTGTAGGTTTGAAAACTATTATGTCACCACGTTTTGGAGGAGTATAAAAGATCCTGCTGCTAAAGATGTTTGGAGAAAATGGAAAGGAGTGCTTACTGTAACCATATGAGTATTTATTGGTAAAAATATAATCTCCTTCAAGTAAGGTGCTTTTCATCGAACCAGAAGGTATATGAAATGGTTCAAATAAAAAACTACGTATTGATAATGCAATCAGCAGTAAAAAAAGCAATGAAGATAAAAATCTTCCTGTTCTTATCACCCAGTTTTGACTTAGCTTCTCCAACTTTTACAACTTTGTTTTTCTTATAAATTTAAGCTTATTATAACAGGTAAACTAAAAAGTGGTAATGTGAAATTTTACTCGTAGACGTTTTTTCTCTTTTAAAAAGGCTAAGACAAGCTCTTAAATAAATTAGGTAAAGTTCTTGCAAATACCAGCTTCCAAAATATCGTCATTTCCTAAATAATTTAGTTGTGCTAGGTTCATTGCGATTATCTTTCCTTTAGGGTTACGCTTTTTATAAAAAGCAAGGAACCCAAGTCGATCACTATCAAGCCCACAAGTGACAACGGAATCAATTTGCTTCAAATGTTCCGGTTTGAAGTTATTTCTTAACCAACTAAAGTTCATTTTACCACTCGTATTTCCTAATGGCTCAATCCCTGAACGTTGATAAAGTAAATCTACATTTTCAGTTAGCAGCTGCCAATTTTTGAGTAAAACTATATTTTTTATTACATAGTGAGCTGAGGTTAGCATGCCATAGAAACAAGCTTTGTAGAAATTGTCTATAATTTTCGAAAACTTCTCTGGTTCTTTGAGAATTTTATGTATAAGTGCAACAACATCTTCTTGTTTTAAGTTGCGATCATAAAAAGCTCGCCAAATTGTTTATTAAGCTCAAATACATCTGATACTACTGGTGCTGATATTTCAGCGCTAGTGTAAAAAACTACATTCTTATTATTGATAAGTTTAGCAATTTGTAATGCTGATAATTTGTTTGGAATTGCATTTTGTACGTATAAAAATTGAGTAAAACAAGAGGTATTGTTTTATCCTTTGCTACTTGGTCTTTTGCTACTAACTACACAACCATATTCATGATTCTTTTGTGCTTCTTTATCATTAAGCAAGACATTTTCTTGCTTTGTTAATTCTTTGATTAAGTTTTCCACTTTTCAAGGATAGTTGAAACCCTGGTTTGCTATTTCCGGAGTTTACACAGAAATATCCAACATCATCTCACATATCTTTGTCCCCTGTTCTCTTTAGGTAAAGAACATGCTACTTTTTTTATCTATTATTCTATTCATAACTTCTATAGGGACTTGTGTGGGGCCTGCAGTAGAATATTCTCTGCGTAGTAAACACTTGTACTAAAAATTAGCAAGATTAAATACTTTTTTGCTTGTAGAAAATAATGAATCATTTATGCTATTTGACAACCTCGACTCTATTATAAACACTAAATAAGTAAGTTAGCCTTTTCAATTAAGGGACTTTTACAAAATTTTGAAAAGTTATTTTACACATAAATCTAGATTGGAGCTTTACTGTGACTCAACTATTTATTGACTTCATGACAATAGTCACTTTAAATTAGTAACTATTGTTGCAGTAAAGTATCAATGTCTTTTTTCTTTTATTTTTATGCAATTCTTGGTATCTTATCTGCTGTCTGTGTGATTAGCGTAAGGAATCCTGTACATGCAGTATTATTTTTAATTTCCACATTTGTTAACTCTACAGTTCTTTTCATCCTCCTTGGAGCTGAGTTCATTGCTATGATGGTGCTGATAGTATACATCGGTGCGGTTACAGTGTTATTTCTCTTTGTAGTTATGATGCTCGATGTTGACTATATAAGGTTACGCCAGGGTTTTACAAAGCATTTAACTCTCAGTGCTATATTATGTGCTGTGTTTTTTCTAATTATTAGCTTTGTAATACGTGGCTCAGCGTTGAATATAAGCAATGTTATAAACTATAATGCCAATAATGTGAAAGCTATCGGTAATTTGCTCTATACTGACTGTATGTATGCTTTTCATCTTTCTGGTATTCTGCTACTTGTTGCAGTTGTTGGTGCAATTGCTCTTACTTTGCAGGATAAGAAAAAGAGAATTAAGAGACAGAATGTATTAAAGCAATTGACGCAATCTTCATCTGTAAAATTAGTTAAGGCTAAATTTGGAAAAGGAGTAGAATGGAAATAGGATTAAATCATTTTTTGATAGTTGCTGCTATTTTGTTCACTATTGGAGTGTGCGGTGTTTTCATTAACCGTAAGAGCATAATCAATATACTGTTATCAATAGAAATATTACTCCTGGCAATCAACATCAATCTAGTTGCTTTTTCTGCTTTTATGAATGATATAGTTGGGCAAATTTTTGTCATGTTTGTTTTAACTGTTGCAGCGGCAGAGTCAGGAGTTGGGCTTGCAATATTGGTTGTATATTATAGAAACCGTGGCAACATAGATGTCGAACGAGCGAACTTAATGAAAGAATGAAGGTATGATGGATATACTGAAATTAATAGTGTTTTTGCCACTATTTGGTTCGTTATTTGCAGCGTTTTTTAGAAAAGATATTTTTAGTCAGTTAATTACAACTGTAGGAATTGGAATATCTGCAATTTTATCTTGGTATGTGTTTCTCACCTTTGCTGAAAACTATCATTTAGTTTTGTTTCCTTTATTTTCATTAAGTGTATTAAAAGTAAATTGGGCAATTAGCATAGATGCTTTCTCATCTTTAATGCTGATTGTTATTACAACTGTTTCGCTGGTAGTTCACCTATATTCTATTGGTTATATGGAGCATGATAAGGGAAGACCGAGGTTTTTTTCTTATTTATCGCTGTTTACGTTTTGCATGATTGTGCTGGTTGTGAGTGACAATTTCGTGCAGCTTTTCTTTGGCTGGGAAGGGGTTGGCTTGTGCTCTTATTTACTCATAGGGTTTTGGTTTCAAAAGTATTCTGCGAACAATGCAGCATTCAAAGCATTTGTTGTAAATAGAGTAGGGGACTTTGCACTATTAATTGGAATTTTTCTTATTTATTATACATTTCATTCTTTGAAATTTACTGAAGTTTTTGACACAGCTGATCTTCTTGGTGCGCAGAACATTAAGGCATTCTGCTGTGAGTTTAAAATAATTCATATAATATGTGTGTTGCTATTTGTCGGCTGTATGGGAAAGTCTGCTCAGCTTGGACTTCATGTTTGGTTGCCAGATGCGATGGAAGGGCCAACTCCTGTGTCTGCACTTATTCACGCGGCAACGATGGTGACGGCAGGAGTGTTTTTAGTAGCAAAATGTTCTCCATTGTTTGAACTATCAAGTGTGACACGAGAATTAATAGTTATTGTTGGTGCACTCACTGCTTTTTTTGCAGCTACTGTTGCGATTACTCAGAATGATATAAAGAAAATAATTGCTTATTCAACCTGCAGTCAACTTGGTTATATGTTCATGGCATGTGGCCTTTCTGCTTACAATGTTGCTATTTTTCATTTAATGACGCACGCTTTTTTTAAAGCTCTACTATTTCTTGGTGCAGGTAATGTAATTCATGCAATGCATCATGAACAAAACATTCAAAGGATGGGGAATTGCTGGAAAAAAATCCCTTACACTTACACTTTTATGTGGGTTGGGTCTCTTGCACTTTCTGGGATATTTCCATTTGCAGGTTTTTATTCAAAGGACTTGATAATTGAGCATGCTTATAGTGCAAGTAGTTTTGCCTTTATAATAAGCTTAGCTGTTGCGTTCTTTACAGCATTTTACTCTTGGAGGTTATTACTTCTTGTGTTTCATAGCCAAAGACAAAGTAAAGTTAATATACACGATGCACAAAAGATTATGCTTATGCCCCTATTGATACTTGCTTTTGGATCGGTGTTTTCTGGAACATGGGGAGCAGATATTTTGAATATAACTAGTAATGAATTTTGGAAATCAAGTTTAGTGGTTGTTGATGAGCATGAAGTTCATAGTTTCTTTATAAAATTACTACCGACCTTGGCAAGCCTAAGTGGGATAGCACTTGCGTTTCTGGTTTACTACTATCAAAAATTTAAGCAAATTGAAAGTAAGCTTTTACTTAAATTTTTGCAGAATAAATGGTACTTTGATAAGATATATGAGTTTGTCATAATTGCACCGATGAAGTTTATTTCTAGGCTTCTATGGAAGTTTGATGTTAAGGCTATTGATTCATTTGGGCCAAATGGTGTTGTAAGGTTGGTTAATGAATGTTCAAAGGGTTCTATAAAGTTACAGACTGGTTATATATTTGATTATGCATTTATTATGTTTGTTACTTTGATAATCGGTGCCTTGTATATTATTGGAATTAAATAAAAAGTGTTGTTACTTAGTATATTCTTGCTTCCACTAATAGGAGCATTGATTTTATCTCTAATCAAGGTTAATCATAAATCTATATACCTAAGGTTCATCTCTCTATTTTGTGCTGTACTTCCACTTCTGCTTAGCATTGTAGCTTGTGTAAAGTTTGATTATAACAGCGCAGACTTTCAGTTTGTCAGCTACCTAATTAAAAATATAGGAATAGGAGTAGATGGTATATCGTTGCTCTTCCTTTTGCTTACAACTTTCTTGTTTGCTATTTGTATACTCTACAATTGCAAAATGAGTTATAAGACTCTTAAACCATATATGGCATTGTTTTTGCTGCTTGAGAGTTTTATAGTCGGGTTCTTTATTTCGCTGGATGCTATAAGCTTTTACGTGTTCTTCGAAGCTGTTTTAGTACCAATGTTCTTTATTATTGGCATCTGGGGAGGAAAACAAAGGATATATGCAGCATTTAAGTTGTTTCTCTATACACTGACTGGTTCACTATTGTTTTTGCTTGGGTTGGTATACATTTATAATGTCTTTGGAACGTTTGATATACAGAAATTAGCCACATTAATGCCAAGACTTGATTTTGGAGTGCAGTCATTACTATGGGTTGCATTTTTTGTTTCTTTTGCGATAAAAGTGCCAATGTTTCCATTTCACACTTGGCTTCCTGATGCACATGTGCAATCACCAACTTCTGGATCTGTGATTTTAGCTGGCTTGCTTATTAAAATGGGAGGGTACGGCTTTTTAAGATTTTCTATTCCAATGCTTCCTCAGGCAAGCTTGTATTTTTCAAATTTTGTTGTTGTGCTCAGCATTATTGCAGTAATATATGCTTCACTAGTTGCTTTTGCTCAAGATAATATAAAGAGGTTAATAGCTTATTCTTCAATAGCACATATGGGGGTCGTTACTGCTGGCCTCTTTTCATTTTGTGAGGAGGGAGTGCTTGGTGCTATATTTCAGATGATTAGTCATGGTCTTATTTCTGCTGCTTTATTTTTATGCGTCGGGATGCTATATACTCGAACTGGAACTTTGGAGATTGCAAAGTACTTTGGCATAGTAAACATGATGCCAAAATTTGGTTTTATGTTCATTTTATTTTCAATGGCTTCAATAGGACTACCAGGAACGTCTGGGTTTATAGGTGAGTTTTTGGCTATGATAGGAATGTTTGAGAGCATAAGATTTTTTACAGGGTTTATCGCACTTGGCACTGTTTTAAGCGCAGTTTATATACTAAATTTATGTAAACAAACAATATGGGGGGTTAGCTATTCTAAATTGTTGAATAATCTTTTGGATAGCATAGAATTTTCTGTCTTAATTCTGCTTGCAGTGTTTGTTATTATGCTTGGGTTTTACCCAACTCTTGCACTCAGTTATTTGAAGCCATGCATAGCAAATTTATTAATCAAATATAATACTCTATGAGTTATATACAGATATTGCCGGAAGCGTTCTTTATTGTTTCATCGTTAGTGTTGCTGTTGCTTGGAATTGTGTTTAATCGACGCGTTGTTAACTTACTGGCACTGGGTTGTACAGTGATCGCCTTGATTATTTTAGTTCTCTCAGCACAAAATAACGAAGCTTTTTTCTTTGATTCATCGTTAAAACTCAACTTATACATCAGGTCGGCACAGGGGTTAATCCTTACAACGGGAATTTTAGTACTTTTGCTGCTAAATTTATCAAAATATGATTACAAATATGAATTTTCAATATTGATTCTTTTTGCGCTGTTTGGCATGGTAACCTTGGTTTCAGCAAATAGTTTAATTTCTTTTTATTTAGCTTTTGAATTGATGAGTATGTCTTTATATGTTCTTGCAAGCTTTAATAAAGATTCAGTATATTCATGTGAAGCAGGGGTGAAATATTTTACGCTTAGTGCATTTTCTTCTTGTATTATGCTGTATGGAATGTCGCTGCTTTATGGGTATACAGGACAAATCAATTTTTCTGAGTTAAGTTCACTCCTGCAAAACCATCGGATAACTTATGGGATAGTTTTTGGATTAGTTTTTATCTTTATTGGTTTGTGTTTCAAGCTTGCTATTGCTCCCTTCCATATGTGGGCTCCAGATGTCTATCAAGGTGTACCCACCATAGTGACTGCGTTTTTTTCTACTGTTCCAAAAGCTGCACTTGTAACATTTTTAATTCGATTGTTTATGCAGAAAGAATTAGTAGATATAGAGAAGTATTCTCAACCTGTTCTTTTATACATTTCAACATTATCTGTACTTATCTCAGCTTTTGGGGCTTTGCACCAAAAAAACTTAAAAAGGCTTCTAGCTTACAGTTCAATTGGTCATGTTGGTTTCATATTTGCTTCACTTTCTACCTTTACACAAATGGGAACGAATAGTTCCTTAATGTATTTGGGGATATATATCATTACAAGCATAGGATTGTTCTCATATTTCATACAAATTGACGATGATCATTGCAATATTGCAAGTTTATCTGGTATAGGGAAAAAACGCCCGGCTTTAGCTTTTCATCTTTCTGTAATATTACTTTCGATGGCAGGAATACCTCCACTTGCAGGTTTTTTCGCTAAACTTTTTGTATTTGAAAGCTTAATCAATTCTGGCTTTATCAATCTATCTTTGATTTTCGTGATAGCGAGTGTTATATCGTGTTACTACTATCTAAATATCATAAAAGCTATGTATTTTGATAAGGCTAGTGGTAATAAAATTGCTTATTCTAAGGGTCTATTCATTATCACTTCAGCGGCTTCATTAATTAATGTTGCTCTTTTTATATACGTAGACGATTTATATTCATTAATTCATTTAGTAACTAAAGGGTTAGTAAAGTGATCCTCCCTGAGACGTTTGAGGGCTTTCATATTCATCATTACCAAAAAGTTTCAAGCACTAATAGAGAAGCGTTGGATTTAATTGATAGCGGAATATCAAATGAAACTGTTATTATTGCCGATAAACAAACAGAGGGTAGGGGGCGTACTGGAAAAAATTGGGTTTCTCCAGAGGGCAATTTCTATGCGAGTTTAGTGATCAGTCTTTTGCAAGTTCCACTGTGTAATACTCAATTGCTGGATTCCAGCATCAGCTACTTAAGTGATAGAGAAAATTTAAGCGAATTAACAGAATTGACTTTTATTACTGCCCTTGCTGTTGGTAACACGTTGCTGTTATTTATAGATGACAATAACGTTCAATATAAATGGCCAAATGATGTCTTTGTTAATGGTAAGAAAATAAGCGGAATATTGCTTGAAAAAAAATCCAATTCAAATTGGTTGATTATAGGAGTTGGAATTAACGTTAATCATGCGCCACTTTCAGAGGCAACGTGCATTGGTGATTATGGAAAATCTATGTCTAATATAGATTTATTAAAAGAATTAATATTAAATTTTAATAAGCTAAGAAAACAATGGATATTTGATGGGTTTCATGCTATAAGAGAAATATGGTTGAAGAGAGCATTCAAGATCAACAAGCAAATCAGTGTAAAGTCAGCTGACAAATTGTACGAAGGGATTTTTATTGATATAGATAAAAGTGGTAGGTTGGTATTACAGCAAAGAGATAATAGCTTAATTTATTTTGATACAGGCGAGCTATTTATTGATAATACATTATGAACACGTATGTAATTTTTGCTTACCTTGTTAGTTTTACATTGATTGCTGGAGAGCTGGTTTTTACCATTTCTTGCTATGTTAAAAGTAAAAAAATTCTAGAAAGGCTTAAAAATAATAATGAAGAAGAAACATAAGCGGTTACTTATAGCTTCGGGAATTTTTTTCTTTTTAAATTGTATAGTTTTTTTTATTCTGACAACACTTAAAGAAAATATCTCGTTTTTCTATACAGTAAGTGAGGCGATAGTTTTGCCAAATAATCAAAAATCAATCCGCATTGGTGGAATGGTTGTTGAAGATAGTGTAGTACGTAATGAAAGTGAAGTGATTTTTAAAATGACAGATTTTAACAAAAGCGTTGTGGTGAAGTATCAGGGAATACTTCCTCCAATGTTTTCAGAAAAAAGTGGTGTTGTTGTGCAAGGTAAAATGTTTGATAGTGGCGTCTTTTTGGCAGACACAATATTTGCAAAACATGATGAGAATTATATGCCTCGAAAGCAAATAGTAAAATAGAGAGTTTTATTACTTTGTATGTATATAGCGAATAAATTTTCTTATATATTCGTTTCTGGTATTTTGTATTTCTTGAACAGTTCCGTGGGAGATGATATTTCCCTCATATAGTACAGCTATTTTATCAGCTATTTTGAATGCACTGTGAATATCATGTGTAATTGTGATAATTGTAAGGTTAAGACTTTTTGACAGCTTTATTATTATTTCGTTCACTATATCTGACATAATTGGATCTAATCCTGAAGTTGGTTCATCCAATATAATGATTTCAGGGTTGTGTGCAATTGCTCTTGCGAGCGCTACCCTTTTCTTCATCCCACCCGATAACTCTATCGGAAACATATCTGCTATGCTTTCCTCCAGTCCAACATTGTTTAGCTTTTTTATTGCTAATAGCTTTGCTTCCTTTTTGCTGATGTTGAAGCGTTTTTTGTAATTAAAAGATATATTTTCCCATACTGTAACGTAGTCAAATAAAGCGGAATTCTGAAACAAAATTCCAAATTTGTTTTTACTTTCACTATTTATTTTAATAGATCCTGAATCCGGTGCCAGCAAACTGATGATTGTTTTTGTTAATACAGATTTGCCACTTCCTGAGCCGCCAAGTATGACTAATGATTCACCTTTCAATATATCAAAACTTAGATTTTTTAGTACTGTTCTGTCATCGAAAGATAAGCTTAAGTTCGATATTGATATTATTGGGCTACGCATGTACCAAAGTAATCATATAGTTTGCTAAAATGATCAGTATGGACGATAAAACAACAGTTGCTGTTGTAGCAGCACCTACTCCTTGTGCCCCTTCTCTACAATAATAACCGTAATAGCAGCTTGAGACAGAAATTATGGCGCCAAAAGCAGTTGCTTTTACTAGCCCAATAATAAAATCGTACATATTAAAGAATTGAGCTGTATATTTTATGTATATATTCGAATTATGGTTAAACTCAAAAACTGCAGTGATATATCCCCCGAATATTCCTATTAGATCTGCACATATTGTGAGCATAGGGAATACTATAACTGATGCTAAAATTCTTGGTGCAATCAAGTATTTAAAAGGGTTGATGTTTAAAGTTGTAAGTGCATCTATTTGTTCTGTGATGCGCATTGTGCCAATTTCTGCTGCAATTGATGATCCAACCTTTCCTACCATTATTAAGCTGATCAAAACTGGCCCTAACTCTTTAATTATAGTGATTATAACAAGTTTGGGTATTATCTGTTCTGGATCAATCAATGAGCCACTCAAATTACTTTGCAAAACTATTACTGCTCCTATAAAGATTCCTGTGAGCCCAACAATTGGCAAAGAAAAAAAGCCTATTTCTATTATTTGCCTTGCTACGTTACCAAAATAATATGGTGGTACGAAGCAGTGATACAGAGATTGAATAAAAAATATAAATGCGCTACCAAGTAGCGACAAGAAGTTGATAAAGCACCTACCGATTATTCTAATACCATTTATATCAAAAGAGCTCACTTTGCATCTGTCTTAGCTAAAAATTAGTTTTACTGATTTTATTGAAGTTTTTGTTAACTTCGTTGCAAAGTATAGCTAAGATTTGTCCTAAGTTCAATATACTTTGATTAAGGTGCTTCAGTTTAAAACTTATAGAGCTTAATTGTATAAGCAAGTCTTACTTATTTTACTATCACTGTTTACTTCTTGTAAAGAACATGTTACTAATAAATTGAATTTTTCAGTAAGATGGGGGAAGTTTTGGCAGTTCCAAAAAGAAAAAAATCAAAATCAAGGCGCAATATGCATCGTTCTCATCATGCGATTGAGCCTAAAAACATTGTAGTATGCACAACAACTGGAGAATTTATGTTGCCTCATAACATAGCAGTTGATGGCAGCTACAAAGGAAAAAGGGTTTTCATCAAACAACAGGCAGAATAACTATCATGGTATGTTACCCACGGTCAGCGATAACATAATCATTGCACTTGACGCTATGGGGGGTGATTTTGCGCCCCTCTCAGTGATTCAAGGTGCTGGTTTTTTTTTGGATAACCTTGTTGATCCAGCGGTTAAAGTTTTTTTTCATATTTATGGAGATCATAAAGAGATATCTCCTTTGCTTTCAAAATATAAGAAGGTGAGTGGTAATTCTGAGTTTACCCACTGCTCTGACAATGTTCTTGCAAGTGATAAACCATCATTTGCGTTGAGGCATCGTAAAGACTCAAGTATGAAAGCGGCCATTGAGGTGGTGAAAAGAGGTAAGGCTTCTGGAGTGGTATCTTCAGGCAACACCGGAGCATTGATGGCAATTTCCAGATTGGTTTTAGGAACATTGCCAAACGTTTATCGCCCTGCTATTGTGTCCGTTTGTCCAACTAAGGCAAAAAGCTTTGCGCTGCTTGACCTTGGTGCAAATGTTGATTGTAATGCCGACTCATTATTTCAATTTGCATTGATGGGGAGTATATTTGCAAGAGTAGCATTAAAAGTTGACAATCCTGAAGTTGCTTTGTTGAATATTGGTACAGAAGAAGTTAAAGGCACTGACTCAGTACGGGGAGCTTTTGAATTACTTAAAAATGCTCCAAGTGTTAATTTCAAAGGATACATAGAAGCAAGTGAATTTTTAGAAGGTAATATAGATGTAATAGTTGCTGATGGCTTTGTTGGTAATGTAATGCTTAAAACAGCTGAGGCTACTGCAAGTACTTTTATAAATCTATTAAAGCAAGAAGTGTTCAATTCATGGGCAGTGAAAATGCTTGTTGGTATATTGTTGAAATCCAAACTAAGTAAGACATTAACACGTTTTAATCCTAAAATTAGAAGTGGAGCTATGTTTTTAGGGCTAAATGGTATCGTTATCAAAAGTCATGGAAATTCTGATGCTGTTTCTTTTGCCCATGCTATAAAATTTGCAGTAAATGCCATTAGTGAAAATTTAAATCAGAGGATAATTAGCGAGGTAAGTCACATTGAATAAGAGTTTCATATTAAGCACTGGATCTTACCTGCCAAAGAAAACGCTGAGTAACGACGAAATTGCATTGAAGGTTGAGACAAGTGACGAGTGGATTAGGCAGAGAACAGGGATAACTCAAAGGCATATAGCAGACGAAGGAGAATTAACTTCAGACCTAGCTGTTAATGCAGCAAAAAATGCTATAGAAAAAGCTAAAATTTTGATGGATGAAATTGATTTAATCATAGTTGCAACAACAACGCCTGATAAAACTTTACCTAGTTGTGCAACAATAGTGCAAAGTAAGTTAAAATGTGTAAATGCATTTGCTTTTGATGTGCAAGCAGCATGTTCTGGTTTTATATATGCGGTTACAGTTGCTGATTCGCTTATAAAATCTAACAATAGAATTAAATATGCGCTGGTTATAGGTGCTGAAATAATGTCTAGAATTGTTGATTGGGAAGATAGATCAACTTGTGTGCTTTTTGGTGATGGTGCTGGTGCAATGGTAATAAAATCTGCAACGCATTTTAATGAAATAACTGAGAACCCCACAAGGGGTATAATATCAACCAACCTATATTCTGATGGTAATGTGGATATATTATGTACAAATGGGGGAATATCCTCAACTGGTGATCCTGGAAAAATATGCATGAATGGAAGAGAAGTGTTCAAGCATGCAGTGGATAAGTTAACAGCCTCAGTAAGGGAAACACTGAAATGCAATGATTTGAAAATTGCTGATATTGATTGGTTAGTTCCTCACCAAGCAAACATTCGTATTATTGAGGCAGTAGTAAAGAAGTTAAATCTCTCTATGAAAAAAGTGATCAATACAGTTGATAAGCATGCAAACACCTCAGCAGCATCAATTCCAATAGCGCTTGATAACGCAACACAGGAATCAAAAATAAAACCAGGAAGTTTTGGTCTATTAATTGCAATAGGTGCAGGTCTAACCTGGGGTTCCGTGTTACTATGCTATTGATAATTCCAGCTATTACTATTTATTATTTTCAATCTTTTCCATCAATTTCTTAACCAAGCTTCTCAGTTTTTTACTGGATTCATCAAGCTCTTGGATCTGCGAGCTATCCTTTTTCATGAGCTTCTTATAGTTACCTTTTATGTAATCAATCATTTCCTTCATTTGAGTGATCATTTTGTCAATATCCATGCTACCTAAACTAGGTATTGTGCCAGACATAGAACTGTCTAACATACCGCCGGCCATAAGCTGCTGAGACATTTGCATAAATGGCTTTAAGGTCTGATTAAGCAGCTCAGGATCCTTGGCTAACTTCTCTATTTGCTCCTTGCAAGTATCAATATACTGCTTCATAAATTCATCTTCTTGCACTTTATCTGTCATAATTATACCTGCCTAAAAATATGTATCTTCTATTATATATTGTTTTAAAATTAAAAACAATACAAAATACCCATCACAACTCAGCAGAACACCTTAAGGAATAAAAAGAGCCGCTTCTTTGTTTATAAAGGGTCGCATAATTTCTTTAACCATTCCTTATCTTTGATATTATTTTCTAAGTTTTTATAGACAAATCGATGGTAGCTATTTGTCCAATTAATTTCGTCTTGGGTAAGCATTTGCACATCTATTAGCCTTCTATCATATGGAATGGAGGTTAGTTGCTTAAAGTTTAAGAAGTCGTTTTCTTGCCTGCTAACATACATCAGATTTTCAATTCTTATTCCATACTTCCCTGGAATGTAATACCCAGGTTCATTGGAAAGTATCATTCCTGGCATAAGTTTTACTTTATTTCCTTTTGATATTGCTTGTGGCCCTTCGTGTACTGATAGATAGCTTCCTACTCCATGCCCTGTACCATGCATGTAATCTATTCCAAATTTCCATAGTTGAGTACGTGCTAATATATCCAATTCTCCACCAGTAGTGCCAAGAGGAAAGGTGACACTTGCTACAGCAATGTGAGCTTTCAATACTATTGTATAGTGGGTTATTTGTTCATTAGTTGGATTGCCAATTGCTACAGTTCTTGTAACATCAGTTGTGCCGTCAAGGTATTGGCCACCAGAATCAATCAAATATAGTCCATCTTCCTGAATTACTTTATTTGTCTTACTACTTGCACGGTAATGAATAATTGCTCCATTTTCATTGAATGCGGAAATTGTTGGAAAACTTGATTGCTTAAACAAAGCCTGCTCTTTTCTATATTCTAAAATCTTTTCTTCGGCTTTGAGTTCAGTAGTTTCATAAAACTCCTTGTTTGAATAATTAGCATTTCCTTTAGTGTCACTCCAGCGTGTGACGCTAGAATCTATATTTTTTTCTTGGATCTCAGTGTCAAGCACTGTGATGACAGCTGTAGCTTGGTCTGGTGTCATCCCAGTATGTGGTACTGGAATTTGCGTCTCAGTTTCAGTAGATTTTTCAACTGATCTATTGGCAAGCCAATATAGAAAACTCGTAACTGCCATTCCATCCCTGATGTGTGCATTGATAGCACCAGCTATTTCAGTTTGATTTTTTACTGCTTTATGAATTAAACAAGGATCCTCTCTTTCAACTAATTGCTTATTTCGTATTATAGCCATAATACTCATTGGAGTTGTACTTGGATCTATAATTATTGAATTTAGCTTGCACAGAGAACTTTCTAGCTCACTAATATCAAAAACATTTACGTGATTGCCCAGATTTGCTTCTATAGTCGAATGTTCTTTATCTTGAATAAACAAATCAACATTACCGCTTTTATATAATATAGCGCGGCCAAATATACATGGAGTATATTTAGCATTTTCATTTCTTAAATTTAATAACCAAGAAATAGAACATGGGTCAGTTAAAAGCACTGCTTCAGCTTTTTTATCCATGCCTTTAGCGACTTTTTCACATTTATTCTTGCTACTTTCGCCAGAATACTCAGTTGCGTGCAAAACTATCGTTTGTTTTTTATGATGACTTTCTTTTTTAATTGAATAGGGTACTGATTTACAAATATCTTCATATTTTCTTATCTCTTTTACAGTAAAATATTGCAAATAATAACCTAGCGAGGTAGTCGATGTTAAGTTTGCTTTTACCCATTCGCGTGGATCCTCTTCTTGTATATTATATACTTGAAAATTGTTCCGATCTAACTGATTGCGAGCTTGTAAGATATAGCGTCCATCTGTAAAAAATGGGCACTTGTTGTTTTTTGTAACAATGAGTAGCCCATTTGTTCCTGTAAAGCCACATAACTTGGTTAACTCATCTGAGTATTCATTTAAATACTCATCTTTAGTGTGCAACATAAACGCATCAACATTTATTGTAAACATAAAAGAACGAAATTCTTCAATTTTTGACATGGAATGCCTTACGCAGAATTAGCAGCTACTTTCATTTTCTTGTTTCTCAAATACATTAATATGCTCATTATTGCTGCGGGAGTGATACCTTGTATTTGCTTTGCAATGCCAATTGTTGTTGGTTTTATCGCCTGCAATTTTTCTATTACCTCACTTGATAGACCTTTGACTTGTGAATAATTGAAATTGGTTGGAATTTTGGTATTAGTTTCCTCTCGCAGAAACTTCATATCTGCTTCTTGTCTTACTAGGTAAGGCTTGTATTTTGCTTCAATTGCAACTGCTTCACGTATTTCATTTTTAACTGTATTATCCATTTTGGTGTCATTCCAGCGCGTGACGCTGGAATCTATATTTAACTCCGGCCATATCTCTTGTAATTTATTCCAGTTAATGTTAGGGTAACTGAGTAAGTCTAATGCCGTTTTTCTTATTCCATCATAAGATATTTTAATACCATAAGAATTAAGTTGTTCTGGGGTAATTGTCAGGCTTTCTAACTTTTCTTCAAGTTGCTTAATAGATTTAAGTTTATTCTGTAAAACAGAGTATCTTTCATGTGACACAAGGGAAATATCATAACCTTTTTGTGTTAATCTCCTATCTGCATTATCTGATCTGATTGCTAGCCTATATTCTGCACGTGAGGTGAATAGTCTGTAAGGCTCGATTACCCCTTTAGTGACTAGATCATCTATCATTACACCGATATATGAATCCGTGCGGTGGAGAACAAAGCTTTCTTTTTTTTGAGATGTAGAGAGTGCTGCGTTAATTCCGGCGATAATTCCTTGCCCTGCTGCTTCTTCATATCCAGTGGTGCCATTAATTTGACCGGCAAAGTATAGACCTTTAACTTTCTTAGTTTCAAGAGTATGAAGTAGCTCTCGTGGATCGATATAGTCATACTCAACTGCGTACCCAGGTCTTAGAATTTCCGCGTTTTCAAGTCCTTTGATACTATTTATCATTTCATGCTGTACTTCAACAGGCAATGAATTCGAAATTCCGTTTGGATATATAGTGTTATCATCGAGTCCTTCTGGTTCTAAGAATATTTGGTGGCTATGTTTTTCTGCAAATTTTTTAACTTTAGCTTCGATGGATGGGCAGTATCTTGGTGCAACAACGTCACTTAGATATGAGGAAGCTGACCTGTGCAGATTTTCTCGAATTATTCTGTGTGTATTTTCATTAGTATGAGTAATGAAGCATGAAACCTGAGGTTGGTTAATTTTTTCCGCGAGATAAGAAAACGGTGTAGGTGGATTATCACCTACTTGCTCTTGTAATATTGACCAATTTATAGTGCTAAAATTGAGCCTTGGCGGGGTTCCAGTGCGCAGCCTACCTAGTTTAAAATCATGTTTCTTCAACGTATTTGCAAGTTCTATTGTAGACTTATCTCCCATTCTTCCTGAAGGGGTTGTTTGTTCTCCTATATGGATCACACCTTGCAGGAAAGTTCCTGTAGTTAAAATGACTCTGCCTGCTAGTATACGTTCTCCTGAGCTTGTTATTACAGCTTTAATGTGCGGTTTTCCATTGCTATTACTCTCTATAAGAAAATCATCAACCGACTCTTCTTTTACTGTCAAATTGTTATAATTTAGAACAATTTCCTGTATTGCTTGCTTGTATAATTTTCGGTCTGCCTGTGCACGTGGCCCCCATACTGCAGCGCCTCTGCTGCTATTTAAAATGACTGAATGTATGCTGGCTTGATCAATTGCTCTTCCCATTATTCCATCAAGAGCATCAACTTCCCTGACTACAACACCCTTTGCAACTCCTCCGACTGCTGGATTGCAGGACATTTCTCCTATAGTTGAAATTTTATGAGTTATAAGTAGTGAGTTTGCGCCAAGGCGAGCTGCAGCTGCAGCTGCTTCACACCCCGCATGACCACCACCCACTACCACTACATCATATTTATGCATGCTTTTTTGAGTAATTCTTACCCTACTAATATTGGGATTATCAGCGGTCGATGTCAAATTTTACGGTAATACAGTACCATTTCTTCCGTTATCTCAGCGTTGCACACTAGAATGACAAAAAACAAAAACCTTACTTTGTTAGCTTAAGCTGGCTTACACTCTTTTCCTTTTGAAGAAAAACGTTCAACTGTAGGAGAGATGATATATTCATTCACTTTTTCAGCTATTGGTTCTATAATATATTCCGCTGCAAGAATCGCTGCAATTAGTGCTACAGCTCCTATTAATGCACCTGTTAAAGTTACTGATCCCATTCCAAGCATTGCACCAGGAAAAATAGCAGTTGCAGCTTTAGCAAGACCAACTCCGATTGCAGCGCCTGCAACACATAAGCAAGCAAGCATAAAAAAATCTCGTTTGGAGCAACTTCCATTTTTTACATCATTAAAAAGCCCACATATAGATAACAAGGCTAAAGGAACAGCAGCAACAATTTCACTTATAACTAAAGGTGATAAAGCTGTAAAACTCAATCCCACACCTGTGAGTGCTCCTATTGCAGCCCCCACTATTGATAGCACACCAAGAAACTCTAGAAATTCCTTATCCATACATCCCCCTTGATTAATTTAATAACTATTTTTTCTACAGAGCTTTTAAACTCTCTCTATTGTCATTATGATTAGATTAATTGAATGAGCAAAGTAATTTTTTTATGAAACGACCTTAGAAAAAGAGCGGGAGAAGGGGTTCGAACCCTCGACCTCAACCTTGGCAAGGTTGTGCTCTACCAACTGAGCTACTACCGCAGTTAAATTAAATCTAAATTTCATTTCTTAAATTATAGTAGTATACAACAATTTGTAAACCCCGTACATATTAAAAATGTAAGCAACTATGTTTATATATTTGTGTACTAAAAACTCACTTTCAATTATTATTAACTTTTTATTATTCCACAAAGCCTTATGAGGATATTTGTATATAAAGACGACCTACCAGCTAGTTCAATACCAGGTAATGTGGGGCCTGTAGCTGTTGATACGGAAGCAATGGGGTTACTTCATGGCAGAGACAGACTCTGCCTTGTGCAGCTTTCTTTCAACGATGGAAACGCTCACTTAATCCAATTCAAGAACGATTATGCAGCTCCAAATTTAAGAAAAATATTGGGGGATAAAGATATAACTAAAATATTTCACTTTGCACGATTCGACATAAGCATAATACGTTATTATTTGGAAACTTGGGCGCTTCCATGCTATTGCACCAAAATAGCTTCGCGTTTGGTTCGTACCTATACTGACAACCACAGTTTAAAAGACTTATGCTTAGAGCTACTTAATATCAAATTAAATAAACTGCAACAATCTTCTGATTGGGGAAATGATGATTTAACAGACAAACAAAGAAGTTACGCTGCGTCTGATGTCTTATATCTCCATAAAATAAAAGAAAGGCTAGATTTAATGCTAGAACGTGAAAACAGAAAAGAACTAGCACAAAAGTGCTTTGAATTTCTTCCTACTCGTATTGAGTTGGATTTAATGGGGTGGGAAAACGTGGATATTTTTAATCATCAGATGTAATAGAAGTTTTTTGCTTATGTGAACACTTTAGGGCAATTTTTCAAGCTCTCTGATAAGAATCTAGTTGATTGATTGCTGATTTATGCGCTATATTTTGCTAATAAAATTAGGTATTTTATGAGTGACGATATTACATTAGTAAATGATCAAAGTTTTAAGTCTGAAGTTGCTGATTACAAAGGGTTTGTGTTGGTAGACTTTTGGGCAGAGTGGTGTGGACCATGTAAAAGCCTAATGCCGCGAATTGAACGGTTAGCTAAAGATAAAAGAGGCAAGATCAAGATCTGCAAGTTCGATATAGATGAAGGAACTGAAGTGCCAGGTAAATACGGAATTCAATCCATACCCACTTTAATTATATTTCAAGATGGTAAGGAGATTGCACGCAAGATTGGTGCGATAAATAGTTTGTCAGATTGGGTTGATAGCGAAATAAGCCAATAGACAAATTTGTTTTTATATGTATTATAAATATTAATGAAGGGGATTGTAGCTCAGTTGGTTAGAGCAGTTCGCTCATAACGAATTGGTCGTAGGTTCGAGTCCTACCAATCCCACAGGTTATATCGGTTTTGGTGTATGTACGATATTTCCATAAGTGTTCCAGTGCCATTTGGCTAATCTTTCAGCAGTTGTCAAGTTTAGGTGACTGCTTCTTAATATATTTAGGGTGAGTTTAAAATAAACAACAAAAACTTTACAGAGCGCAAACAATAAGGTTAACTTATGTAACTATATTCGGTAGGGCTGCAATGAACGATTACCTCTCACTGCTAAATTCAGAACAACAATCGGCTGTAACTAACGTGGATGGGCCAGTTCTGATATTAGCGGGGGCCGGAACGGGAAAAACGAGAACAATTACCTCAAGAATAGCGCATATAATTAGAAATGGCTACGCTAATTCCGATAAGATATTGGCAGTTACATTCACAAACAAAGCTGCAAGTGAAATGGTATCAAGGGTACTTGAACTCACAGGCACAAATATACCATGGCTTGGTACTTTCCATGCGATTGCAGCAAGAATTTTACGCCGCCATGCTGAAATTGTGGGTTTAAACTCTAACTTTACAATCATTGGTGTGGATGACCAATTACAGATAATAAAAAATATTATTAATGAAATAAATCCTGATTACTTATCAGAAAAATGTAAGACCATTATGAATATCATTCAGCAGTGGAAAGAGAAGTGCTTACTGCCATCTGAAGTGAAAAACATTCAATCATTTAGGCCTGTATACGTAACTGCACTCAAAGTCTATTACCAATATCAGGAAAGGTTGAAGTTTCTTAACTCTGTCGACTTTGGTGACTTATTGCTATATAACATACAACTCTTCAATCAAAAGACTGAAATCCTTTCCTACTACCAGAATAATTTTAAGTATATTATGGTGGATGAATATCAAGATACAAATGCAATACAATATCTTTGGCTGAAATATCTTGCAAAAGAGCACTCAAATATTTGCTGTGTGGGAGATGACGACCAATCGATATATAGTTGGCGTGGTGCAGAAGTCGAAAACATTTTAAAATTTTCCGACGATTTTAAAAATGCAAAGACCGTTAAACTAGAGTGTAACTATAGGTCGACATCCCATATACTTGCAACTGCGTCATATGTAATAAATCACAATAAAACTCGCTTAGAAAAAAAATTGTGGACAGTAAACACTGAAGGGGAAAAGGTAAATCTGATAAAATTATGGGACGGTAAAGCTGAAGCAAGGTTTATAAGCGAACAGATATTAAAGCTCAATAAATACAGATTTAGTGACATTGCAGTGTTGGTGAGGGCTACTTTTCAAACTAGAGTTCTGGAAGAGTATTTTATAAAATATTCAATTCCTTACAAGATCGTAAGTGGCGTAAAATTCTATGAACGTCAGGAAGTTCGCGACATAATTGCATACTTAAGACTTATTACAAACAATAACGATGATCTTGCTTTTGAAAGGATCGTGAATCGACCAAAAAGAAGCATAGGGCCCACTACTATGAAAAAGATATATACGATCGCTCAAGATAACAAAACTTCTTTTTTTGAGGCGACAAAAATACTAGTTGATAGTAATCAAGTGATTGAAAGGATTAAGCTCTCACTCAACGATTTTTTGAATAAAATTAAAGCTTGGGAAGAGATAGTAAGTGTAAAACTACTTCATGAGTTTGTTGAAACTATAGCAAATCAATCAGGGTATATTGAAATGCTTGAAAATGAAGGAGCGACAAGCTTAGCACGAATAGAAAATGTCAAAGAGCTCATTTCATCTTTAAAGAATTTCGATAATGCTACAACTTTTTTAGAGCACATAAGTTTAGTGACGGAAGTGGATAATATGAATAATGACGACACCGTATATGTTATGACTCTTCATGCAGCTAAGGGGCTTGAATTTCCATGTGTGTTTCTACCTGGCTGGGAAGAGGGACTATTTCCTCATCAAAGATCTTTTGAGGATAAAAGTGGTAAAGCTTTAGAGGAAGAAAGAAGACTTGCATATGTTGGAATAACCAGAGCAAAAGAAAGGTTGATAATTTCATGTGTAAACAGAAGGGAGATAAATAACCAGTGGCAATCGATGTATACCTCGCGATTTATTAATGAGCTACCAAGAGAAAATGTTGAGGTAGTTAGAAGTAACATTGCCTATTGTTGAAATAGGTAATATTCAACAGATAGCTAATTAAAGTTACTAGTTTACTTAAGAAATTTTTATAATGTTTAATCCACTTACTTTCCTGTCTTCCATATCGCGGTGAGCCTTTATTATTTCATCAAATTTATATTTTTTGTTGATCCTTACAGTCAAAAGTTTTTTCCTTACCATCTCAAAGATTTCCATCGCAGTAAGGGCCAACGTGAATCTGTCATGCTTATAATGATATATTGAAGTTCCTGTAGCAAATAACGAACGTGAGCTAAGTAAAGAAAAACTAACCGGAGCTCTACCTGATATTTGTCCATAAGAAACATATATGCCAAACTTGCCTAACGATTCAAAAGAAAGCTTGCTCGTAGCATAACCTATAGGATCATACACTGCACCCACTCCTTTATTTTGTGTAATCTCCATAATTTTAGAAACACAGTCTTTATCATTGTAATTTACTGCGTACGTACAGCCGTTCTTTAAAGCTATCTTCATTTTTTCATCGGAGCTCACAGAACCTATAACTACACTTTTTTTATTCTTTGCCCATTGGCATATTATTTGTCCTAAACCGCCACTGGCTCCATGTACAAGCACAACAGTGCTAGGCTTTATTTTGTAAGACTGATTCACTAAATAGTGAGCCGTCATACCTTTAAATAGCACTGCAGCTACAGTTTCATCTGGTATTTCATCTGGAATTTTTATCAAATATTTCTGGTGTATGACACGTTTTTCGCAGTATGCTCCAGGTGGTGCTGTGCAGTATCCAACTCTATCTCCAACTTTTAAGCCATCACTTATTTTTTTACCAAGCTTTTCAACAACTCCTACTGCTTCAACTCCAAGGACTGATGGCAAATCTTTAATTTTGCGAAAGCCTTTTCTATGTTCCAAGTCATAACGATTCAAACCAATAGCTGTGTGACGTACTAAAACTTCCTCATCTTTTGGCTCACCTATATTCTTACCTATAAACTCTAATACTTCTGGTCCTCCAGTTCTTTTAATTTGTACAGCTCTAACCATAATGAATATAAGAAAAGACTTCGATTATGTTATCTAATAACCAATATCTTGTAAAATTATTTAGAGATATGCGCTGTTAGACATGCGTTAGTAACGGGTGATTGTTAAGCTATAAATGTAACTAAAGTATGTAAGAAAAAAATTCAAGGGACGTTTCCAACTCTCTACACTCAGCCACAACTGTACGAACATTGTGATTTGAAAGCAATCTTCACCAAGAGGGTGTCATACAAGTAGATACAAGCTTAAAACATTAATGCTTTTTACAAGGTATATAATCCTAACGGTCTTTACCCACCCATCTGGACACAGTATCACTCTTTTGCTTATTATAGTCTTTTGACTTTTTTTAAGATGCAACCCAGGAATTTTATTAAATTGGTGAGTATAAAAGTAGCTGTTTTATGTTAAAATATAACTTTTTTGATGATTATGGAAAGATTGAATGCTAGTGCCAGCTACTTGCATGACACCATTTGTTGTGCGAATTGTCTTGGTAAAACAAATGTTCGTACAGTTGTGTGTCAGCTACTTGGATTATACCCCTTTCGGACTCTTAAAACTGCAACCAACCTAAGCTGTAAGCATTAAGAAATTTACTAAATAAAAAAGAGGCAAAAGAAACTCAAGTTAATACCTATTTTCAGTATTGGCATTATTTAAGTCCTAAACATTGCGATCTAGCTGCTTTTAAACTGCAACTAACCTTAGCTTTAATGCTTAAGAAACTTACCAAGCAGAAAAAAAAGACAAAAAAAACCGTTGTAGCTAGTTATTCTACTCTTTATTTCAAAATTTGACGTTGGGTGATGTCTTGAACGCTTTATAAGCG
>NZ_JAUCRB010000004.1 GCF_030373985.1 Wolbachia pipientis
CCAAATTGTAGAGGAGCCGTATGAGGTGAAAGTCTCACGTACGGTTCTGAGGTTGAGTGAGGAAGAGCGCCTTCTTTACTTAGGTGACAGGTTACAAAAGTATATAGAGAATTAGCCCTTAAATATTATCCTGATAAACATTCAGATAGGAGTAAGGATGTACGAGAATAAAATGAGGAAAAATTTAAAGAATTAGATGCTGTATATAAATTTCTTACTCAGAAAAATGCGAAAACTGATAAAAATACAAAAAAATCTACAAAACTAACTAGTGAAGATAGGGATATTAATTCTGTTGAAGATTTAAAGTTTCATTTACATGAAGCTCTTTTAAGGCAGGATATAGCATTTCTTAAAAAGCTCTTTTCTAAGTTCAAAAGCAGTAAGGATGGAAACTTGGTGATTATATCAATGAAAAGCACTTTGGAAATGATTTACCGTTATCTTCTGCTGTTTTTTCGGCAATGTTGATCTTGTAAAATTGCTCTTGGAAAATGTTGCGAATCCTAATGTACGCGATAAATATGGTGAATTCCATTACATGAGGCGTGTTCAAGAGGGCATGGTAATATTGTAGAACTACTTTTGAAACATGGTGCAGATCCTAATGCACGAGATGAACATGGTGAATCTCTATTACATAAAGCGCTTTCTTGTGGGCATGACGATATTGTAAAACGGCCCTTGGAGAATGGTGCCGATCCTAATATAAAAGATCAAAAAGGTAAATCACTATTCCGTTGTGTTATTGATAATTATGGTGATATTGATCGCTATAAAACTGTGTAATTGCTTTATTGGATAAAAGTGTTGATTCTAATACACGGGACGATCAGGGTAGGACGCCCTTTGAATTGCGTGTGTGACAAATATTATAAAAAAGGTAGTGTTGAAATTGCAAAATTGCTTTTAAGGAGAGGTGCTAATCCAGATTTGAAGGATAAAGATGGCAAAGCCGGTAAATCATGCTTACCATAACAGTGATATTGGAAAACTATTTGGTGCTATTAACTATGAAAAAGTAGCTATACTCGGAATTACTAAGCTATTAATTACAGCAGGTAGTATTACTTTGGTTTTTGGAGTTGCAGACGTATATATTAAGTAAAGTTTGGTGTTCTGCTCTTACAGTAGATATGGCTGCTGTTGCATTATGTTGAGCGTGTTGTACAGTAAAAACTCTATTTTTTCTACCAGGGCTATCGTCTGAGTTCATTAAAGCTAGGGCAGAGTTTCTTAATAGTCAAAAATCGCGTGGTCTCGCAAGTGCAGCTTAATAATTAGAAATGAAAAGGAGTTCCTTTTTAAGAAATTTAAGGTATAGTTATAAATATTTGATGCCTTTTATAGAGATTATGCTATGTTTAAGAAACAACTCCTGTCTTTATGGTGATAATGCGGAATTTATTGAGGAAATGTATAGTCGTTATCTGCAAGGCGATAAATCAATCGGAGAAGATTGGTACAGGATTTTTTCAAGCAATTTAGAAGTTAATAAAGTGGAGTCTTGTGGTGCACAGCATGCAACCAAGGCGAATGATTCTGTAGCAAATTTTTTCAGGTCCTATGGTCATTTTTTTGCAGATCTTAATCCATTATCACCAAATGTGAATAAGGAAATAGATTATCAAAAATACTCGAATCTATCTCCAGCGCGTGGTGCTGAAATCTATAGAGATATTTACTGCAAGAATATAGGTTTTGAATTTATGCATATCTCCTCTTATGAGGAGAGAATATGGTTGCAGGAGAAAATTGAAAACCAGACCTATACGCTGAGCTCACAAGATAAGAAAGAAATATTGAGGCACTTGATTGAGTCTGAGATGTTCGAGCAATTTCTCCATATCAAATTTCCTGGATATAAACGTTTCTCTATAGAAGGTGGGGAATCAGCTATTGTTGCAGTTGAGAAAATTATTAGCGATTCCGCGGCTTTTGGTATTGAAGAGATAGTTCTTGGCATGGCTCACCGTGGACGGCTCAATGTTCTCACCAAAGTTGTAGGGAAAGAATATGCAGCAATGCTGTCTGAATTTCAAGGCAATCTTGCATATCCAAGTGATCTTGAGGTGTCTGGTGATGTTAAATATCATCTTGGTTACTCCTCTGATCGAACACTTACTGGTGGTAAAAAAATACACTTAAGTTTATGTCCTAATCCATCTCACCTTGAAGCAATAAACCCGGTTCTGGCTGGAAGAATAAGAGCAAAGCAAAAAATAAGGTCTGTGCTTGGAATATCAATACATGGTGATGCAGCGTTTATCGGTCAAGGAGTGGTTGCCGAAACCCTGACCTTAAGCAACATTGAGAGCTATAAAGTGGATGGTATCGTGCACATTGTCATTAATAACCAAGTTGGTTTTACTGCAAGCCCAAGCTGCACACGGTCATCTTTTTATTGTACTGATGTAGCTAAATCTATAGAAGCTCCAGTATTTCACGTTAATGGGGATAATCCAGAAGCTGTAAGTTTTGTTGCGGGCCTTGCAGTCGAATATAGGCAGAAGTTTAAAAAAGACGTGGTGATTGACATAATATGCTACCGCAAGTATGGACATAATGAGGGTGATGAACCAAATTTCACTCAGCCACTCATGTATCAGGCGATATCAAAGCATAAAACTTCAGGGATGCTATATGAAGAGAAGTTGACTGCAGAGAAAGTATTAAGTGATAATGAAGTGAATAAATTGCGCTGCGAATTTAGGGTAAGATTGGATAAAAGCCTTACTGAGTCAGTAACTTACACTCCCAAAAAAGCTGACTGGTTCGGTGGAGTATGGTCAAAATTAAGAAGAGCGAGGTTGAACGATTTGAGCGAGTACTGTGCGGATTCTGGTGTCTCGCAAAGTAAGTTGAAAAAATTAGGTGTGCACATAAATAACAATATTCCAAGAGGTTTTAATGTCAATAATAAGGTTAGAAAAATACTCAATGGAAGAATAAATAGTATAAATTCCGGTCACGATATAGACTGGGCAACTGCTGAAAGCCTTGCGTTTGCATCACTACTTACAGAAGGAATAGGAGTGCGTTTGTCAGGACAAGATTCGGGTCAAGGCACTTTCTCGCACCGTCATGCAAGGCTTGTTGACCAAGTGACAGAAGAAACGTTTATTCCACTAAACAATATAAATAAAGAGCAAGCTCACTTTGAGGTCATAGATAGCGCTTTATCAGAGTATGCTGTAATGGGCTTTGAGTATGGATATAGCCTTGATTCTCCTTATTCATTGGTGCTCTGGGAGGGGCAATTTGGTGATTTTGCAAATGGTGCGCAAATTATGATCGACCAATTTATTGCATCTGCAGAAACAAAATGGTTGCGATCAAGCGGTCTAGTTTTACTGTTGCCTCATGGTTATGAGGGACAGGGGCCTGAGCATAGTTCCGCGCGTATAGAGAGGTTTTTGCAACTCTGTGCAGAAGATAATATGCAAGTAGTTAATTGCTCAACACCGGCAAATTACTTTCATACTTTGCGCAGGCAGATACATAGAGGCTTTCGTAAGCCTCTAATAATATTTACACCTAAGTCGCTATTACGTCATAAAAGAGCAGTTTCTAATCTGTCTGACTTTGAAGAGAAATTTCTCATGGTAATTCCAGAATATAGAACAGGTTTAGTTTCCAGTGATAAGGTGCGTAAAATTGTAATATGTAGCGGTAAAGTTTATTATGATATAATTGAAGCATGTGAAAGACAAAAAATAAGCGATATAGCAGTAATACGTTTAGAACAATTCTATCCGTTTCCTACCGATAAACTAAGTAACGAACTTGCAAAGTACAAAAATGCTGAAATTATATGGTGTCAAGAGGAACCAAAAAATATGGGAGGGTGGTTTTTTGTTAACCCATTGATAGAAGAAGTGTTATCCAATCTTAATATTCAAGCAAAAAGGCCCAAGTGCATTGCAAGACCTGCTGCTGCATCTCCTGCATGTGGTTATGCTGGCATTCATGCTCAGCAACAAGAGGAAATTTTCAAGCAAGTTATTGAATAACCTTTTTCAAAAGTACTTTGTGAGAAAATTAGCTAAGTTTCACTTCCACCAGGGGAATATTGTTCCAGCTGCTGCTGCCATAGTTATCAATAAAAGCTTTTAAGTAGTCTGTATCAAAACGTACAGGCACATTAAATTTGAAGCTTGCAGTGGTTATTACGCCTTTCACTGGTAGTTTCGTAAATGTTATTTCTCCTGTTGAATAATTTACTGAGTATTTATTTTCTTCTTTACCGTTTAAATAGATCTTTACTGTGCCATGTACTGGTTTTTAATTATACGTACGTGCTTATCCTTTCCACTTACATAGGTTTTGATCAGTTGAAAAGTCGTTTTTTTATTGTTTCCTATTCCAATTCTTGATTAGTGACTGTAAAATCTGACCAATCTTTAAAACGGAATCCTATTGCTCTACCTTTTCATGCGTTAAAAATGTTATTAATTCTTGTAGCTGCTCATTTGATCTGACCCCAATTGATATTGCGCTGTTCACAACCATTATGAGTTGTTACAATATCAGTAGAAAATTCTAGCCCTCCAGAGGAACCGTAAGATATGTTTTCTGGAAATCTAATTTCTGTAAACGAGATATGTTCTCCCGTGAAAGTAAGATTAAGATGGTTTGGCTAAAGAAAGTGTATAAAAGTTTTAATTTGGAAACACTTCACATAGTAAGTGGCTTCATGAGAGTAGCTAGGTGCACAACTGCACAAACGTTGTGATTTAAGTGCAATCTCCACTAGGAAAGAGTGTCATTCCAGCACGTGACTCTGGAATCTAGTTTTACACAATTTTATTAAAAATAATGACAGAAGGAGAAACTTGTACAAACTACACCTGTAGAATACCATTCAAGTAATTAAACTGTATACCTTCTGTGTGCTGTTACTTATCACACCTATGGTTACTGTACTTAGGTTCACTTGTGCTGTCAAGCAAAAAAAATAAAATTTTATGGCAATTAGCCTTGCTCGCGGCTTAATTCATCTACTTTTTTGCGTAATACATTCAAATCAGTTGCCCCTACTAACAGGCTATCCCCAATTATTAAAAGAGGTGTGCCGCCTACTCCCAGTTCCCTTACTAAAAGTTTGCTGTTGTTTATCATTTGCTCAATTTTATCTGCATTGTTTTTCATAGAATTATTGAAGTCGTCCTCATTAATCCCTATATTTTTCACTATACCTAATATAGTTTCATCTAAGAATTCTCCTTTGTGACTTAAAGCAGCGTAGTGAAAATCAAAATATTTTTCTTTATCGATAAAATAAATAGCTAAAGCACTTTTTGCTGCTTTTAAAGAAGCGTTACCAAGTATTGGAGCATCCCTAAAGATGTATTTAACTTTGCCGTCATTGGTTAACTGTTTTATATCGTTCTTTATAGCTTTGCAATATCTACAAGAATAGTCGAAAAAGCCTACAGCTATAACTTTGCTGTTTTTATTTCCTGAGTAAGGATAAGCTGGGTCGAATATTTCATTTTTGTACTGTAAAATTTTACCTTTAACCGCATTATCTCGGGCAGCATAACTGCTTTTAATTGATTCTTCCCGGAGGGTTTTAATAATCTTATCAAAATTTTTACTGATATAGTCATCTAATCTCTTACCTATTTGATCATCGCTTAGGGTTTGACTGCGGTGCGAAAGCCAATTGTTTATTACTGGTAAACTTGCTACTGCCAGTATAAAAATCAATAAAAACGATATTCTGGACATACCCTTATTTAAGTGACCTACAATATAAAACTTTTAGTACACATTATCTGTATATTAGAAAAAGCATCTAATGTTAATGTATAAAAACATTTATATCAAGTGTATTTTATAGCCAGTTTTGCCTAGAATGCAAACTTTACATACAATGAAAACTAAGCACATTGGCCACAGAGTTTGTCAGAAAACTTAGCAATACAAGTGGCAGAAACACGCTAGAATAGACAATTATAGGATGTCCTATCTTTTATCCGCATATAGTAATTATAAACACGGCGGTAAAAAAGTTGATTATCTTATAACTGCCGTGTATAATGCTGACAAACGCGACGGTAAATTATATGAACGAACTAATAATTGGTAGAGAAAAGGAAATAACCATTCTGGAGAGTAAGCTTCTTTCCCAATCTGCTGAGTTTACTGCCGTGTATGGTCGACGTCGTGTAGGTAAGACGTACCTAAAAAACAATTTTTCAGTAAACATGCCGATATTTTATTTGAACAGACAGGTCTTAATCATGGTGCTCTGCAGAAGCAGCTTGCGATTTTTACACAGTCGTTATCAAATGCTTTTTATAAAGGTGCAAGAATGGCTTTGCCTAAAAATTGGATGGATGCATTACAACAATTAACACTTGCTATTGATAATACACATGGGAATGAACAAGTTGTCTTATTTTTTGATGAACTACCGTGGGTGGCTACGAAAAAATCTGGTTTTCTAAAAGCATTAGAATGTTTTTGGAATATACATTGGACATACCGAAAGAAGCTTATCTTAATTGTTTGTGGTTCGGCGGCTTCCTGGATGTTAGAAAATTTAATCTATAGTAAAGGAGGCTTACATAATCGTATTACTGTAAGAATACCTTTGCAGCCTTTTAACTTACGTGAAACTAAAGAGTATCTAAGATGTTTAGGGGTCAACCTTAATCACCAGCAGATATTACAGATCTATATGGCTATGGGAGGGATACCGCATTACTTTAAGGAAGTAAGTAAAGGACTATCAGCAGCACAAAATATTAATACGATCTGTTTTCAGAAGGGTGATTTATTGTTTGATGAGTTTAATATGCTATTCCATTCTTTGTATGAAGAGCCAGAAACATATCTGAATGTCATTTGCGCAATTGCAAAAAAGCCAAAAGAGGTCAGCAGAAAAGGACTTATAAAAGTGACTAAAATCACTGAAGGTGGTCGCTTAACTACTAAATTAAGGAATTTAGAAGAGGCTGGATTTATTGGTGGTTTTTTACCGTTGAACAAGGGAAAGAGAGGAGTATATTATAGGTTAATTGATGAGTATGTGCTATACTATCTAGCATGGATTGAATTGCTTAGGGAAGTAACAAAAAGGGCAATAATGAGTGATGTACACTCTTGGGAGCTAGCAATCAAGAAATCAGCTTGGCTAACATGGACGGGGCAAGCATTTGAAGCAATATGTTTTAAACATGCCGATAGAATTAGAAGAAAATTGGATATAGAGCTTATAGCAGTTATATGTGGAGTTGGCAATATTATCCAGAGAAGAATAGTAAGGAAAGTGGTGCTCAGATTGACTTAGTTTTCTATCGAGAAGATGGGTGTACAATGCTTTGTGAAATAAAATATGGTGATAAACCTTATGCAGTAACAAAGGAATTTGTTGAACAATGAAAGAGAAAAGAAACGGTTTATATAGAAAAGACGAAGTCAAAGGAACAGATATTCTGGGTGTTAATTGCTGCAAATGGAGCTTCTGAAAACCAGTATCTAAAAGATGCAATATATCATGTGATTACTTTAGAAGACTTATTTTAAGTTATGTACAACAATTTAAGCGACTTCATTGGAGTTTTAGAAGAAAAAAAAGATCTGGTTAGGATTAAAAAGGAAGTTTCAACGGTTCTTGAAATGACGGAAATTCATCGTAGAGTTATGTTAAGCAAAGGGCCAGCTATCATCTTTGAAAATGTTGTTACAGAAAACGGCAAAAATTCGATACCAGTGCTGGTAAATTTGTTTGGCACTGTTGAGAGAATTGCATTGGGACTGAACATAAATCCTGGTGAACTACGGGACTTGGGTAAACTTCTAGCATTTTTGCAATCTCCTGAACCGCCGACAAGCTTTAAAGATGCTGTGAAGATGTTTCCTCTATTGAAAGTTGTATTGTCAATGCGAAGTAAAGTCGTGAGAAAAGCTCCGTGCCAAGAAGTGGTGCTAACAGGAGATGAAGTGGACCTTGGGTTACTGCCCATTCAAACATGCTGGCCAAATGAACCTGCACCACTTATCACTTGGCCGATTGTGGTAACAAAAGGACCAACAGAAAACAAACAAGATAATTTCAATCTTGGAGTATATCGTATGCAGGTTGTTGATAAAAAAACAACTCTGATGCGTTGGCTTGCACATCGTGGTGGGGCAAGTCATCATAAACGGTGGAGAGAGAAAGGGCAAAACATGAAATTTCCTGCTGCCGCTGTAATTGGGGCTGATCCTGCAACAATTATTGCTGCAGTAACTCCGGTGCCAGAAACATTGTTGGAATATCAATTTGCTGGACTACTGCGAAAAAAGCCGCTTGAACTTGTAAATTGCAAGACTATTCCACTTCAAGTGCCGGCTCATGCGGAAATTGTTCTGGAAGGCTATGTTAGTTTGGATAAGTATAGAAATGAGGGACCATACGGAGACCATACTGGTTACTATAATTCTGTTGAGCAGTTTCCTGAATTTGATATTACTGCAATTACAATGCGTAAAAAACCTATTTACCTCAGCACCTTTACTGGCAAGCCGCCAGATGAGCCATCAATTCTTGGTGAAGCACTTAACGAGATTTTTGTGCCAGTTCTTATCAACCAATTTCCAGAGATAGCAGACTTTTATCTGCCGCCAGAGTGTTGTTCCTATAGAATAGCAGTAGTTTCAATAAAAAAATCTTATCCAGGGCATGCAAAAAGAATTGTTATGGGCATACTCTCTTTTCTTAAACAGTTTTTATATACAAAGTTTATTATAGTTGTTGATGATGATATAAATATACGTGATTGGAAGGAAGTGATGTGGGCAATGTCAACTAGGATGGATCCTGTGCGTGATACAATCGTGATAGAGAATGCACCGATTGATTATTTGGATTTTGCTTCCCCTGAAAGTGGACTTGGAAGTAAAATGGGATTTGATGCGACAAACAAAATTCCACCTGAAACCAAACGAGAATGGGGGAAAAAAATTGAGATGAGTGAAGAAATAGTAAGAAAAGTTACTGAAAAATGGGAGGGATGTACCGATTAAACTTCTTGCATAAAAGTAGAAAAAAGTTTGGCGCCTTTTGTAGTGCTGAAGTTAGCATGACTGGTAATTGTGATTTAAGTCTGTCAGGAATGGGTGTCATTCAAGTAGCCAGCATACAACTGTACGAACATTTTAATTTTAGGGCAATCTCCATCTCTCTTGGGCTCTTAAATTGCAACTAATCTAAATATTAAGAAACTTACTAGGTGGAAAAAAGGCAAAGAAACCCCGAGTAGCGAGTTTTGACTCTCTAATACTTTAAATTGGCTCTGTGATAATGTGCTGACGCTTAGTTTAAGCCCGATTTGGCTGAATGTAGAAAAAATTTAAAAGACATGCAGTCTCAATAATTTGATGTAGTCGGCCAAAAAATACCTTAAATTTTTTACTAAATTTTGTCATTGAACCCGCGCGGATCAAAAGCAAGTTTTGAGTCAGAAATACCCTTGCCCCCATAATAAGGAGGCTGGCAAAATTTGTCAGGCAACTTTTTCGTTTCTAACGGTTTGTTATGTGCCTAAAGCGCTGCCAAATTGTTATGTAAGTCTATTGACAGACAATTAAGCTGTAATATAGCCTATTGCCATGTATTAAGTGGTGGGTTGTGAGGTTTTTATATCTTTTGCTTTTATTAGTGTGTTTTTCTCTGTATTACTATGCAGGTTCTATATTTTCACCTTGCCCGAAAGCTACGGTTTGCTTTTCGCCTGAAGAGGATTGTGCTGTGCCGATAATTAGCGAGATAGACCGGTCTACAGAATCTGTCTTAGTTCAGGAATACACGTTTACTCTTGAAGCAGCTGCGAAAGCTTTGATTAATGCTAAGAAGCGTGGCGTTGATGTTAAAGTTATTTTGGATAAATCTCAACTTTACTCAAAATATAGTGTTATAAATGAATTATTTTCAAGTGGAATACCAGTTTGGATCGATTATAAGCCGAAAATCGCCCATAATAAGGTGATAATTGTTGATAATCAGAAAATTATCACAGGATCATTTAACCTTAGTAAGGGGGCTGAAAGAGGGAATGCTGAAAATTTATTAATTATTGAAGACTATCCTGAATTAGTTCAACAGTATGTGAAAAACTGGGAGGCACGAAAGTCACAATCTTATCAATACGCTTCTTAGATACTTGCTAAAAAGCAATTAAAAAAAGTTTTCTAGTTGATTGATATAATTATGCATTATATGATGAGTTAAGAATTTTAGTAGTTAAGTAATGGATTACATAAATGATGCTTCTGATAATTACGCTACCATTCACGGTTTTTTTCAAAATAACGGGGTAGGGGACTATAAAGTTCAATGCAGTTACGGTTGTGTACCTTATGCCACCGATGGGTATATACATGTTGGAGATAAATTTTATGCTAGCAATTTTATAGACTCGCATTATGGCAGGGAGATAAAAATGTATCCTCAAAGTGAGCTTTTAGCTAAAGAATATGCTGGAAATATGCTACCTATTTCAATATCACTAGATCAAGACTCAATAAAAATAAAGGAATGTCAGGAGAAAACGAAGTTTGTGGAGCTAGAAAGAGAATCAAGTGGTCTAGTATATGATAAGCAAAAGCGTATGAAGTGCTACACAACAAAGTTATCATATGACGATGTTTATACTTATAATAATAACAAAATTTCAACACTTAACATTAAATATGATGTGCCAAACGACCCGAGATACAGTTTAAGTATAATCTTCACGAAGGTTAATAGTAATAAACCAGGGTTTTGGCAAAAATTTACAAACATATTTAGGTAGAGTAGTGTTAATATTTGTCAATGGAGAGATTTTGTAGAGAATGTGTGTCTGCTTTATTTATCTTGAACTATTGATAAGTCTGTTACAATAAAGTATTGTAAGTTTTGTTAGCGAAACGTTATTTAGACACATGGAGATTTTTTGGACGACTCTGGAAAAGATACTAGGCAAAGTTTTTCCTGCTAAGATAGTGAGCTCTTTTTTAGGAATAGGGTATTTGCCAGGTTGGCAGAACTATTGGTCTTCTTTTTTGATATTATTTGTTACCGATATTATATTAGTTTTCACATATGGAGGCGATTTTATACTATATAGAATGCCAAGTTCAGGCATAATTGTGGCTGCTATTTTTGCGAAGTTGGCAATAGTGGTGTTGATACTGCAATTAGTTGGAATATCTATTTTCCATACTCAAGATCCTTCAGCAAGCAGTGATGAAAATATAGTAATACAAATAGCGTTAGGGCAGGTGCTGACCGTTGCGCTTTCAATGCCAGCAATAATGTCAATTTATTATACTGTAAGTAAACTCTATGGAAGTATATGTAAGGGAATACTTCAATGTCCGTTTTGGTTTAATGATTTCATGCACTTGTTCTTTTTCTTTATAATACCTTATGCGTTTTTTAATGTTGTGGAAGTGATAAAACCTTGGCCAATAAGTTCAATACAACTCAATTATAACAATGCAATATCAATTACATTTGAAGGGATTTTTCTCGCGTTTTATTCAGTAATTTTACTGTATTTGACTGCATTTATATTCTGCGATTTAACTATACATAATGCAATTGTCCTGAATAAAGGCATATTTCAGTATGTGAAAGAAAGTTCAATAGTTTTGAGTGACTATTTACGTAACACTGTTAAAAAAATAAGTATTGAATAGTACTTATTTGCTTATATATTCAGTATAAAAAGTGTGCAGTTTACGTGGATCTACAAAATATAATAAAGGGGTTACAAGATTTTTGGACTAGTGAAGGGTGTACTATACTTCACCCATATACGTCTGAGGTTGGGGCTGGAACGTTACATCCTGCAACAATTATGTCAGCAGTCGACGCAAAGCCAACAAAAATTGCATATCTACAGCCAGTAATTAGGCCGGCAGATGGACGATATGGTGATAACCCTAATCGCTTATATCAACACCATCAATATCAAGTGATAATAAAACCTTCTGGTAATGATTTGCAAGATGTTTACTTAGGTAGCTTGAAAGCTCTTGGCATATCTATAGAGAAATATGATATTAAATTTATTGAGGATGATTGGGAAAATCCAAGTGTTGGCGCATCAGGTCTTGGGTGGGAAGTTATATGTAATGGAATGGAAGTAACACAACTTACTTATATACAGCAAGTGGGAGGTATTGATTGCAGAATAATCCCTGGTGAGGTGGCATATGGGTTGGAACGTTTAGCGATGTGCATACAGGGTATAGATAAAGTTTACGATATAATTTGGAACGACAACGGTGTAACTTACGGAGATATTTTTAAACAAAGAGAGTATGAGTTTTCTTACCTGGCATTAGACTACTGTAATACTGAGGTAGTGCAACAGCAATTTGAGGATACGGAAGCACTGTGTGAATTTCTTATTAAAAAGGAATTACCGGTAGCAGCTTATGACCAATGTGTTAAAACTAGTCATCTACTTAATCTGCTTGATGCAAGGGGTGTGCTTGGTGTGAATGAGCGTACAGTGTATATTGGTAGAGTGAGAGAGCTGACAAAAAAATGTTGTGAGTTATACATGAGTAAGTAACATATGTCATCACAGTTATTGTTTGAATGCCTTTCAGAGGAAATACCATCAAGAATGCAGAATTCAGCTGCAGCTCAAGCTAAGGGTTATGTTGTTAATACTTTCAATAAAAATAATGTGAAATTTGCGTCTATAGAGGTTTTTATAACAGCACGTCGCATCACCCTTTTTGTCGATAATATAGGCATTACAGAGCCAAAAGATTCTAATAACGAAATTAAGGGGCCACATGTCAACGCACCGAAAAATGCCGTTGAAGGTTTTTTAAAGAAAAATGGGAAAAGTGAGATAGATTTATTTGTTCGTAGAGTGAGCAATGGGGACTTTTACTTCATTAAAAAGGATGTTTACCCATTTAACATTCAAGAATTTCTAAAAAATCAGCTAGAAGAGATGTTAAAAAACTTCTCCTGGCCAAAGAGCATGAGGTGGAGTGAAAGAAAAGAAAGATGGGTTAGGCCAATTAAAAACATTTTATGCATTTTGAATGATGAGATAATACCTGTGTCTTTTGCAGGGGTTGCAGCGTGCAACACAACATATGGCCATAGATTTCTCTCAAGCGATATGGCGTTCACTGTTAAAACACCTAAAGACTACTTTGAATTAATAGAAAAAAACAATGTAATTCTTCAACCAGATAAAAGAAAGCAATATATACTGAATCAGATTGATAAGTTCACAAAAGAGAGGAATTTACAACTTGAAAAAAATGATTATTTACTGAATGAATTAACGGGATTTATAGAGTGGCCAATTGTACTGTTTGGTGAGGTAAATCAAGAAAAGTCATTAGGATTACCGAAGGAGGTAATGCTTAGCATAATTAATACGCAGCAAAAATATCTTGCTTTAAGTAATGGGAAGAGAATTTCACACTTTGTCACCGTTGTCAATGTTAACAATGATGAGGTTATCAAAGGACACGAAAAAATATTAGAAGCACGTCTTGCTGATGCTCAGTTTTTGATATCTCAGGACAAAAAGGAAAATCTGGATTACTATGTCAAAAAATTAGACTCGATATTATTTCATGCTTCTCTTGGTAGCGTTGGAGAAAAAGTAAAGCGCATTATCACTCTATCAAAATATATAGCAATATATGTTCCACATGCTTCACTAATTAAGGTTGAACGTGCCGCATATTTAGCAAAAGCCGATTTAGCAACATCTATAGTAAAAGAATTCCCTGAGTTGCAAGGAATGATAGGTGGGTATTATGCTTCTTACTTTCAAGAGGATGAAGAAATAGTGGAAGCTATAACTGGACATTATAAACCAATTGGGCTAGAGCAAGAGTGTCCTAAATCCTCTACTGCGGTTGCTGTAGCTATTGCTGATAAGATAGATGGGTTAGTTGGTTTGATTGCAGCGGGTGAAAAGATCTCTGGTTCATATGATCAATTTGGTCTGCGAAGGATGGCAATTGGTGTAATTAGAACAATACTTGAAAATAATTTGCATGTTCCGATCAGGCTATTGATAGATAAATCGTTATCTTTATATTCAAAACTTGTATTTACTGAAGGTACAATGTTAATTGATCGATCCAATAAGTTAAATAGAGAACAAATTTCAGAACTAGTGCTTAAGTTTTGTCTAGAAAGATTCAGGGTTATTTTAAAAAGTAGAGGTATAGGGCAAGATGTTATAGATTCAATATTGCATAAAGCCGATGTTGATGATTTGCTAATGGCGGAGAAGCAAGCTGTTATGTTAGATTGTTATCTTAATACACCTAAAGGCGAACAGATTCTAAGCTCTTATAAAAGGATCAGTAACATAGTTAACAAAGCAGAAAAAAATGACAATACTACTTACGATACATCTTATGATGAGAAGTTTTTGGTTGAGAGTGAAGAGATAGCGCTATCGAGTCATGTTATAGCTGCTCGTAAAAACATTAGACAAGCAATAAAAAATAGTCACTTTAATGTAGCGCTTAATGAACTTACTGGTTTTGCTCCGTTTATCAATCAGTTTATGGATAATGTAAAAATCGACTGTGATTCTAGCGAGTTGAAAAGAAATAGATTATCTTTACTTGCGAATATAGCTTCCGTCTTTCATTTAGTAGCAGATTTTAACCTCATACTAAAGCAATGAGCTATGTCATAAATGTTCAGGCGATAAAAAAACAAATCGAGTTGTCTCCACAGTGTTGTGGTGTATATCAAATGGTTGGAAATAAGGGCAAAGTTTTGTACGTTGGAAAAGCAAAAAACTTAAAATCGAGATTGTCTGACTACCTTCGGTTCGAAAGCCTTTCTGAACGAATCAAAGTTATGCTTTCACAAGTTGTTGAGGTTAAGACTTTTCTAACTAAAAATGAAATAGAAGCACTACTTCTTGAAGCGCAGTTAATAAAGTCATTGAAACCGCCTTATAATATTGTACTCAAGGATGGAAGATCTTATCCTTATATTAAGATTTCCAAACACGATTACCCAAGAATAGTACAATATAGAGGCAAATTCAAAAAGAGTGAATTTCACTATTACGGTCCCTTTACATCTGCTGCTGCTGTTAAGCAAACTATATTGTCATTGCAAAAAGCTTTCCTTTTGAGAGTGTGTTCAGATCGATATTTTTCCTCAACAAGAAGGCCATGTCTTGAGTATCAAGTTAAGCGCTGCTCAGCACCATGCGTGGGTAAAATCACTAAAGATGATTACTGGCAGTCAGTAAAACAAGCACGGGACACATTGCTTGGAAGAAATGGTGAAGTGGAAAAACAGTTACTTTCTATAATGGAAAAGTACAGCGATGAGCAGAACTATGAACTTGCTGCTATATATAGAGATCGGGTAGGCTTTCTTAAGCAAATTCAAATGCAGCCGATGGATTTTTCTTTTGAAAAAGATGCAGACTTTTTAAGCATTGTACGTGAAAAAGATTTGGCATGTATTGGTGTGTTATCATTCAGAAATAAAGACAACTATGGAAGCACTCCTTACTTTGTCGAAAACTGTAGTGATCATCCAGATGATGAAATTTTATCCACCTTTTTGATCAATTTGTATAATTCAGCTAACATACCTCCAGTACAAACTTATGTTCCTGGTTCGGTTAAGGATAAGGAAATCATAGAGCAAGCTCTATGCAACATTACTCAAAAACCAATAAAAGTTTTGCACGCAAAAGATAAAAAAGAGCTTAGTTTGTTGAAATTTGTTTATGATAACTCTCAACATAGCCTAAAGCAAAGGCTTACTGATTATAAGAAGAATCTAGAAAAACTTGAAGAACTGAGCAAAGTTTTTTCATTACCAAATGTTCCAAAGCGTATCGAGGTTTACGATAATAGCCATATATCTGGGAATCAACAAGTTGGTGTTATGGTTGTTGCAGGGCAAGAAGGTTTTTTGAAAGGTGAATACAGAAAATTTACTATAAAAGAGAAGATTTCAGGCGATGACTATAAAATGATGAGGGAAGTGCTAACCAGGCGTTTTTCGGGCAAGATAAAGGACATAATGCCTGATTTTCTGTTGATTGACGGTGGTCCAGGACATGTGTCTATAGTACAGAATTTATTGGAAACATTGAATATAGACGTTCCTTTTGCTTGCATGGCAAAAGGCCCTTATCGCAACGCAGGGAGTGAGAGGTTTTATATGCCAGGCAGGGAAGGATTTACTTTGGACAATGACAGCAAAGTCATGCTTTACTTACAATTGCTGCGTAATGAAGCCCACCGTTTTGCAATCACTTCACACAGAAAAAGGCGTAACAAACAGTTTATAGTTTCACAGTTGAGCAAAATACCAGGGGTTGGTAACAAAAGAAAAAATGCATTAATGTCTCATTTTGGTTCAGTGGAAAACATAAGAAAAGCTTCTCTGTTTGAAATTCAAAACGTAACTAGAATTAGTAAAAGGTTAGCAGAAGTTATTCTTAAATACGTAAATGATAAAGAGTAAGCTTTTTTGTAGGGTGTGTTATGCTCCTTACCCCAAATTTTTTGCAACATCAAGTGCAGCATAAGTGAATATTGCACTTGCACCTGCGCGTTTAAAGCAAATTAAAGACTCGTAAATTGCTTTGTCATAATCCAGCCAACCATTGTTTGTTGCAGCTTTTATCATTGCGTACTCACCGCTTACTTGGTAGGCAAAAACTGGAAAGTTAAATTTATCACTTGCTGTTTTTATTACATCCAAGTATGGCGTACCTGGTTTTATCATAATAAAATCTGCGCCTTCATTTATATCCATTTCAATTTCGCAAATAGCTTCTCTTGCGTTTCTGCAATCCATCTGATAACCACTTTTATCGATAGAATTTGATGGCTCACAAGAACCAACAATTTGTCTGAATGGTACATAAAAGCTGGAACAATATTTTACTGCATAAGACAATATTGATACATTCTGAAAGTCATTATCATCTAACGCTTTTCTTATCTTTCCTATTCTACCATCCATCATATCAGAAGGAGCAACTATATCACATCCTGCTTTTGCTAAAGCAAGTGCTTGCTTACACAATACTGACACAGTTTCATCGTTTTTCACATCTATCTGATTGCTTTTTAAAATGCCGTCATGGCCGTGAGTAGTGTATGGATCCAGTGCAATGTCTGCGATAATGCCAACGCCTGGTACCTTTGATTTTACAATACGAATTGCCTTGCAGATTAAATTGTCCAGATTATATGCTTCCTCAGCGTTTTCGGATTTTAATTTACCATCAACTACAGGAAAAATTGCAACAGCATTAATTCCTAAGCCCTCAGCTTCCTTAACTATGGGAACCAATCCATCTATTGAGTGACATTTGATGTCAGGTAAACCAGGAATTGGCTCAGTTGTTTCTTCTCTGTCATGAACAAACAGAGGAAAGATCAAATCATTTACCGATAAAATGCTTTCACTTATTAAATTGCGAATCCATGCATTTGAGCGCCTGCGCCTTAACCGTGTGTTGGGGAAATTAAACATCATACCTCTTCAAAACTATCCTAACAGAAGCAAATATTAATAGCATTTCTGTGATTTCTCTTCAAATTTCATTCTTGTAAAGAAGAACATACAATTTATCTATTTTATCAATCAATTCACTTCCATTTCATGCAACTTTTTTATTTCATCAACAGACAGCCCAATTGTTTCAGCTATAATATTGATAGATATGCCAGCTTTTAGCAGATTCTTGGCTGCTGCTATTTTGGCTTTCCTTTTGCTTTTCTCTCTACTTTCTTTCCTGCCTTCTTTTCTACCTTCTTCTATACCCTTTGCCATGCCTTCTCTCTTACCTTTCTCAATAGCAAGATCAAGTTTGTATTCAAGAATAGCTTCTTCTTTCTGTAGGCCCATTACTCTCTCTTCATACGCTATTAGATCTTTTTCATTCCGGCTGAATTTGTCTAGCTCATCATATGTCAATTTTATTATTGGCGCTTTTTTAGCGATCTTTTTTAGGTCCTTTTCGGTAGTATCTTCTGCATACTTAAAAAAGAAATACCATCTTTCTACTGTGCTCTCTAGCTGCTCTACCCTATTTTTTGTAAATTTAGGCAACTCAATAAAGACGAATTGAAAATCTTTTAAGTAATGTCCGTTGGTTTTAATATCACGTATATTATGAGTAGAGATATAATTAACTTCTTCAGGGAAGAAATTACAATTTGAAACTGCAATAAAGAAAATCTTCTTTAAATCAATGTACTGACCACTTTTATCAGCTTGCCTTGAATAAGCCTTAGCGGCATATAGTTTAGCGCGTTTTTCAAAACCTCTATCGCGAACGAGCTGCATTTCAATCACATATCTGGACCCGCTAGAATCCCTACACAGAACATCAATAATACTTTGTTTATCGGAGGCAATTTCAGGATCCATAATTGTGCTGAGGAATTCCAATTCTTGTATAGTATTTACCTCAGTAAATCCTAGAATATCATTCAAAAAGTGGATGAGAATATTCTTATTTTTTTTAGTACCAAAGATTTTTTTAAAGGTTAGGTCTAACTTTAGATCGAGAAATTTTGACAAAGCCATAGCAAAAGGATCTTCAAAACCTTAATATTATGTACTATAATGCAAAGCTTATCAAAAAAATTTACTACCGCAATCAGCATATATTTACAACTCTCAATTCGGCAAACTCCCAGTAAAGAGCAACACTCCTGAAATAAGTATTACCCAAAGTACTGATATCGGCAGAAACATTTTCCAACCAAGGCGCATTAGTTGGTCGTATCGATAACGAGGTATCGTTGCTCTAATCCAAATAAATATGAATAATAATAAAACTATCTTCAAAATGAACCAAATTAAGCCTGGTATTTTATACAGTAAACTAAGTTCTAGAGGGGGATACCATCCTCCTAGAAAGAATATTGCCATCATAGCACTTGCTAAAATCATGTTTGCATATTCTCCCAAGAAAAAGAGAGCAAAAGGCATTGATGAATATTCAACGTTATATCCAGAGACAAGCTCTGCTTCGGCTTCTGGTAAATCGAACGGATGGCGATTAGTCTCTGCAAGAAGACAGATAAAGAACACTACTGCCATAGGCGTTAGTAGTAGATCAACCCAAAATGGCGCATTGTGCTTTGTTACTACCATTTCTCCGAGATTTAGTGTGCCAGTTATAATAACAATTGTTGCAACTATTAGGCCTATTGAAACTTCGTATGAGATCATTTGAGCAGCTGACCTTATAGCGCCAAGAAATGCATAATTGGAATTACTTGACCAGCCTGCGATAATAATGCCATATACTCCTAAAGAGGATATAGCTAGGACATAGAGCACTCCAACATTGATATTTGCTATTACCTTAGGAATTACTATCTGCTGTCCGTTTTTTGTGATTACTTCAGCACTAAATGGTATCACTGCCCATGCAATTAATGCTAAGATAAAGGTAAGTATCGGAGCCATGATAAATAATATAGTGTTTGCTCTAAACGGTATTATCGGCTCTTTGATTAGTAACTTAATAGCGTCTGCGAATGGCTGTAGTAGTCCAAAAGGTCCAATTACACTTGGACCATGCCTCAGTTGCATTGCCCCAATAACTTTGCGCTCAAAGTACACCAAATATGCAACTGAAAGCAACAGCAGTACCAAAATAAATAGGATGTTAACTAGCGTGTCCATAAAAGGCTTTAGTACAATCTGCCATTATTTTTGAAGCGCGACTTATTGAATCTGTCGTATAAAAATTACACTCTTTTAGGAAGAAGGGGACGTTGCTTAATTTTATTCCATCGCAGGTAATTGGCACCCATTTGTTTTTTACCACTTGATCAGCATTTTTGAACTGTGGGCCAATAGTATCTAATTTTTTTCTTACGTCAAATAAACTATCATATGGCAAAGAAAGGCCCAAATATTGGGATAAATTCTTAATAATCAACCAATCTTCCTTTGCTTCACCAGGAGGAAATACAGCTAAATTTGTCCTCTGCACCCGCCCTTCAGTATTTACATAAGTTGCATATTTTTCTGTGTATGCAGCTCCAGGTAAGATGACATCTGCTATGTGTGCTCCTCTATCGCCATGATGACCTTGATAAATTACAAATGTATTTTCTAATTTTGATGTGTCAATTTCATCTGCACCAAGAAGATAAACAACTTCTATTTCACCATTTTTTGCTTGCTTTAGTATTTGAGTAGTATCTTTTCCGCCTTTTTGGGGGACAAAGCCAATGTCTAATCCACCGACTCTTGCTGCGGCTTTATGCAGCACATTAAAACCATTCCAGTCATCTCTGACAATATTAAATTTTTCTGCAATTGAACCAGCTAAAGCTAGAATTGATTCGGAATCGTTTCTTGTCAATGCACCTTGACCGATGATAAGCATAGGGCTTTGAGCGATACTCAGCAGCTGACAAAATTTATGATTCCCTTTCGCTATTTCATTTAAAATGTTAGGATTATTGCCTAACTTCTCAACGTGATATAAATACTCAACATCAGGACCAACGCTTGCAATGGGAAAATTGCCTTGTAAATATCTTTTTCTTATACGTGCATTGATAATTGGTGCCTCTACTTTGGGATTTGTGTTTATAAGCAGACACAAATCTGCACTTTCAATACCCTCAATGGTGGTATTGAATACATATGACCCACGATTATTTGGTATAAGCTTTGCACCATCTTGTCTACAATCTATATTTGCTGAGCCAAGCTTCTGCATCATTTCTTTCAGCAAAAACATAGACTCACAATCTGCTAGATCACCTGCAATTGCCGCTATTTTGTTTGGCTTTGTACTCCTTAGTTTTTTTGTAGCAACAGTTAATGTCTCATTCCAATCGGCTGGAACTAATTTGCCCTCTTTTTTTATATAAGGTCGGTCAAGGCGCTGCACTTTTAATCCATCGTAAGCAAAACGAGTTTTGTCTGATATCCATTCCTCGTTCACTTCTTCATTAAGTCTTGGCAATATTCGCATAACTTCAGGACCACGATAATCAACTCTGATTGCACTTCCCACAGCGTCGAGCACATCTATAGTTTCACAATGTGATAACTCCCATGAGCGCGCCTTAAACGAGTAAGGTTTTGAAGTTAAAGCTCCTACAGGACAGAGATCTATAATATTTCCAGATAATTCAGAACTGATATGCCTTTTTATATAAGTGCTAATCTCTACGTTTTCTCCTCTGCCAATCCCTCCAAGTTCATTTGTGCCTGCAACATCGGACAAGAAACTAACACACCGAGTGCAATGGATGCATCGATTCATCGCAGTTTCAATAAGCGGCCCGAAATGTTTTTTTGGTACAGCCCTCTTATGCTCGTCAAGCCTATTGGTTCCTTTCCCGTAGGCCATCGTTATATCTTGTAAGTCGCACTCACCCCCTTGATCGCAAATTGGGCAATCAAGCGGGTGGTTAATTAGCAAAAGTTCGAGCACTCCTTCACGTGCCTTTTTGACTTTTGGGGTATCGGTATGAATAACCATGCCTTCTGCAACTGGTATTGCGCAAGAGGCTACTGGTTTTGGAGGACCGCCTTCTACCTCGACCAAACACATTCTGCAGTTACCGGCAATTGCTAAGCGCTCATGATAACAAAAGCGTGGAATTTCAACACCCATGACTTCGCAAGCTTGAATTATAGTGAGCCCAGATTCTACTTCACATTCCTTAGAGTTAATAGTGACCTTAACCACAAGTTTAAACCCGCTATACAGCTTCCCATTTTATAGGGTTACCACTTACCTCATCTTCAACGAGATTGCCGTTATCATATTGAGCAGACATATAGTTCATACGTGAATCACGGTCTATATATCTAACCGGTTTTACCGGTTTATCTTTATACATTTTTTGTTCGGCTTTCTTACGCTGAGTAGGGTTATTTTTACTAGCTGTTTTTGCTTTTCCGCCTGCTACCATATGAACTCCTAAAAATTTCTCATTTTATTTTAACACTTGAGTGTATAGCGTCAATATTAAATAACTTTAAAGTTTTAATGGATATCTAACCTCTGTTTGAGTATTACTCGATATCATTCAAGTAGCTGATAGAAACGAAAAAGTTGCTTGACAAACTTTGCCAGCCTCCTTATTATAATGGCAAGGGTATTTTTAATTCAAAACTTGTTTTTGATCTGCGTGGTTCAATAACAAAATTCAGTCAAAAGTTTAAGGTGTTTTTTGGCCAGTTACGTCAAATTATTGACGCTGCATGTCTTTTAAAATTTTTCTACATTCAGCCAAATTGTGCTTAAACTAAGCGTCAGCAAATTATTACAGCGCCAAGTTGCAGTATTAGAGGGTCAAAGCTCGCTGCTCAGGGTTTCTTTGCCTTTTTTTCCACTTAGTAAATTTCTTAATGTTTTTAGCTAGATGAACTGACGCTAAGCAGTGCCTTGTTTAACTGTAAAATTCTACATTAACCATTGATAACTGGTAAGTTGAGACCCTTCTTCTTTCAAAAGAATTGAATAATAATTTGACTATCTGACTAATTTGAATTATAATAGCAATAAAGGAAGTTAGATCCTCAAGAAAAGTATTAATTAATTTTAGGGGATTATATAGGCGAAGAATTTTTAACACTTTGTAGTACAGCATCAATAATAGGGGCATTTACAAGTCTTGGATTAAATTTCACAGCTTTGTCACTTTTAATAATGGGTGGAATTGTTACAGCCGTTCCTACAATATTATTCAGTGCACAATTTGCATGCAATCGGGTAATAGAAGGAGAATTCTCCAAAGAAACTCTTTTTACGCTTGCTTATTTATGCACTGCAAGCACTGCAGTTGGAGTCGGCCTTGCTGCAGCTGCGGCTGCTATTTTTCCTGTTACAATGCTTGGAGCGGGACCTGCAGCTTTGCAGGTGTAATAGTTAGGAGCAATAGCGCCAATTATAGGGGTCTTTGCAATCTTAGCTACATTATTGGCAGCTGATAAAGTGAGTGAATATATTATATCACTTATAGTCAACAAAGTGAATGAATGCTTTTCTTCAAGAGGAAAAAAGTATGAGCCAGTAACCAAGTAAGGTGTTTTCTATTGTGTTGAAGACAAATGTTATAGTCTGTTTTATCTCGAACACAAAGTATCATTTCAGCATCAAGCGTCCTTTCTATAACTCAAAACTTTACTTTAGATCAAGCTGCTGTATAGTAGTTTTATAGCTTCAATTTTGTAATGAATGTACCTAGCATAGAGAATTGTGATCTTCGCTATAAAGCTGTCTTACTCAGAGTTGATTTCAATGTTCCTGTAAGAGATGGGGAAGTTCATGATACCACTCGTATTTTGAGAGCATTGCCTACTATTCAACACTTGGTAAATGCGGGTGCAAAAATTATTATCATATCGCATTTTGGACGCCCAAAAGGCAAAGATAATAATCTATCGCTAAAAAACATAGTTGAAATTTTATCACATCTGCTAAGCAAAGAGGTGAAGTTTGTTGATGATTGCGTTGGTGAAAAAGTACAAAGAGCAGTAAATGCGATGGATGGAGGAGATGTAATATTACTAGAAAATCTGAGGTTTTATAGGGAAGAAGAGCAGAATGACGCAAATTTTGCCAAACAACTAGCATTTCTAGCGGATGCGTATGTCAATGATGCATTTTCTTGCTCTCACAGAGCTCACGCTTCTATTTCACGCATTACGGAGTTTTTACCTTCCTATGCAGGATTTTGCTTGCAAGATGAGCTAAAATATCTTGAAAAGGTCATATCATTTGACGCTAAACCTATTACTGCAATAGTTGGAGGAGCTAAAATATCAACTAAAATAAAAATGCTTATAAAGCTAGCAAAAAATGTTGATTACCTGGTTCTTGGTGGTGCGATTGCTAATAATTTTTTATTATTTAATAAAGTAAATGTAGGCAAATCTTTCTTTCAAAATGGTATTGATGATCTTCTGAAGAATATTGTTGAAACAGCAAATAAAAACAATTGCAAAGTAATTATGCCGGAAGATGTCCTAGTTTCAATAAACTCTGATTATGATACTAGCGTTTCAAGAACAACTGAATCCATTTTAGACGATGATGTAATTTTAGATATTGGGCCTCAAACTTTAAGCACAATAAACAGTATAATAGCAAGTAGTAAGACTCTGCTGTGGAATGGACCTATCGGTGTTTTTGAACATACAGCTTTTGCAAATGGCACAGTAGGGGTGATGAAAGTTGTAAGTGACTTATCACATAAGGGAAAATTAACCAGCGTGATAGGGGGAGGGGATAGCCTATCTGCAATAAATGCTGCGGGTCTGACTGATAAAGATTTTACATATGTTTCAACTGGTGGTGGGGCATTTTTAAGTTGGCTAAGTGGTAACGAAATGCCGGGGGTTGCTGCACTGCAATCAGCATTAGATTAAAACTTTTTTAGATTATTGTTTGTATATTAGCTTTTTTGTAAAGTTGTGTTGTAATTACACCGAAAACAGCTAAGTTAATCTTGTGCTTAATAACAACGTTAATGGAGTTTATTTTTTGTATTAAGAACTATTATTTTAGTGGTACAAATTCACGAATTAACTTTGAGCCGTTTTTCAAAACAGGTTCTTCAGGTCCAGATTACATTACATCGCTTCCAGAGTTAACTGACTTTGATAGAGGGGTGTGAAGAGTTTGTGAGATTGGGGAACACTCTGATAGAGAAGATTTCAGAGTTTTGCTTAATAGTCCACAGCATCAAGAGGTGGTAAAAGAAATGCATGATAAGCTCAATCATCAAGTGGTTACAGCCAATGCAGACTTGGAATTATTTAAGGATGGACTGACTAGAATTTGGGTTACTCCAAGCGGGATTGAAAAAGAAACTATAGGGTTTGGACATATTTTTTGTGGTGAGCTAAACAATAAATTAGGTGGTATGCGTTTTGTAGGTAGGTATGTTGAAGCTCAAGAGAATAAATGGGCGGGTGCGACTTGGAATGATAAGTCTCTGTGCAATATATTGAATGTTAACCTGCCAGTTTATACATTTGGAATGAGATATTTAGGTAGGGATAGTGAAGTGAAAATTAAGTGCCCAAGTGTGGTATGTATGTAACCTTTATGCTGATGATATTTTAGTCTCTGCAACTAAAGCGTTTAAAGAATTAGGAAAAGGTGGAATGTGCCTGTATAAAATGGAGGATGACAATTATCAATCAATGTTTGTGAGAAAGAATGATGCCGTACTTATGTTCTATCCTGACTTAACGCCAAAGAGTAATGATAAGAGTATTAATTGTAGCTGTAGCAAACTTTAATAGGCAAGTTAGCTTAAAAAAAACTAAACAAATATTGTTTTGTACGTATTATATTAATTTAGTTATACTACAAGTAGTTTCTGCAATTTGCGGAACGTTAGAGATACATGAAGCTTATAGTGAAGAAATGTTTGTCAATTTTGTTTGTCTCTGCACTGTTGCTGCTTGTTATCATTCCAGCGCCCCTTATATCTGAGCAACAGTCTTACTCAAATAGTATTGAGGACGATTTTCAAGATTTGAAAAGAAATCTACCATCCTTAAGAAATATGCTATTTTTAGACCCTGCTCCAAGTTCAAATTATGATGATAGAGAAGGCAAAAAAGTGTCGATGGTAATAGTGCATCATACCGAATCGCCAACATTAAAAAGCACAAAATGCGCATTAAATTCCACAGGAATATCAGTGCAGCTCATTGTTGATAGAGATGGCAGCATTACTTTGATGGTTCCACTCGAAAAAAGAGCATGGCATGCTGGTATAAGTTATGCAAAAGTTCAAACAGATAACGTGGTTGAAGAACTACAGAAACTGAATGATTATTCTATAGGCATTGAAATTGTAAACACAGGGCTTGAGCCTTTTCCAGAAGAGCAAATGCAATCTGTTAAAGATCTGATTTTATACCTTATGAAACGCTTTAAGATCAGAAAAGATATGATATTTAGTCATGCTGAAGTAGGTACTATAGTATACAACTCAGCTATTGAAGGCTACACGATACGTAAACCCGACCCACATAAGTTGTTTGATTGGGAGTTATTAGAGAAAAATGGCATTGGACTACATATAGGTGATAAGATCGGGCTTCAAGACGCAGAACAAAAAATAGGTGAAGTTTTATATAAGGTAGGTGATAAAAATAAAAGCATTTTGAAATTAAAAAAAAGATTAAACAATTTTTTTTACAAAATATTGCCTTGGCATGACAAAGAAGGTAACGTGATTTTTCCTGACAATAACGTTGGTTACTCAGATGAGTTTGATGAGAATTTTGTGTGGGTCGTCAATCAATTTTCAATGCGCCATTTACCAAAAGGGATTAGAAAAGGATTACTCCTAAAGTTAGAAAGGGAAGATATTCTGCCTGAACTTTTAGGCGAGTATGGCAGTTGTGCTTTCAACAAATTCACATCTTTAAGTGACAGAATTAAAACAAGTTTACAACCACCATTTTTAAATGAGGAGGATTACAAATGTTTATTATCTTCTCTTGTACAATACGGAAACAACATTTCCTCTGATGCGTTTGCTACGTTGATGTATAAGATCAAGCTGTATTACGACTCTTATCTAAGATATAATATAAGCTCTTCGCTTTATATGCCATTCAAGCTTAATGCATTTGCAAAGTTAGACGCTTTAAAAAATGAAGTGTTATTTTTAAAGTCTATGAGCTCTGAAAAGGCTACGGAAGTTTCAAGTTTAATTAATGAGTTTAGGTCAGAAGTGCTGTCTGATTTTGAAAATTTTGAGAAACAATGGTTTCAAGAATTTAAGGACACTTGGAAACAAAAATTTATACCTAATATGGAAAAGCAAATGTCTTGGACTGCACTACATGAAACTATATTAGAATATTTAGAAAAGGCAAAGGAAGAGGTTGTGAGAAACTAGCAGCCAACTCAGCTACTTAAGCAACTTATTGAACAGTAATGATGAGGTATAACAAGTAGAAAAAGTTGGATAGGATAGTTAGCAAAGTGAAAACACTGAGTTTTAACTTGAAATAGCCTGATAGAACTTGAATCACACTGCCAAGTACTGTCGACCACGAGAGTAATGCAACTGCACAAATTAGTAGATTTCTTACAGTTTTTGGTGTTGTGTGCTCGTTCCCTAATTTGTGATGTAAATTTCTGGTAGAGATTACTATTATACCCCAGTACCAATTAGCTATTCCGCCAAGGCTTGACCCCAATACTCCAAAAAGTAACATAAGCAGTGGATTGTAACACGACCTGAAATACAACATAGTATAAAACACAAAACCTTGGTGTATGGGTAAGATTAACGATGATAGTAGAGTATCTTTAAACAGCAGAAAGTAATTTTCCATATGGATTTACCAGGTTGTTATACCATCTTCATTATCAGAAATTATAACTCCCATCCTTTTTAACTGATCTCTTATTCTGTCTGCAGTATCGTAATCTTTGTTTTGTTTTGCTGCTCTTCTTAAGTCTATCAATCTTTCTATTTCTTGATGGTTTGCGCCAGTAGTAAACCACTCTTGATAACTTGACTCAAGAAGACCAATCAATCTTGCGCTCTTAACGAAACTCTCAATTAATTTGAGCTTCTCATTTTCGTTACTTGTTTTGTTGATTTTTGTGGCCATTTCATGTAATATAGCTAAGGCTTCAGGAATGTTTAAATCATTTTTCAAAGCTTCTATAAAACCTTTAGAGATTTCTGAATCGCTTTTCTCAATGCTTGCTACTTTTACACCACGTAATAACCGATAAAACTTGTTTAAAGCTTCTTGCGATTCAGAAATAACGTTTTCTGTCCAATCAAGTGGTTTTCTGTAGTGAGTTTTGAGCAGTGCATAACGTATTACTTCGCCCTTTATTCCACCCTTTAGTAGATCTCTTACCTTGACTATATTGAATAAAGACTTGCTCATTTTCTCTGCATTTACTGTAAGAGAACCGTTATGTACCCAATATTTTGCAAACGTTGATCCAGCAAATGCAGATTTACTCTGTGCAATTTCATTCTCATGGTGAGGAAATTGTAAATCTATACCGCCACCATGAATGTCAAAATCTTTACCAAGGTAAGCATATGACATTGCTGAACATTCTATATGCCATCCTGGTCTTCCTTTTCCCCATGGGCTATTCCAGTAACTTGAAAGTTTATAGTCAATATCACTTGCGGGTTTCCACAGTACAAAATCTCCTGGGTGCTTTTTATTTTCACCAATTTCAACTCTACTGCCATGATCCAATTCATCAATTTTTTTTCCTGATAAAGCACCGTATTCAGGGTAAAATTCTACACTAAAATATACATGTTTATTGGCTTCATAAGCATGACCAGATTGCAACAAATATTCAATTAATTCGATAATGCAATCTATATTTTCCGTTGCTTTTGGTTCATGCGTTGGCTCTGCACAGTTTATGTTTCTCATATCTTCATGAAAAGCATTAGTGTAATATGTGCTGATACTTTCTATATCGCTATTTTTCTCATTTGCTGCATTGATTATCTTGTCGTCGATGTCGGTTATATTACGCACATAAGTAACTTTACCATAACAAAATTTAAGCAGTTGAAATAACACATCGTAAACAACAACAGAACGTGCATTACCTATATGTGCCGTGTCGTATACCGTTGGTCCACAAACATATATTTTTACATGATCTTTATTGATCGGCGTAAAGGACTCTTTTTTTTTTGTCAAAGTATTGTAGAGCCTAACCATATACAAAGCTTTTTAAAAAAGAAAATGCCTCGATTATAAGTTGTGGTCCTTTGACCATCACAATAAGAGTAAGTAATAACCCGCACAATGATACTAAAACTCCCAGTATAGAGAGAAGTCCATCTTTACTCATAACACCAAGTGAAATGAGGGTTGTGCCAATTGCAGGAATAAAGTTAGTTAAAGGCAGTGGAATGGCTATCGATAATGCACAAAGCAGCATTATAAATGCTAAAATATTTTCACCTGGTCCACAGAAAATGAAAGACATTCTTGGTTTCATGAACTTTTCTATTTTTTTTAATGCAGGGGAAGTTTTCTCTACCGCAAGAGCTAGTGTCGAACGTTGAAAAGATTTCTTTTCCAGCCAGTGAGGCATCCAAGGAGAATCAAAACCGAACAGAAGCTGCAGTGAAAATAAGATTAGAGGTATAGAAAGTATAGTTGTATAGCCAGGTGGAACCGGTATAGGTACCGATAGTGGCAAGGAAAAGATGATTATTAAAATACCAAAACCGCGCTCTTGTAAAGCTGTTTTGATATCAAACAATGTCACTTTGTCACTATTAGTATTGTTGGTATCTGCAACTTCTTTTAGAATATCGGAAGCCAATTTTTTATTTTTAGTCAATTTCTCACTTTCCTGCACAATTACCCTTTAACAAAATTATTTCTCCTAGCTAACATAATTACTACTATATTTCAATATTCATCCTTCATTTTACATCGTAGTTTATTCTTTTGTTAAGATGTTTAGAACTTAACCATGTACTAAGCTTATAAGGAAAGGAAATGCTCCTGTTATAAGTTGTCACCCTTTGACTATCACAATAAGAGTAAGTAACAATGAACACAATAATATTGAAACTCCCAATATAGAGAGAAGTCCGTCTTTACTCATTATACCAAACGAAAGGAGAGTTATGCCAATTGCAGGAAGGAAGTGAGTAAAAGGCAGTGGAAAAGCTATTATTACTGTACAGAGCAACATCATAAAAGCTAGAATTTTCTCACCAGGCCCATAGAAAACGAAAGACATTCTTGGCTTCGTGAATTTTTCTATTTTTTTCAATATAGGGGAAGTTTTCTTTACCACAAGAGCTAGTGTTGAACGCTGAAAAGATCTTCTTTCCGGCCAGTGAGGTATCCGAGGAGAGTCAAAACCAAATAGAAGCTGTAGCAAAAATAAAATTAAAGGTATAGAAAAAATAGTTGTATAACCAGGTGGAACTGGTATGGGCAAGGATAGCGGCAAGGAAAAGATAATTATTAAAATGCTAAACCCATGCTCATGCAAAGCTCCTTTAATGTCAAACAATGTCCTTTATCACTGTTAGCGTTGTTGGTACCTGCAACCTCTTTTAGAACATCAGAAGCTAATTTTTTATTTTCGGTCAGCTTCTCACTTTTTTGCAAAGCTACCCTTTAACAAAATTATTTCCTCTAACTAACATAATTATCGCTGTATTTCAACATACATAATATCTCTCTTTGTTATTTAGCCTGACCAGATTTTAAGTAAATGACACGCACTTTAGAGCGTGTCATGGAATATAAGGACGCTAACGATCTGGCTCGTTAGATGATAGTTTTTCTGAATCCTTAAGTTCTTGTTTGAGGTTTTTAATGCCTTTTCCTAGATCACCCATAACTTGTGGTAACCTGCCTGCACCAAACAGAACTAAGATTATTATTAAGACTAAAAACAATTGCCACGGCCCTAAACTCATGAGTACCTCCATTTAAAATATTAACTTTTAGATATTAAAACCTGACTGAAGTCAAGTAACACATGAATTATATCACCTTTATTTAATTATAGGTTAAAATTTTTTAATCTATTTTATAATAATTTCAGACTAGATTATTTTATTTCGGCAAATGTATCGTCAAGTGGAAGCTTCTCGCCTAACTGTAGAAGGAATCTCACTAAAGAATTTTGCTAGTGTGTCATCTTTAGGCCTGTGATATATGTCACTGGAGACTCCTGATTGAATAATTCTACCACTTTTCATTACGTAGATAAAATCTGCGACTTTCAATGCCTCTTGCGGGTCATGAGTTACCATTAGCACAGGAATATTTTTACTTCTAAAAAGAGACAATATACGTTGTCTTGTTTGGCATTTTAGCAGTATGTCTAGGTTAGAGAATGGCTCATCAAGTAACACAACATCAGGACTTTGCGCCATTACTCTTGCTATTGCTACTAATTGTTGCTGCCCTCCCGATAGAGCATTAGGATACGTATTTTCATATTTTTCTATATTTAATAGCTTCAAGATTTCCAAAGCGGTGAGATACTTTTCTTTTTTAGAAGAACTACGAATAGCGAAGGTTATATTCTCCACCACTGTTTTGTGAGGAAATAATGCAGAGTGTTGAAAAATTAATCCAACATTCCTATGCTCTATTGCAATTAATGTGTTGCTGCTTGCAACTAACCTATCGTTTATAAAGATGGTGCCAAATTTTGGATTTTCTATTCCTGCAATTAATTTCAAAATCGTTGACTTGCCGCAGCCTGAATGCCCCAATAAACATGTCACATTTCCTTTCTTTACCTCAATATTTATATTGCTTAAAGCAAAGTTGTCTTGGTTGTTATAAAAATAACTAACGTTGTTAACTAGCATTAATCTTTCAGTTTAAATCGTGTTATTAAATATAATAGCATTATACTCAAGAAATATATAGAAATGTTTTCTGTTGCTATAGGTTTATTACTCAGGAAATTTAGAAAAACGCGAGATTTTTTGCTATAATCTTGCGCAAGTGACAGAAAACAAGGGACTATAGCTCAGTAGGATAGAGCATTGGATTCCTAATCCGAGGGCCGTGCGTTCGAATCGCACTAGTCCCACCAAACTACTTCATCGATTTTTGTATTAATTCTAGTATGGTTATAAAACCTCCAGTAGTAGCCTATTTTTACCCATTTAAGTATGTACTAACGTACCTAATTTTGTTGCAGCAACTTTACATTTTTATTTTCGCAACCTATTTTTAGGTAAAAAGTTCTTACAAATATACGTACTATTTTTTGATAAAGGTAAGAAGTAAACAATTAAATTTTTTATGATGTTAATTAGCATGATATTTTTGCCGGAGATATTTTTTAGAAAAAGAAGTTGATTATAGACAAATTCGTCTATTACCTGTAATATATGGGTGTTAGATAAAATGTTTAAATTTGATCCTCTACTGCTAGCTCGAGTTCAATTTGCCTTTACAATAAGCTTGTATATTATATTTCCTGCTTTCACAATCAGGCTTCCAAGCTTTCTAGCTTTTTTGGAATGGAGTTGGCTTAGGGCTAGTAATACGCATTCCCGTGATATTTATAAATTCTGGGTCAAGATTTTTGCTGTTGCTTTCAGTATGGGGGTGGTATCCGGAGTTGTTCTATCTTATCAAATTGGTACTAGTTGGTCAGTGTTTTCTGACCGTGTGGCTAATGTTCTTGGCCCTCTATTTTGCTTTGAAATTTTAACAGCTTTTTTTTGGAAGCATCTTTTCTAGGCATTATGTTATTTGGATGGGATAGTGTAAGTCCTCGTATGCACTTTGTTTCTACTTGTATTGTTGCAGTAGGGATGCTTATTTCAGCCTTCTGGATTCTTGCAGCCAATAGTTGGATGCAAACACCTGCTGGATTTTCAATTGGCGAAGATGCGCTTCTATAGCCAGCCAGTTGGTTAAGAGTTATTTCTAATCCTTCTTTTCCTTATCGTTTTATTTATATGGTGACAGGAGCCTATCTTATAACAACGTTCATAGTGGGTGGTGTAGGTGCATTTTATCTTTGGAAAGAACGACATGTTCCTCAAGCAAGAATTATGCTCACTGCTAAAGTCGCTGCGATGGAAATTTTATGGAAAATCGAGAGAGATGTTGGCCTACGTTTGTTTGCTTATTCGGATCAGCAGAACGAAATTAATCGCTATGAAGTAAAGGTTCCTAATCTTGCTAGCTTAATCTTAACACATGATTTCTCAGGAGAAGTAAAAGGATTAGAAGAATGGAAAAAGGAGGATGGATCACCTGTAACTTGGATATTTTGGTCCTTCCGTGTAATGGTTGGAATTGGGATTTAATGATTATGATTGGATTAGTTAGTGTGATACAATACTTTCGTGGCAGGTTATTCAGAAATTGTTTTTTATGTAGGTGGTTGATGTTAATGATGCCTTCTGGGTTCGTAGCATTACTTGCAGGTTGGTTTACTACTGAAATTGGTCATCAGCCTTACACTGTATATGGAGTTGTATGCACAATCGAATCATTTTCACCTGCGATTACTTGTCCTCAGGTTTTATAGTCTTTAATTGCGTTTATTGTTATGTATCTTTTTATATGTGGGGCAGGTAGTTATTATATTAAAATTAATATATAAGGGAATGCCTGTTATTAACGAAGAAGAGCAATTTTATAAACATGTTATAGAAGCTTCAGTGATTGAATCTGGAAAGAACAGAGAACATGTGTGATTTTTCCTCATTAATTAATTTACCATTAATCTGGGGATTGCTAATAGCTATAGCTGTTTTGTTTTATGTTCTAGTGGATGGTTTTGATTTATGTGTTGGTATTTTACTTCCTTTTGCACCGTCAGATAAATGCCATGATCGTATGATAAACCCAATCGCACCGTTTTGGGATGGGAGTGAAATATGGTTGGTGTTAGTGGTGTAGGGTTGTTTGCTGCTTTTCCTCTGCATATTCAATATTAATTACCTGTTTTTATATCCCTATTATTATTATGTTGCTTGGCCTTGTCCTTACGTGAGGTATCTTTTGAGTTCTATTTTAAAGCAGAAGGAAAATCCAGACTAATATGGAATTATGCCTTTCATTATGGATCGCCTAGTGCTGCCTTTTGCCAAGGCATGATTTAGGTGCATTTGTACATGGTGTGGAAATAAACGAACGCAACTTTTCTGTCGGCCAAATTTGATTGGGCAAGTACTTTTAGTGTAATGACATACATTGTATGGTATTTGAGTATGTGCTTTTAGGTTCTACATGGCTCATAGTAAAAACAGAAAATGTGACACAAGAATAGGCGCGCAAGGTTGCTTCTTATACGCTTAGTTTTGTGAGTACTTTCATGGCACTAGTTAGTATAGTAACCCTATTTTTTAATGAAGGTATTAAAAACTTTTGGTTTAGCCTGCCGAATTTTTATTATTTACTTTTTTTCCACTACTAACATCTTTGCTATTTCTCATGTTGTGGTTTGATCTTCAGAATGATAAATAGGAGTACCGTCCATTTTTTCTTAGTATTGCCATTTTTTTATGGGATATTTAGGTTTAGGAATTAGTATATATCCATGGATCATATCCTTTCACTAAACTATTCTTGATGCAGCTGCTTCTAGGCCAAGTTTATCATTGATGTTGGTTGTTATGATACCACTGCTACTACTAATTTTAACTTACACTGGTTATTCCTATTATGTTTTTCGTGGGAAATCAAATGATGAACATACTATATTAATAAGTTAGTGGTCTCGTGGTTAAAACGCCATTCTCAAGTGAAGCAATAGCTATGGTTTGCTGTTTTGTGGGTTGGTGGTCTGTTAGCAGTATTGATATTAACTTATCCAATCAAGTTGATAATTAATTTTTGTAAATAACATATCTCCTGTGTTTCTTTTCATATGAAACCATTTATAAGGTGACAGTGGTGATAATATGATTAATATTGTACTTATATTCATGATGCAAAAATTTAATTTATGCGGTTGCTTCTAACGAAATTAGTCAACAGATTTAATTGCTTAAAAATGAGGAATAAAGTAATCATCATTTCCAGTATCACTCTTGTTCTGCTGTTTTTTGTCAAAAGTGTGTTTTTAAAGAAAGATCAGGCTATTCATAATGGTAATGCAACTGATAGTTTTTCTGTGAAGATTCAGGAATATAGGCCACAAAGTCGCACTGTATATTTAAAATTTTCTGGTACAGTAAATCCTTTACGTAGAGCCAGCCTTATTTCAGAGGTAAGTGGTAAAGTTGCTGCTATTTATTTATCCGATGGTAAAAAGGTGAAAAAAAATGATATAGTTTTAAAAATAGAAGATTTTGGCCGAACTGAGCAAGTTGAAAAAGTCAGGGCGCTTTTAAAACAGCGTGAAATTGAATATAATTCCTCTGCCAAGCTGAGTAAAAAGGGCTATAGAGCGCAAATGCAAGTAGAAGCAGCTTTTGCTGCGTTGCAAAGTGCAAAAGCTGACCTAAAAAAGCTAGAGTTGGATTTAGAAAATACTGCGATTAAATCTCCTATTGATGGTTGTATTGATAAGATCAACGTAAATGAAGGGGATTTTGTTAACGCTGGGCAAAAAATAGCTGACATAGTTAATTTTGATCAAGTGCTTGTGGTGTTGTACGTTTCGGAGAGTGAGATAAATAAGATAGAACTAGGTAGCACAGCTCAGATTAATTTGCTGGACGGAAGGGAGTTAGAAGGTGAAGTGAGTTTTATTAGTAAAATTGCTGAGCCCAAAACCGGATCTTATGGGGTAGAAGTAAAGGTAATTAATAATGAAATTATATCATTGCAAGGACTAACTGCCAGTATAAGCCTGGCTTCAGGTGAAAAATTTGCATATAAAATTCCTTCTTCAGCCATGAGCTTAAGTGACGAAGGTATTCTTGGAATAAAGATTGTTGATGACAATAATCATGTAGTATTTACACCAATAGAAATTGTTGATTATGAGAGCGATGGAGTTTGGATAGTGGCAAATAACGAAGATAAACCTATAAAATTAATAGCATTAGGTCACTTATTTGTTAAGCCTGGTGATAAGGTTTAGTTTTTGTATATGCTCTAATCAGACTGTTTGCGATATAAAACAATAGAATTGACTTTATATGAATAATCAATATAACTTAGTCAATTCATATTGACTCTTTCGTCTAGTGGTTAGGACACCACCCTTTCACGGTGGTAACACGGGTTCAAATCCCGTAAGAGTCACTCAAACAGAGTCAAGTGCAAGGGCAATCCTTCAAGTTTGGAGGTGATGGTTTATCTAGTAAGTTGATCGTTAATAAAAGTATATATTAAATGGAAAAAATTAGACTTTACGTTGAGGAAGCATTGTCGCAAGGTGTTAGTTTGGTGCTTAGTCCACACTACATTTGCAACGTAATGCGGCTTAGGAAGAATGATAATATCTCTTTTTTTAATGGAAAAGATGGGGAGTATTTAGGGAAATAGTAATTTATCACGTAAATTAGTGAAAATTGCTTTCAAAGAATGCACTAAGCAGCAGCAATATGAAGAAAATTTGTACCTATATTGTGCTATAGTAAAAAGTGCTGCTTTGAGCAACATAATAAAACAGGCAACTGAAATGGGAGTAACCTGTATTCAATTCATTTTGACGGAGCATACAGTAGTCAAAAATATTAATCTAAGCAGAGCAAGATTGCAGGCAATTGAAGCTGCAGAGTAATGTAGTAGAACAGTGTGCCAGAGATTTTGCCTCTGTCAATTTCCGTGGCTTACCTGACTCGCAGGGTAGAAATTTTATTTTATGTGATGAAACAGGAAAGGAAAAATCTTCTAATAAAGTTCTGAAAAACAAGAAAAATATTGCTATTATTGTTGGTTCCGAGGGTGGTTTTTCATACAATGAACTTAGCCTTGCTGATAAGTTTTGTCAGAAATTAAGTCTAGGGAAAAGAATTTTAAGAGTAGATACTGCCGTGGTTGCTGCACTGACTTTTGCTAGTGCAAGGTATATTACACACCTGTGTGGGGCTGACTAGGCTTAGAGGTGAATTACAGCTATTGTAGCCATAATTTTCGTTATAGAAACGCTATCAAGTCTTAAAGACTGGGATAATTTTCTCTTTTTTAGTTGAACATTATAAGGATCATTGGAAACATCTGTCGTTATTATGTCTGCTTGCAGACCGCTTTTTCTTACTTTTTATATTTGAGCTTCTAAAAAATAGAGGGAAGCACCTTTTCTAACGCTCTGCTTTTCCCTTTAAAGGTATTGATCTTTTTTCTTCCATGTTTAGTTTTTAGTGCACTTGGTTTTTTAAAGATCTTTTTACTGCCAAGTTTTTTAAACTTTACATTACAATCAAAATTTAGTTCTCCTTTTTTGTCTGTAAGTGCAGGCAGCCTTCTCTTGTCTTGAGGCGTAATAAAAAATAGTGCATATCCTTCAGCTCCAGCGCGTGCAGTCCTACCTATGCGATGAATGTAATCAACTTGCGATTGTGGCGCATCATAATTGATAACGTGTTGGGTGCGGGGAATATCAAGGCCACGAGAGGCAACATTTGTTGCAACCATGATTTGATTGCAGCCACGACGAAAAGAATTAATTACCCTTTCGCGTTTGTGCTGTTTTAAATCGCCATGAATTGCCAAAGCGCTATAGTTGTCCTTGCCTAATTTATAGGCGAGCTGATCTGCCCCTTGCTTTGTTTTGACAAAGATAATGATCGACCCTACACGATGACTTAATTGTGTAATAAGTTTGCCGTATTTTTCTGACTCTGTTGTATAAACAATTTCTTGCTTGATTTTTGTGGAGGTTGTAACTTCATGCTCAACAAAAACACGCTCTGGTTGGTTAAGGTACTTTTCAGCAAGTTTAACTATATCATCGGGAAGAGTTGCAGAAAACATAAGGGTTTGCCGTATTTTTGGGAGATATTTCATAATCTCTTTAATTTGAATTCCAAATCCCATATCGAACATATGATCGGTTTCATCAAGTACAAGGGTGCTAACATTGTGAGCCATCAAAGTTTTACGTTCAATATGGTCTATAATACGACCGGGAGTACCTATTACAACTCGCGGCTTTTTCTGAAGCTGATTTAGCTGCTTGAAAATAGGCTCACCACCGATCAATAAGGCAATTTTTAACAGAAAATTTTGAGACAAGATTTTTCTTATTTCATTCGTTACCTGTTGTGCAAGCTCTCTGGTTGGTACGATAATTAAAGCTGAACTAGCATTAGGTTCATCTAACAACTTAGCAACCAATGGAACAGCAAACGCCAAAGTTTTTCCAGTTCCCGTTTGAGCAGACCCAAGAATATCTTTACCTTGTAGAGCTAGGGGAATTACCTGTGTCTGAATCGGAGTTGGAATGAAAAAATTGTGTTTATCTAAAGCTTGCTTAAGCAAAACTGGGAGGTCTATCTCATGAAAGCTGCTTACAGCTCCATTCAAAACTTCTACCATCAAAATGTAGTTAATCTTCTAGCAACTTTAAATTTATTGCAGATTTTTTCTCTTCTCCATTTCTACCGCGCTCTTCTTTGAGCTCGTAGCTTACCCTTTCTCCTTTTATTCCCTTTCCCTTGTTTTCTCCCCTTAGTGAATCAGGCCTTATTCCTGAACGCTCTAGCGTACTGATATGCACGAAGACATCACTGCCTTTAGTTTCTGGCTTAATGAAACCATAACCTTTTTCAGCATTAAACCACTTTATATTGCCAAATTCCATTTTAACAACCCCTAAAATTACTAACTAATATTACTAATGTGATGAAAAACTTTGAAACTACAATTAGGAATGCCCGAAGCTTAGCTATTAAAACTAAACTCCTATATTCCATAGTCTACCCTTAACATTACATGATCATAATATACAATTATTGTACTTGATGCAACTAAATTTTGCAACCGTTAAGTGAGCCTGCAACTGTCATTTTACTAACTTTAATTGTTGGTGAATTAAATTGCCCATAGAAGGTTAAATCATTTGCAACGACTAAGTTGCTAAACATGTCTTTTAAATTGCTGGCAACAGTAATCTCGTGTATTGGATACGTTATTTTTCCATTTTCGATAAAAAATCCTGATGCACCTTGACTGTAATCACCATTGATTAGATTAACACCAAAACCAAATAAATCAGTTATATATACTCCCTCTTTCACTTCCTCAATTAATTCTTTAAATGATATATTGTCGTTTTCTATATAAAGGTTACTAGCTGCAGCAATGATTGCGGCATTGCTTGCACGAGTTGCGTTTCCAGTTGTTTCCAAGTTTAATTTTTTAGCCGAATATAGATCTAGAATCCAATTTTGTAATACTCCATTTTTTACAAGCGTGTTCTTCCTGCTAGTTATTCCTTCTCCATCAAATGGTCTTGATTCTATGCCCTTTGGTAACAATGGGTTGTCAATAATGTTAATTCTATTATTAAAAATCTGAGTATTTAAACTATTTCTCAAGAAAGAGATGTTATTTATAATATTATTGCCATTTATAGCAGAAGCAAAACTTTTTATTAGCTCCTTTGCTGCTCTTTTTTCAAAAATAACTGGAAGTGTGCCAGTTTTAATTGAACGTGAATTCAATTGGTCAATCGCTCTTTTTGCTGCTTCTTTTCCTATTAACTCTGGCGATTTTAGATCACTGAAATTACATGCTACATCGTAATCATAACCAGCCTTCATTTCACTTTCTTTTCCAGCAACAACACAAACCTGGTTAGCAAAGGTTGATTTACTAAATGAGCCAATAAAACCAGAAGCGGTAGATAATACTGTATTTACTAAAGCATGTGAAGCGGAAGCCCCTTCGGAATTAGTGATATTTTTATGTGAAAGAGCTGAATTTTCTGCAGCTTCGGCAATTTCTTTTAGATTATCAATAGTTACAACATTATTGTCTAAGATACCTAAATCTGAAGAAGAAGTATAATTATTTCCATCTACAGCAAAATTAATGTAAGGATCTTCTGGCGCATTCTTTGCCATTTCTACTACTTGGCTTACCGTATCGCCAAGATTATTTAAATCGTTTGTAGAAATATGCGCAGCTTTGGTTTTACCTGCTATAGCTCTGATTCCTACAGTGCAATCCTTAGATTGTGATATTTGTTCAATCTTTGATAGGCGTTGAGAAACTAAGATTTTGTTGGTTTCATATATAATAACTTCTGCGTCTTGATTTTGTTTTTTTATTAGTTTAATGATATCTGCTGCAATGTTTAATATATTCATTTTTATTCCTAAGGTTTCTATAAAGACTCTGCACCGCCTATCACTTCTATCAAGTCAGTTGTAATTGCTGCTTGACGAGAACGATTGTAAAGTAAAGCTAATTTATTCAGTATTCCTTTAGTGTTCCTATTTGCTGATTCCATAGCAACCATTCTAGCACTGTTCTCACTTGCTGCACTTTCAAGCAAAGCAGAGTAAAGGGCAGTTGTAACATAATTTTGAATCAAAGATCGTAAAATAAATTCAGTATTTTGTGGTTCACATTCGTAGTTGTAATCTATTGTTGGATTGACCAGAGAGTTGTCAATCAAAGATGTATCTTTATTCCATGGTTTGATTATTTCCAAAATTGGTTTTTGTGTGAAGGTATTATAAAATTTATTATGAAAAACTTTAACCTTATTGTATTTACTTAGATCTATACCATCAACCAAAGCTTCCACATGCTTTAGCGTAATTCCCTTACTGTTTTCAACTTTTAGAATACTTCTGGAGTCAAATCTATTTTTACTTATATCAAAAGCTTTTTTACCAAAAAATACAATATTTACTTTTTTACCGCTAGTGATTAATTTATTTACATGCTCTTGACTTGATTTGACAATAGAAGAATTAAAATTGCCGCACAAGCCACGATCAGATGCAATAATGAATACTAGATAAGAATTGTCGTCACCAGTATTCAAAATTTCTGCCAGTAGTTTTTGATCGACTGATAACATTAATGAAGAAATAATACTATACAGCTTAGATATATACAATTTTGAACATGATAACTTTTTTTGACTTTGTAATAACTTTGCTGCAGAAACCATTTGCATTATTTTTGTAGTTTTCTGTATAGACTTAATATTCTTAATTCTTAAGGATAATTCCTTTAAGCTTTTCATTGCGTATAAATCCCTGATTTATTAAAAATATATAATTATTCATGTTAAAAAACAAGTTTTTTTGATACGAAGAAGATATAAGATCCAGAGTTAGCGTTGATGTCATCCAAGTACTTCTATGATGTCATCAAGCTCCAGAGATATTATCCCAGTGCCCAGACACTGAGGTACGATCTGATGTTACGGTTTGTGTGATGGTTAAATTCCGTCTTTCCTAGATATCAGGGATAATGTATGTCTCACATCTCAAAGAGTGGCAATTTTTGGGATGCAAGCATGAGGCAGAAGTGGGTAACGAACTTACCGAGCTTCTAAATGTAATGATATCAAGAGGATGCATAGACTTCAGAGATTATTACTAAAATCAACAAGTGCAAGAATGCTTGCTGTTAGGAGGGTAACTCAGGATAATAGAGGGAAAAAGACTGCAAGTATTGATGGAAAAGCTAATCTTAATCAGAAAGAAAGGTTGCAATTAGCATGTTCTTTGGATATAAAAGAAAAGGCAAAACCATCAAGATGTGTATGGATACCAAAATCTAGTAGGCCATTGGAATATCGCCCGCTAGGTATTTCAACTATATCGTGTCGAACAAAACAAACACTTGTAGAAAATGGAGCTAGAACCTGCATGGGAGGCAAAATTTGAGCCGAGCACTTATGGTTTTAGGATTGGTAGGTCTTGTCATGATGCTATAAGGCACATATTTTGTGCGCTTTATAAGAAATCCGCATTTATTTTAGATGCAGATATTTCTGGGTGTTTTGACAATATCAACTATCACGCATTGCTATAAAAACTCAATACCACACCAACTTTAAAGAAAATTATAAAAGGATGGTTGAAAGCAGGCGTTATGGAAGACAGAAAGTTTAAATCCGCTAAATGTGGCGCAATTCAAGGAGAAACAATTTCACCTTTACTTGCATGTGTTGCATTACATGAATTAGAGAGTCATGCTAAAAAAGCATTAGCATGTGAACTTTTTCAATACACAAAAAGGAAATATGGTAGCAAGGCATCATGCAGGGCAGCAGAACAATCAATAAGTGTAATCGTTTACGCCGATAATTTTGTGGTTCTACATGAAAGTAAAGAAATCCTTCTTAAGGCAAGGATAGTAGTCAAGGAATGGTTAAAAACCATTGGACTGGAATTAAAAGTTTCAAAGACAAAGATTGCTCACACTTTAAATGGAGAAAGGCCAGGATTTAATTTTCTGAGATTTTCTATAAGACATTATCCAATAAGAAGTAGTAAGAAAGGTTACAAGTTATTGATCAGACTAAGTCAAGAATCTATAAAACAGCATAAACTTACTATTAAACATAAACTTAAAGGATTACGTGGAGCAACGCAAGAAATAGTAATAAAAGAACTTAATCTTATGGTTAGAGGATGAGGTCAATACTACACGTTGGTAGTTTCCAGAAAAACCTTTGAATTAATGAGCAGTATAGTGTATAGGAATCTTTGAAAATGGGCAGTTTTTAGACACCAAAACAAAGGTAAATGTTGGGTTAAGAGGAAATACTTTAATAAGTATAAAAATGACAACTGGAGATTTATAACAAATAACAAGGTTTACTTTATTAAACGCATTGATCATACTATTAAACAGTATGTCAAAGTGAAAGGAACTAAATCGCTATATGATGGGGATTGGGATAATCGGGTAAGAAGGATTCCGGATAAGCCACCAAGGGTAATAAAATTAACGAAGTTGCAACAAGGTAAATGTGGTCATGTCAACTTTGGTTTAAAAATGATGATATCCTAGAGATACATCATAAAGACCATAACAGACGCAATAATATGAACAAAATTTATCCTTGCTGCATGTACATTGCCGTGACAAATTAAATGGAAGTGTGTATGACAGGTACCAAATTGTAGAGGAGCCGTATGAGGTGAAAGTCTCACGTACGGTTCTGAGGTTGAGTGAGGAAGAGCGCCTTCTTTACTTAGGTGACATGATGTCTCTCTTGGACTCTTAAATTGCAACTAATCTAAGTAATTAAGAAATTTACTAAGTAAAAAAAGGCAAAAAAACCCCATGGTGCAAGTTTTGCACCCTCTAATACTGTAAATTGGCGCTGTAATAATTTGCTGACGCTTAATTTAAGTGCGGTTTGGCTGAAGTAGAAAAATTTTAAAAGACATGCAGCCGCAATAATTTGATTAATCTGACAAAAAATACTTTCAGTTTTTTACTGAATTTTGTCATTGGACCTACAGTTCTAAAATAAGTTTTAAGTCAAAAACACTCTTGTTGCCAAGATAATGAGGTTAATTAAGTTTGTCAAGAAGTTTTTTCGTTTCATCCAACGCGCTGCCAAAAGTTTGTTATGCAAGAAGTCTCTTGCATTTGTAGCTTACTGCATTAATATTTATATGTTAATCCAGAAGATATTGATGAATAATATTGTAATTGTTGGTCTGCAATGGGGTGATGAAGGAAAAGGTAAAATAGTAGATTATCTTTCTGAAAATGCGGATGTAGTTGTGAGATTCCAAGGAGGAAATAATGCAGGGCATACCATAGTAGTAGATGATGAGGTTTATAAATTAAATTTGCTGCCTTCTGCTGTTTTAAGAAGGGGCAAAATATCTGTCATAGGAAATGGTGTTGCTCTTGATTCGCATGCCTTAATTTCAGAAATAGGGTCATTGAAAGTTAAAGGGATGGATGTCAATCCTAACAATTTGATGGTATCGGAAAGCTGTCCATTGATACTTAGTATACATAAAGATAAAGAAAAGTTGTTAGAAGATTTGAATGTAAATCACAAAATTGGCACAACAAATAAAGGAATAGGACCGTGTTATGAAGATAAAGTTGGAAGAAGAGCTATACGCCTTTGTGACTTAGAAAATGTGGATGAGCTCAATAAAAAAGTGGATACTCTTCTTAATTACCATAATGCTCTCAGAAGAGGCCTAAGCTATCAGGTGGTAAAGAAAGAAGAAATGTTAAGGGAGATTAAGGAGGTCTCAAAAAAAATTCTTCCATATAAAAAGCCATTGTGGAGAATATTGGATGATTTTGTAAAAAAAGGTAAGAGAATAATATTTGAAGGTGCCCAAGGCACATTTTTAGACATCGACCATGGGACATATCCTTTCGTTACTTCAAGTAATACTGTGGCATCGCAAGCAGTAATAGGCTCAGGATTGTCTTCCAGTGCTTATGTTATCGGTGTGGCAAAAGCTTATACAACAAGAGTGGGAAATGGTCCATTTCCTACTGAGCAAAAAAATGAAGTGGGAAATAACTTATCTACTATAGGCAAGGAGGTTGGAACAGTAAGCAATAGGAGGAGACGTTGCGGATGGTTTGATGCAGTTTTAGTACGCCAGGCAGTGCAACTTTCTGGAGTTTCAAGTATTGTATTAACTAAACTAGATATCCTTGATTCTTTTGACACAATTAAGGTATGTACTGGTTATAAGTACAGTGGAGAAATTTACGATTATTTGCCAGCATCACATTCGATACAAGAAGAATTAGAACCAATATATGAAGAATTTCCTGGCTGGAAAGAAAACACTCAGGGCAAAAGATCGGTTAAGGAGTTACCTTTAAATTTGATGAAGTATATGAGAAGAGTAGAAGAATTAGTAGGTGTACCAATTCATCTGATTTCAACTAGTCCAAAGAGGGAGGATGTTATTGAGCTGAGAGATGTTAAATTTTCTGAGGGTGCCCTTGTATCTTAATTGACTATTATTCAATAAAAAAACTCTAAAAAAACTTTTGTTCAGCGGAAAAACACTTGCATGACTTCAAGCATTAATCTGTTATTCAAAACAGCTTTGCATAATGATATATGGTGAGGGTAAATTTAGTGTATGGAAGAAGTTAAGTTTCATCATCAAGGTTATCGTAGGAGAGATTTTAACAGTAATATAGTGGAATTATATTATGATCAGTGCAGGAAGCAACTTATTAGAAACACTGAGGATAGAAAATCAGCACGATGAATTCCTTTTTGCAGTAGAAGTGGTTGATGCAATGAATAAATTGCTAGAACTTCATGGTAAATTATGTTCATCACAGGGCAACGATTGTATTAATGATGTAAAGGAGTTCAGCTAATCTGGTCATGGGCTGTGTAAGTTTCAACTTCTTCAGAGCCATATTGTGTGTGAAAAGGAGCCTTCTAACCTTACTATAAAGAAATTTCTTCACCCAATTTTAGTAGATAAAAACTATATGACGAATTATATAAGCTCGATGATCTCATCAAAGATTTTTGCAGCACATCTAGTTCTACTAATTATGAACAAATAAGCTCTCAATTGAATGATATAGTAAAAGTTTTTAAGTTAGAAGGTCTAAGCAATAGAATAGAATTGTTAAGGCTTTTGAGAGTAAATATAGATTTTACTGCTATATGAAAAGCCTATGATGATTGGTGTTTTATTGATTTAATAGGTAGTGCTAATTTTAGACAAGAATATGTAATAGAATTATAGAAGAAAAAGAATGGCCTGTTAGTGAGAATTTTAAGAAAAATATGGATAGATGTGTAAAGTTGGCAGTACGGGGAAAGCAAATTGCAGATAAGTCCTTTGAAGGAAAAGCAAGTTTTCAAGCTTACTGTAAAGAAATTGGCAATGCTGGTAGAGCCTTAAACATTAATCTTATTGACTATAATGGGGGTGAACCAATTAAGATTAGTGATATTTTACAGCAGGAGAAAGATATTGGCGAATTGAATATTTACTGCAACAAAAACCATGACATATACGCTTGTCGAGAAGGTAAGAAAAGATATTATGAATTTAAAGAGGAAGCACATTATCAAATGACAAGCACTTGGCCTGTAAAAAATGAGTTTGGGGAGGTGATTTCACTTTGTACCATGGTTATGAATGTTAGTGATAGTGGCATAACTAAAATACTAAAATTCAGTGGTAAGGATTATACATTATTGTCAGAGGAAGATAAAAAATTAATAAAACAAAATGAGGAATTACATATTCAAGGCCTTTCCTTATATAAGGCTGTGTAGGCATTCTTAGAAACGCAGCATGATTCTGGACCTAAAAAAGGAGAATGTGAAGAAAATATAAAATCAATGGAAGCAGAGAAGTAAAACCATGCAGCATTACCTAATGTGCCTACTACCGATTATACCGATAGCAATAGCGCTCCTTCTATTAGTAAAGATGCATCAACATCTAAAAATATGATACAGGAAGCTGGAATTCAGACGTTCCCTTTAGATCTATCAATATTGGGGGGATTAGAGGTGGTAAATTTGCGGGAGGTGATAAACGCTTCTCTAGTAGAGTATATGTATCTTGTAGAAGTTTCCCATTCCCTAGCCCAGTCCATGCCTTTAAGGGCAGGAGCTGGGACCGTAGCCGGAATCCAATAGGTAAAAATGTAAGCAGCTCACCTTCTTTTGTTAAATATATATCTAATGGTTAGAGCTCATATTAAACTGTCCATCTTATATTGAGGGTCAGATGCAACTCCATATACTCTATTTGGTGGGAGAACTTTATTTTCTATGCCAAAAACCATGCCTTCAATTATTGCTACGAGAACTTTTTCAAGGTTACAATCTGCTCCAGGAACGCGGTGTTCTAGGCGACATTTATCACTAGAATTGGGAATCCTAATTGCAGCAGTTCTATTATTCACACCCCAACTAACTGTGGTTGGGGTGTGAATATCCGGATATTGAAATCTTAAATATGAATCATCATTTGGAACAAAAAGTAACATATGTTTTTTCATCATAGCGCATAATCCACCAATGCCATGAATTAAGCAATTACTGTACTTTTGTTTACTGCAGTAAAATAAATTACTGTTGTTTGAGTCCACTAAATTAACATGTACGTTTAGTGAGCTACCTGCTCTATCCAAATAAGGCTTTGCTTTAAAAGAAACATTCCCACCAAGTTTTTGTGCTGTTTCAGTAAGTAATTCTTGTGCTAACTCAAAATGCTTAATTAGGTCATTGAGATCCGTATAACAACCACTTTTTATCTCATATTGATGTATGGAACTCTCTTTCTCACAGGAAAATCCAAGTGAAGCTATTTTATTTTTTACACCACTAAGAAATAGGTACTCTTTTTCTATTCCTTCGATATAAAATTCCAGTTCTATACCAATTATAGTATAACAATTCAAATTACTTAATGTAATCATAGGTTTGCTTCAGTAAATTCATATGAGATTATCTATATTTATATGAGCACTTTACTTTTTTGCCAATAAATTTAATATCTTATTTATACATGATATATTATTATTTTTTTAGCACACTGCTAATCCTTGACGTAAGCGAAGTTTCATTTTATTGAAAGAAAAATGATCAATTTTAATGCTTTTATACCCTTTACAACTCATCAAAAATCATCATAATTTTGAGTGTGTATTGAGTAGTGTTAGCTTTTCACTTTGCAGCAAGCTATTGATTATCTTATATTTTTCTAATTATTACTTTTTTCTTGGTGTGGTATATGAGCTTGATTAACCCTAAGGTTTCTGCTATGTTTTTTGACCAAATTGTTACAGTAACGGATCACAATGTTACTTGGGAGAAAATTCAAAATTGTCTTTATAATCTCTATGGAGAGGCAACGTATAACAGCTGGTTGAGTTCACTTAAATTTGTCAGTAGTAGCAATGGAGAAATTTTGTTGTCTGTGCCAACAAGGTTTATAAAAGAATGGATTACAGTGCATTACATGGAAAAGATGCTGTCATTGTGGCAAAATGAGGATAAAAGTATACGTTCTATTGATATTCAAGTAACTGAAGAAAGGAATCAAAATCCTAGTACTATATCAAAAAATAGGGAGGAAAGTAATCATAGTCTTGGTTCGCCGCTGGATCCGAGATTCACCTTTGATAATTTTGTAGTGGGAAAACCAAATGAATTAGCATTTACAGCTGCAAAGCGTGTGGCAGAGTCTATAGATCCGATACCGGGCAGCAATCCTCTGTTTCTATATGGCGGAGTGGGACTTGGTAAAACACATCTAATGCATGCTATAGCCTGGCACATAGTTAATTCTCCATCAGCGAAAAGAAAAGTGGCATATTTATCTGCAGAAAAGTTCATGTACCAATATATTACAGCGCTACGAAGCAAAGATATTATGTTGTTTAAAGAGCAGTTTAGATCAGTAGATGTATTGATGGTAGATGATGTGCAATTTATCAGTGGTAAAGATAGTACACAAGAAGAGTTTTTTCACACTTTTAATGCGTTAATAGACCAAAATAAACAATTGGTTATATCAGCTGATAGATCTCCTAGCGATCTTGATGGAGTAGAAGAAAGAATAAAATCGCGGCTTGGTTGGGGATTAGTAGCAGATATTAATGAAACAACTTTCGAGCTAAGACTTGGTATATTGCAAGCCAAAGTAGAGCAAATGAATATGTATGTTCCAAATGATGTCCTAGAGTTTTTGGCAAGGAATATAAAATCTAATATAAGGGAATTAGAAGGAGCCTTGAATAAGGTTGCTCATACTTCATTGATTGGAAGAAGTATGACAGTAGAATCAGCCAGTGAAACTCTAGCTGATCTTCTTAGATCAAATCATAAATCGATTACGATAGTGGAAATACAAAGGAAAATAGCCGAGTTTTTTAATATAAAAGTTGCAGATATGCACTCCAATAGAAGGCTACGTGGTCTTGTAAGGCCAAGACAAATAGCTATGTATTTCGCTAAGAAATTTACACAAAAGAGTCTGCCAGATATTGGAAGAAGCTTTGGTGGCAGAGACCATGCTACTGTTATACATGCAGTAAAGCAAATAGAAAATTTTATAAAAACCGATTCAAATTTTGCTGATGAAATTAATCAGTTAAGAAAAATGTTTAAGTAGAGGTTAGCACAGATCTTATGGCCTAGTACTATGCATTAGAACAATAAGGTAAAATGTTTGATTAGCGTTTCTTTGTTATTTGATATAAAAGTAGTTAGCTACATTCACTTAAGATAAGTCAGTTGTGGCTTTAGTCTACCTTAAGCTTGAAGCTTTCTGTTAGCTTTGCAGAATACATTTCCTTGTTATCTTGATTATAGAAAGTAAATTCGTGATCGTCCAAGTTTAATATTGCAAAACCGAACCCGAAGAGATTTTTAACTTCATGTGCTAAGTAGTTTTTACCATTTGAATAACTAAATTCTACGTTTTGATAAGTGGGTTCCTGATCTTGAGCGTGTAATAATGCACCACCGTTTCCGACTATAATCTGGTCTGGGGCATTATTCATTAATAAAATCTGAGCTATATGAATGTGGCCAGAAACTATGGTAGTAACATTGCTTGGAAATTTATCACCAAAGGCTTCGATTTGTGTAAGATTACCATGGCTTTTTAATGTGAAAAACTCTTTTTTTGGAGATCTCCAAAGCGGTCTGTGAGTTAAAAACCACGTGGGCTTGTCAGAACTATCTTGTATTAATTTATCAAATTGTCTCTTAAAAGCGTTAATTGTGCTTTGGATTGTAAAAATATCCTCACCAGACGAAGAGTCAAAGATAAAAAGCCTTATCGGTCCAGCGTCTAAAGACCAACTAGAAACAAAATTTTCACATTTTTCAGGTGAAAAATGGTATGGATCTAGATACCTAAACCATCCTTCATAAGCTCTGTCACAATTTTCATGGTTTCCTCTAACAAAAAGAAAAGAAGATTGCAGTAAAATATCCTTTGCAGGTTTAAACCAATCAGCGTACCAAGCTTCTTTATTATACCCGTGAATATTGCCGCACTTCTGTGTATTTCTACATTTTGTTTTTCTATAATGATAATCGCCAACGTGAATAATTAGGTCTGGTTTATGAAAAGCAATAGAATCTAAATTTTTTTTTAAAGGCCAGCTATCTACCGAATTACATTCCTGCTGAAGTAATGCATTTATTCTGCAGCCTGTGTCGCCAATGAAAGCAATTTTGCTGATCTTTTCTGGTAGTATGGGGACCTGTATATTTTCAATACTAATGTTTTTAGCACTCGTTTCTACTGTCAGTTCACAAACTGTTTCAATATGATTGCCATTGTTAATTGAGCTGCGACTTAGCATTTCTACTTCCTCGCCGTTGACATAAGCAATAGGACATATGTTGTTGTCTATAATTGTACGTACACTTAATTTATTTTCTGGAATAACTTGAGACCACGTGTATAATATCTGTGCATGGACAGAATGAAAACTGTTTATAAGAGATAAAGCTAAAAAGATAAGGATATTAGCTATATTCATTTGTATAAAAACCCAAGTTAAAAATTAGTAATATAATCATCTTAAGTAATTGAAATTTATAATCACAAAATTCATAAGCAAGTTATACAGGCAATTCTTGAATTATCCTAGTATCAGATTGACACTTTAGGTGAAAAGTTCTAAAATGATTAAGTAATTTGAAATAATTATATAAAAACTAGAATAAAGTGCGGCCGTGGTGGAATTGGTAGACACGCAGCGTTGAGGTCGCTGTGGCTCATAAAGCCTTGGAAGTTCAAGTCTTCTCGGCCGCACCAAACGTCTTGTAGTTGTTAATGTTAGGTGAAATGTTTATAGGCAATCAAGGTGAAAATAAAGTAGAAAGGGCCATCGGCGAAATCAGGCGTGGTCTGCCAATTGTAATATATGATGAAAATGACTATCTATTGTTTGCTGCCGCTGAAACTTTAGATAGGAATTTATTTAATCAGTATAAGCTCATATCAGATAATCTATATATCACTTTAACTTCAAGTAAGGTGCAATATACATCCCAAAATAGAGAAAATGACAGCAAGCGTTTACAGATAAACGCCTTTGATGAACTACTCCATTTAGTAAGCTGTTCAGCAGGAGATTGCACAAAGAAATTGCAATGCTCAAAGGCAATAGATGAATATGCTATTACTTTGCTTAAATTTTCAGAGTTATTGCCATACGCATTAGTGGTTGATATGACTTTTAAAGATAAGGATGAAATGTGGGATTGGTGCGAGAAAAATGACATTATTGTGCTGGACACGTCATTCATAAATAATTTTCAACAAAATCAGGATTTATATGAAGTGTGCAAAACATCGTTATTTTTAAAACAGACTCAGAAAGTAAGTATCGTATCTTACAGAACTAGGAGTGGCGGAAAGGAACATTATGCAATTATTATTGGTAACCTAGATAAAGATAGTGAACCCTTAGTAAGGGTTCATTCTTCATGCTATACAGGCGACTTATTAGACAGCTTATCATGCGATTGCAGAAGCCAGTTACATCAGGCAATCCAAATAATGACTGATTCTGGGAGTGGTATTATATTATACTTGATGCAGGATGGAAGAGGCATTGGTTTAACTAATAAGTTAAGGGCATATGATATGCAAAGAAAATATAACCTCGATACTGTGGATGCAAATAGAATATTGGGTTTTGAAGATGACGAAAGGAGTTTTGCTATTGCAGCTGAAATGCTCAAGAAATTGGGCATCAAGAAAATACAATTACTTACAAATAATGGTGGAAAGTTATCGGAGTTGAAAAACAATGGTATAGAGATTACAAAGTGTCTACCACTTATTATGGAGCGTAATCAATATAACAATTCATATATGGAGACAAAATTTAGCAGATTAGGCCATGGGTTAAGGGTTTTTAGCTTTTTTATTATAACTAGTTTGTTAATTTACTATGCTCGTTAATATAAGTTAAAATTTCAAGAATATTAAGATGCTAAAGTTTTTTAAACAAAAAAAAGACAACGAGTTGTTGGATAAGGATATAAGTTGGAATTCAAGCCGCTATAGCACGGTTGTTGCTCAGAGAAATATTTTACTTTTATTTACGTTAGTATTATTGATGGCAATTTCTGTAGGTATACTGGCTATATTTAAAATTAGTACTAGTAGTACTATTGAGCCATTTGTTATAGAAATTGAAAAAAAATCGGGAATAGTGCAGTTGGTTGATCCTGTTACAGTAAAACAATATTCCGCGGATGAAGTACTTAACAATCATTTTATTGCAGAATATATAAAATCAAGGGAAGTTTTTGATCCATATAACTACAATTATAACTATTACACAAAGGTGAGGTTGTTTTCTTCATCCAATGTATATAGAGAATTTAGAAGTTATATAAACTCGCAGAGCATGAATGATCTTTTTAATTTATATTCAGACTTTGTTAAAAACGAGTTTAAGGTTCGCTCGATTCAGAAATTGGATGATGATACTTTTCAGGTAAGATTTACTGTGGAATTTACACGAAAAGATGGAAGTTCTATAAGAAAAAACAAGATAGTCATCATGTCATATAGGTATGCACCACTTGAAATGAATGATCAGCAAAGATATATTAATCCGTTAGGGTTTCAAGTTATTTCTTATAGGGTAGATGATGAGTATGTATAGAATATTGTTAGTTTTAGCTTTGCTGATAAGTTGTGGTTTAAGTGCATCAGTTAATTACTATAAGCCTATTTCTGTAGACAGCAGAATAAAAACTTTTGTGTACAATCCTAACGAAGTATTCACAGTTGTTTTCAGTCAAGGTTACTATTCTTATATTGAATTTGCAGAAGGAGAAAAAGTCAAAAACATCGCTGTTGGTGATGCATCAAGTTGGAAAATTAGCCCTTATGACAATAAATTACTTATCATGCCGTTTGAAGTTAGTAGCCGCACTAACATGATTATTACAACGACAAAAAAAAGGAATTATATTTTTGACTTAATCTCAAGGCCAAACTACGATAGATATCCAGGCACCGATGCTGAAAAAATAAGACACGATTATTCTGCTGAAAAAGATATATCTTACGTAGTACGTTTTTATTATCCTCAAGAGGAAGATGAATTTGATATTGATTTAGATGAAATATCGATGCCTACTCAAATGCAATATGTTGTAGAGCAGCCAGAAGAAGTAATACAAGAAAATGATACGAAGTATAATTATACATATATTGATGAGGGTAGTAATGCGGATATAATACCAGTTGAGTTATTTGATGACGGCTATTTAACCTACTTTAAATTTAAGGATGGTAGTAAAATACCTAAGATTTTTACAGAACAGGGTAAAACTAAATTGCCTTGTAAAAGGCTATTATTTGATGACTATGTTGTAATAAAAGGGGTGCATAAAAAGTTGTTCATGCGTTATGAAAATGATGAAGTTGAAATTATAAATAGGTCACTTTAGCTGTGGTACATGCAATATGAATGAAGAGAGGCGTAACAATTCGGAAAATGAATCGGAAATAGAGAGCAAGGTAGTAACAGTTGGCTCTACACGTAGTCATAGGGCATTAATGATTATCATTTTAGTGCTTCTAGTTGGCGGGGTATATTATCTCTATTTTAGTCCTTCTTCTAATGAAGAGAATATGGAGGTGAGTAGAAAAGAAGAACCTAAGCAAAACGTTCAAGAGTTGAAAGGAAAACTGGAGCAGGTTCCAGATAATACAATAGTTCATGAAAGGGTAATAACTGATCTGCCACCTTTACCTCCTCTTCCTACACCGCAAGTTATACCAGAAATAAAGCAGATTAAAAAAGAAGAAGTGGTAAAGAAAGAAGAAGAAAAACCAAAAGAAACTCCTGTGTCAAATATGCCTGTTTTGCCAAAGCAAAACTTCCCTCATGGCGATATTATTGGCGGTTTGCCTCCCTCATTTCCTACAATAGGAGGTGGTGGTTATCCTAAAGACAGACGTGGTGCACAAATGTTAGCAATTTCAGGTAGCAGTAGAGAGGACAAGGCTGCTGATGCCGTTTTATCCACCACTTCAGCACAGCCGAGCATAGCTGCCAGAGTAGGGAAGCTCGGATTTATGATTACTCAGGGTAAAATTGTTGATGCTGTTCTAGAAACTGCAATAGACTCTGATCTGCAAGGAATGCTACGTGCTGTGGTTAGTAGTAATGTTTATGCAGAAACTGGTGATACGGTTTTAATACCCAAAGGTTCAAGATTGATAGGTAGCTATTCATTTGACTCAAATGTTGCAAGAGCACGCATAAACATAAACTGGAATAGGGTCATTCTTCCTTATGGAATAGACATTGCTATTTCATCACCTGGTGCCGATGAGCTTGGTAGAGCAGGAATAGCTGGTATAGTTGATAACAAAATAGCAAGTGCGTTGTTTTCTTCAATATTGCTTGCAGGTGTTTCAATTGGTTCAGCTTTTGTAGGGCAAAAGGTTTCTAATCTTATTGATGTGCTAACTGCCATGGATGCAGTTAGATCCATAACTGCAACTGAAATAGATTTTTCTGCACTCAAGGATGTTATTAGACCAAAAGAAGAAATATCTAGTGACAAATGGAAATTAGGTCTTGGAGCTATTGAAAGAATTCGAAATACTAAAAATGAGCAAGATTTACTGAGAATAATGAAAGAGGAAATAGCAAAAGCACTAGGAGTTGTAGAAAATGAGGTAAATATAAGTCTAGAAAACGTAAATCAACTGCTGCAAAAATTTCAAAGAAAAGGCATATCTGTTTATGATGAAGCAAGTGGGAAATCGATCAATAATTTTTCTAAGGATATGCGAGATATAGTCAACAGATATACAGATAAAAAACCAACTGTTTATGTTGATCAAGGCACTGCATTGAAAGTATTTGTTAACCAAGATATAGTATTTCCTCCACAAGCAATATTAAATCAATAAAATGAACTATGCTGCACTTGATACGTATTTAGAGCCGTTGCAAAGCATCTTTCAAGAAGAAGGTGTAAATGAAATATCAATAAATGAGCCAAAGAAAGTATGGATTGAAAATCGCGGTAAAGTCAGGTGTGAAAAGTTAGAAGTATTAGATCTTAACCATTTGAAATCTCTTGGCAGATTAATTGCTCAGGCTACAGAACAAAAACTTAGCGAAGAAGCCCCGTTACTTTCAGCTACACTACCAAATGGCTATCGTATACAGATAGTATTTCCGCCAGCATGTGAGACTGATAAAGTAGTCATGTCGATCCGTAAACCTTCTACCATGCAATTAGCATTGGACGATTATGAAAGAATGGGGGCTTTTTCTGAAACTGTTATAGAAGTAACCGATAATCCAGTAGACCGTAGTCTGAATTCACTATTAAAGCGAAAGAAAATAAAAGAGTTTTTAGAATATGCTGTAGTAAATAAGAAAAACATCATAATTAGTGGTGGAACTTCTACCGGTAAAACTACTTTTACTAATGCTACTTTGCGTGCTATTCCAGCTGAAGAAAGAATTATTACCGTTGAGGATGCAAGGGAAATCGTTTTGAATGATCATCCCAATAAAGTCCATTTGATTGCCTCCAAAGGAGGACAGGGCAGGGCAAAAGTGACTACTCAGGATTTGATAGAAGCATGCTTACGTTTAAGACCAGATAGAATAATAGTTGGTGAGCTACGTGGAGCGGAAGCTTTTAGTTTTCTGCGGGCAATAAACACTGGCCACCCTGGTTCGATATCAACACTTCATGCAGATAGCCCAGCGATGGCCCTTGAACAAATAAAATTGATGGTCATGCAAGCTAATCTCGGTATTCCCCCAGATCAGATTATGCCATACATTAGAAATGTGATTGATATTGTTATTCAACTAAAAAGAACCAGTAGGGGAAAAAGGAGCATTTCTGAAATATTATTTACTAGATCTTTAAGTGAAAATGCTTAAGTTTATACATAATAAGAAAAAGTAGTTTATGAGTAATGGAAACCACTTACGCAATATTTTGATAGGGGGTGTTATAGTTTTTAGTGTACTAGAGTTTTGTTTCTATTTATCTGGTATATTATTTTATCTGTTTGTCGATGGTCCAGATGGTGTCGATTTTAAAGCAATTAATCCTAGCTTGACACCTTTCCCTCAGGCTCTTTGGCCAACAATTTTTGATCATATACAATATTGTTGGCATCATCCAGAATTATATAGCCTTGAACTCAAGATTAAATTGATTGCGTCTTCTGCACTGCCTATCATTGTTTTAATGATTATTCTATGGAATTTGAGAGAGAGGATAATTGAGTGGCGGCCGTTTAAGAAGAAAGAATCACTCCACGGAGACTCAAAGTGGGCGTTGGAAAAAGACATACGAAAAGCAGGGTTAAGAAGCAAAAAGGGATTATTACTTGGTAAAGATAAAAGAGGCTACTTTATTGCTGATGGATTTCAGCATGCATTGTTATTTGCACCTACAGGTTCTGGTAAAGGTGTTGGTTTTGTAATTCCTAATTTATTGTTCTGGACTGATTCAGTGATTGTACACGACATAAAATTAGAAAACTATGAAATAACAAGTGGTTGGCGAGAACGGCTAGGGCAAGAGGTATTTGTATGGAATCCAGCACAACCAGATGGAATAAGCCACTGTTATAATCCGCTACAATGGATTAGTGAAAAGCCTGGGCAGATGGTTGATGATGTGCAGAAAATAGCCAACTTAATCATGCCTGAACAAGACTTTTGGCAAAATGAAGCAAGAAGCTTGTTTGTTGGAGTGGTATTATACCTACTTGCTGCACCAGAGAAAGTTAAATCTTTTGGTGAGGTTGTACGCACGATGCGCAGTGATGACGTAGTTTATAATCTTGCTGTTGCTCTTGATACAATGGGTAAAATAATACACCCTGTGGCGTATATGAACATTGCGGCCTTTTTACAAAAAGCTGACAAAGAAAGGTCAGGTGTTGTATCAACTATGAACTCATCGCTTGAATTGTGGGCAAACCCATTAATTGATACTGCAACTGCGTCAAGTGATTTTAATATTTTAGATTTTAAAAAGAAGAAAACTACAATTTATGTTGGGTTAACTCCAGATAACTTGACCAGGTTAAGACCTTTAATGCAGGTTTTCTACCAGCAAGCAACTGAATTTTTATGTAGAAAATTACCGTTAGATGATGAGCCTTATGGCGTATTGTTTTTAATGGATGAGTTTCCAACACTTGGAAAAATGGAGCAATTTCAAACAGGTATTGCATATTTTCGTGGTTATAGAGTAAGATTATTCTTAATTGTTCAGGATACTGAGCAGCTCAAAGGAATATACGAGGAAGCAGGAATGAACTCCTTTTTATCAAACTCGACTTATAGAATAACTTTTGCGGCAAATAACATTGAAACGGCTAATTTAATATCGCAACTTATAGGAAACAAAACTGTACGGCAAGAGTCGTTAAACAAGCCGAAATTTTTAGATTTGAATCCCGCTTCAAGGTCGTTACATATTTCTGAAACGCAGAGAGCATTGCTGCTACCTCAAGAAATTATTATGTTGCCACGTGATGAGCAGATAATTTTAATAGAATCAACTTACCCGATTAAATCAAAGAAAATTTTGTACTATAGTGACAGCACCTTCACAAGGAAGCTACTCAAGCCAACTCGTGTACCTACACAGGAGCCATATGACCCAAATAAGATTTTTTCTTCTGCCAACAATGACAAGGTTGGCAACGAAGAGAATAATGCTATTGAAGGGCCTAACACTGCTGATTATCCTGTTGAAGATCAAACCGAAGATGTAGTGTATGATGAATTGGAAGCCGGTGATGAACTTAAAGAGACAGATATCGACTATGAAGATTTTGACGACAAGTTTGAAGATGAAGAAAGTGATGATGAATTTAATGAGGAAGAAGATGATGATGGGTTTGATGACGAAGATGATGAATTTGAAGATATTGACAACGAACCAAAGGATAAAGGGAAGTAAAATCGAAACAGCTTGCAGCACGTTTTTTACCCATAAAAACGTGACTAAAAACTACTTGACAAGCTTTGCCAGCTTCCTTACTATGAAACTGAAGCTATTTATTTATCTTCAGTCTGTGCAGATTAAACGGTAAAAAACTTAACATGTTTGGCGTGTCATGTTTAATTTTTTGCACTATGTGCACCTTATGTTTTTTACATTGTTAGCCAGTGCTGTGAATTGCGCTTATTAAGCGTAAAACATTATAAAGACGCTAATATTATAAAATAGATAGTGAATAACTAGCTAACGGGGTTTCTTTTGCCTATTTCTTGCTCAAAAAACAAGTTTTGTAAGTCATTAAGCTTTTCACATTAAACCATTTTTAATTAATTAGCATTAAATAATCTATTTTAAGTTAGGGAAGTAGTAATAAGTAAAAAACATTGCGGTTACTGCACTTGCTTTATTATTGTCACAACAGTCTTTTGCAAGTGAAACAGAGGGGTTTTGCTTTGGTAGTGGATATCAGGTTTTTTAATAGCATAGGTTCATTGAAAGTAGAACAAAAAGCTGAGGAAGCTGGAAAGACTAAAAATTTCACTATAGATGAGATGTATATTCCGGACATAATAAGAGGTCAAAAACCAAGTGAATACAAGGGGGACTATACACCCACCTTTTGCTGCAAATATAGTTTGGTCGTACAGAAGAATTGGGTAACAACAGCTATAGAGTTGAACTAGAAGGGATATATGCTTCCGTAAAAGCTGATAATGTTGGTTTAGAAGGGGACCAAATGGGTATATCATACCTGAGAGACATTGGTCTAAGCGCGGACAAAAAAACTTATATGTATGCTGCTAAAGTCGATAATAACAAAATTGAAAACGCATCTGTAATAGCCAATGCTTATTACTATTGGAAAACTATGGTTTCTCTTTTTCGCCTTATGTTGGAGCTGGAATAGGTTTAACAAAAATGAAGACGTTCGGAGAAGCATCAGTAAGACTTGCATATCAATTAAAAGCTGGTCTTGATTATTCCGTCAATGAAAATGTAAATATGCATATTGGGTATATAGACATTTTGGTGCCTTCGGGACGGATCATAAGCTGAAAGTAGATCTGTTGGGGGAAGTGAAATTAGGTGAAGGAAAAAAATCGAGACTTGACGGCAGTGTTAGAACGAACTCACTAGCAGGAGTGAAAAAACAAGAAGAGATAAATATAGGCAATACATTATATCATACATGGTATAGAGGCTGGCCTTACTTTCCATTTTGCTATTAAAGCCTAACCTTTCAAGCCCTTTGAAAAACAATAGGCCTCTTGGTGTCATTTCAAAACGTGGCTGGCGTTCAAGAAGAAAAGAGTATAGACCCCAGTGCCACGCACTAGGATGACGAGAGGGTTGCATATTGCTTCACAACAATGCATCTCTTCGTTCCTGCTAAGTCATATGCGTATTCCTGAAAAGCTAGTTCGTGTGAGAGGATTATTTTGTCGATATCATTTTGGTCTTCACCTATCTCCAATATCGCAAACCCATTTTTTTTAAGGCACTTTCTCAATATTGGAAAAATACTCAAATAACAGCTCAAACCATCAATGCCACCATCAAGGGCAATTTTTGGCTCTTTTTGTACTTCAGCTTGCAGGTCTTTTAATTTACTGCTTTTGATATATGGAGGATTGCTAATTATAAGATCAAATAGTCCTCTGCACTCTGTCCACGAGCTTGAAAATATTTTAGCTCTGCTAGATAGGTTATGCTTTTTCACGTTCTGGCAGGCAACTCTATATGCTTTTGAACTCTTCTCAAAACCAACACCAACAGCATATTGATACTCGCTAAGTACGGATATCAGTAGGCAACCTGTGCCTGTACCAAAATCTGCAATTTTTAGTTTCTGCTTTTTATTCGGGAAATATTTTAATGCTGTTGAGATTATTGTTTCACTATCTGGTCTTGGATCCAAAACATGCTGATTGACTATAAAATTTTTACTCCAGAATTCACGTTTACCTATTATTTGTGATATTGGATACCTTTTCGCTCTTTTTTTCGTTAATTTCCAAAATAGAAGTTCTTTCTCTGTTAGCACTCGATCAGCGTGGTTCATGATTATGGATGATTTCTCCACATCAAGGACATGCTGCATAATGATTTCACAGTCCAAATACGGTGATTCAACTTTGTGTGATGATAGTAGTTTTGATCCCTCTTGAATTAAAGCGCTGATGGTTTTCATTATTTCAAAAATTTGGTCTTTTCAGCCAAGAGTAGTGAGATAAGCATTGGCTTAGAATAACTGCATCAGATCCCAGTGTCAAGCACTGGCATGATACCATTTGTTGTACCAATTACCTTAACAAAAGCAAATGTTCATACAGCTGTGTGTCGGAGCATTGGGATGACACCGTTTACTGTGTGGATTGCCTTCGAAAACAAATGCTCATACAGTTGTGTGTCACGCGCTGGGGTTGTAAAGGTCAAGTGATTCGTTGACAAAAATGTTAGTGTAAGTAGGAACGTTTTTGGAGGCGAGGAATGAGAAGAAAAAAGCGCTAGTATGACGGGAGAGGGCTTGTATTTATGAATGATAGGAGAAGTGCAAGAGAGTATTTATGATTAATTTTTTGAGTAAAGCATGTCGTTTCAAACAAATTTAATTCTTTTGTGAGACTATACAAAACTTAGAGGGAAAGGTTATGGCGATAGAAAAGGGCAGACTTTTTGAAATCATACAAAAAGTGTGTAAGAGTGAAGGTCTGAATGAGGATAATCTACTTGAAAGAGTAATAAATGAATTAAAAGGAAAAGATGCAGGAGAACATAGCAAGTTTAGCCTTGGTTTGTATAAGATTTATCCATTTAGTATAAAAGTTTCAGAAAAAGCTATAGAAGATTAGACATTGTTACATCTTACTGCGGCATGTAACTACCTGTTGATAGTGGAGCTTCTACTGAAAAAGAAAGTAAGTGTTAACGCTCGAGTGAAAAATGTATCTAAGGATAGTGTATTGACAGCTTTGTATATTGCTTTTGCATGGTCATCAAGACATGGTAAAGCGGTTAGTAAATGCTTATCGAGTGAATCCTTTATTAAAAAGCTAAAATAAAACTCCAAGAGAGATGGGTGGAGAAAGTAAAGAAGCTATAGTAAAAATGTTGGAGGCAGCAGAAGAAAGTTATCGTACAAAGCCTCAAAAGAAAGCAAAAGATCTTAACATAGGGCTTCAAGATGGAAGCACCTATTATCTATTTCAGGGTAATCATATGACTCCTGCAAGTTCAGTTATGAACGAGAATAATGTGCTAAAAATGGTACAAATCCTTATTTGAAACAACACAGTGCTGCATGTAGTGATGAACAGGGCTCTTTAAATGAAAGTATTAGCGATGAAAGTGGTCTAGGGTTAGGGCAAGAGCAAGAAGAGATGGAAGAACTTAATGTTAGATTAGAAGAATTAAATGTTCAACTATAGAATAAGCAAAAGGAGAATCAATCACTAAAACAAAAAAACAAGATCTAGAAAATAAAAACGCAACACTTAAGAGTGAATTAGAAAAAAACAAAAATCAACATTCTAAAACAGAAGTGTTATTAAAAAAAGCGTGAGCAGAATTAAAAAGTTATGTAACTGAAGGTGTAAAGCGTCCAACAACAATAGGAAATGGAGCGGGTGTTGGTGCAGTGAACGAGGGGTGGACTCTTTTTGCATAGTACCGTTAAGATCAGCGATGTAAATGTAACAAAAGATATATTAAAAACAAGCAAAACAGATCTTAATGCGATAGATCCAGGTGGAAAGACTATTTTACATCATGCTGCATACGATGGTCATTTAGATAAAGTAAAATATCTAGTAGAAGAGGGAGCAAATTTTGAAATAAAAGACAAAAGCGGAAAGAGTCCTTTAGATCTTGCTACTGACAAACAAAACAATGAGGTGGTAGGATTCTTGTAAGAAAAAGTCAAGAGTAAAACAGATTTAAATGAGAGTGCATTGGAAAAAACAGAGAAAAAACCACTGTTCTCAAGAATTACCTACGTAAGTCTTGTAGCCACGTCAATAGTAAGTTCTATCCTTAGTATTGCTTCAGGATTATTTGTTCTTTCAATAATTGCAACTTCTGTGACATCTGCGTTGATAGCTGGTGGCATTGCATACACAATATTATCAAAACCCACCGCTGAATTAGAAGAAGTGGCTATTCAAGATCAACAATATGGTTGTTTGTAAAACTTAATTTGTAATAATATCTGCTTTACTCGTCCCTGGTAATCTTGGTATAGTTACTTCAGTTAAAATCTATAAAAGTTTATAAATGGCAACTTTAAGTGTAAGAGAAGCTTTATGCATAGCAATTAGAGAAGAAATGCAAAACGATACTGGTGTATTTATCATGGGTGAAGAAATTGCAGAGTATGAAGGTGCTTATAAAGTAACGAAAGGATTGCTGCAAGAATTTGGAAAGAATAGGGTAGTTGATACTCCTATTACTGAACATGGATTTGCTGGCCTTGCTGTTGGAGCAGCATTTGCTGGACTCAGACCAATCGTCGAGTTTATGACTTTTAATTTCTCTATGCAGGCTATCGATCAGATTGTGAACTCTGCAGCAAAAACAAATTATATGTCAGGTGGACAACTTGGATGTCCCATAGTATTTCGTGGACCAAATGGAGCTGCAGCAAGAGTTGCCGCGCAACACTCTCAATGTTTTGTATCTTGGTATTCACACGTACCAGGGCTAAAAGTAATGGCACCTTATTTTGCCTCCGATTGTAGAGGCCTGCTTAAAGCTGCAATTCGCGATCCGGACCCAGTGATATTTCTAGAAAATGAGATCGCTTACGGACACGAGCATGAAGTTTCTGACTATGAGCTATCGAATAAAGACTATCTACTTGAAATAGGCAAAGCTGCTGTTATACGGGAAGGAAAAAATGTAACTATCACTGCTTTCTCATTGAAATTAATGGATGCTTTAAATGCAGCAGATTTACTTGCTAATGAAGGTATAGAGGCTGAAGTTATTGACCTTAGAACTTTAAGGCCACTTGACACTGAAACTATTATTAACTCTATCAAGAAGACTAATAGGTTAGTTAGCGTAGAGGAAGGTTGGCCATTTGCAGGAATAGGAGCAGAGCTTTCAGCCGTTGTTATGGAGCAGGGATTTGACTACCTTGACGCCCCAGTTGTGCGTGTAACCGGCAAGGATGTTCCCTTACCTTATGCTGCAAACCTAGAAAGAAAAGCTTTACCACAAATGGAAGATATAGTTGAAGCTGTGCGTCGGGTCTGCTTTAGAAAAACTTAGCTATTTAACAAAAAGATCGTGGCTAATCCGAGAAATATAAAAGCTGAAAGAATGTCGGTTGTTGCTGATGTTAGGATTGAAGAAGAAACGGCGGGGTCAGATTTTAAACGGTGAAGCATTATAGGAATGAAAGTTCCAATAAATGTTGCAATGATCGACATTATAATCATGGAAGCCACAAAAATAATCTCCACCTTAAAACTGTGAAATCTTATTGCTAATACTACTAATGAAATGGTAGACAGAATTATCCCATTTATAAGACCTATTTGAAGCTCTTTTATAAGTATTCTGTTTGCATTTTGTTCAGTTAAATATTTTGTTGCAATTGCTCTGATGGTTAGCGTTACCGTTTGAGACCCTGCGTTTCCGCTCATTGACGCAATTATCGGCATAACTATTGGGAGTACTACAAAACTCTTTATTACATTATCGAAAAAGCCAACTACTATAGAACATATCGTTGCAGCTAAGAGGTTAAACAATAACCAAGGTAATCTTTGAATTATGGTTTTATGTATAGGAGCATTTATATCAGCTTTAGATGACATACCGCTTATTTTGAGCGCATCTTCTTCTGTTTCTTGTTGAACAACTTTTATTACGTCTTCAATTAAGATCACACCGATGATTTTACCACGCTTATTTACTACTGGAGCTGATAGTAGAGAATAATCTTTAAATATTCTTGCTACTTCCTCTTGGTCTACTCCAGTTTTAATGATTTTTATGTCCTGACTCATTATCTCCTTTATTGTTGTTTCTCCTGGGTGAGATATCACCTTATTTAAATTAACAGTACCTATAGGTTCTAATTTTGAGTTGATGATGAAAATCTGATGAAATATTTCTGGTATTTTTTTATAGTTGCGTAAAAATTCTGTTAGCTTGTTTATCGTCCAATAATATGGGGCTATAACCATATTTTTATGTATTAACCTTCCTGCACTTTCTTCTGGGTATGATAACAACTCCTCTACTGTCTTTTGAGTTGCGTTGGGCAAGTAGTTAAGTATGTTTTCTATGGACTTTCTATCCAAGTCTTTGACTATGGTTACGATATCTTCTACATCGAGGAGCATTAGTAATTTTGCCGTATTTTCTATTCCCAATGTTTCTATAATTTCTACCTGTAAATCTGGTACTACATGCACTAGAGCATCACTTAACGAATATTGGTCTAGGATGCTAACTAGTCTTTCCCTGTGATCACTGATTGAAGTGGATAAAAAATAAGCTAACTGAACGCTATCTATTGTTTTTACAATATTGTGGACGTTTTCTAGTTCCTGGTTATCAAGTGAATCGATTAAGTCATCAATAGCCTTTTTATCTAAACCATAATGAGAATTTATTTCAACGTTCATATTTTTACCTTACTTCTTAATAAATATACGTACTTGATTCCTTTAAACATTAGAGTATAATAAGATTGTTTTAAATTAACTACTATATGGTTAAATTTCTGTTTTGTGTACTGTTATTGCTATTGATAGTAAATATATTAAAATCTAAAGCATAATGAAAACTTATTTAGAAACTCTTGAGCATTTTCAGAACTTAGATAAAAGTATTTCTGCTATCAGGGGGTGTCTTCGACATAGAAAAATTAAAGTCACGCCTTGCAGAGCTAGAATCTCAGGCTGCAGATAATGACTTATGGCAAGACAACCAAAAGGCACAAGAAGTTTTAAAAGAACTTTCTAAGGTTAAGAATGATGTGGAGTCATTTTTGAAGTTAGAGAGCGATTACAACGATGCTATTAGCTTAATGAAATCTGCTATTAATGAAAATGATGAAGAATTTTTTTTTGAAGTTGAAAGTGAACTAGTAAAGCTAGAGAAATTAATCAAGCATAAAGAAACAGAATCCTTATTTACTGGTGAAGCAGACAACAATGACTGCTTTTTAGAGATCCACTCAGGAGCTGGTGGAACAGAGAGCAACGATTGGGCTGAAATGCTCATGCGCATGTATATAAGGTGGGCAGAAATTTACCACAACTTTAAAGTTGAAATTGTGGTAAAATTAGAAGGAGAATCAGTTGGTATAAAGTCTGCAACAATAAAGATCATTGGAGAAAAGGCTTATGGATGGGCAAAAAGCGAAAATGGCGTTCACAGATTGGTTAGAATATCACCATTTGATGCAAACAGCAAACGTCATACAAGTTTTGCGAGCATAGGAGTGACACCAGTAATAGAAGATTCAATAGATGTTGCTGTGGATGAAAAGGATTTAAGGATCGACACCTACCGTGCTTCTGGAGCAGGCGGTCAGCATGTAAACAAAACTGAGAGTGCGGTGCGCATTACGCATATTCCAACAGGTGTTATAGTTCAGTGCCAAAACAGCCGTTCCCAGCACCAGAATAAAAATGAGGCATTAAAGTTACTTAGAGGGCGTTTATATCAAATTGAATTGGAGAAAAAAGAGCAGAAAATGGCTGAGGAATATGGCAAGAAATGCGATATAGGTTGGGGTAATCAAATTAGATCTTACGTTGTGCACCCATATCAAATGGTGAAAGATTTAAGAACTGGATATGAAGTTGGCAATATAAATTCTGTTTTTGATGGCAATATAGACTGTTTCATAGTTAGCGTGCTGACTAATAAAAATTAAGTAGGGTTGACTTTTTTCTGTAGTATGTAGTAATTAAAATATTATTTAAAGTCACAGGTAGAGTGATGACAATGAAATATGAGCAGTGTAAAGAAATATTAAGTACAATCGATAATGAGGCAAATTTAAGTGAAGGTAATGTAATTGAAAAAGTAAAGAAGAAGTTAAAAGTAATAGATTCAAGTGCATATAAGGAATGGAGGAAAACTTTTAATATAGATTATATGTTTCAATTCGGAAATATTAAAGCGCATTGTTACACCTAGTTGCTTATGGTAATCTAGGAAAAGTAGCAGGTACCTTATCAAAAATAAAAGAAGTTGATGTTAATGCGGTAGAGGTGCCATCTTTGTGTACTACTTGCATAGAACTGCCGAATTTGATAGTGAAAAGGTAATAGATGTTCTATTGTAGGTAGAAACAATAAAAGTCAACGCTAAAGGCTGTGTTACATATACTACTTTGCACTGAGCCGCTTTCCACAACAGCGAAAAAGCAATAGATGCTCTATTAAAAGCGAAAGACATTGATGTTAATTTAACAAATAAAAATAATGAAACTCCTTTGCATTGCACTATTCAGTTTCCACATGCAGAAGTAATGTGTGCTCTATTGACAGCAGAAAAATAAATATTGATGCAAAAAAAGATAATAAAACTTTTTTGCATCTTGTTGCCTCAGAGTCCTCTGGTAAAGAAGCCTTAAATATTCTGATAAAAGGAGGGGCGGGTGTTAAAGCAGTGGGTAAAGACGGGAATACCCCTTTACATTTGGCTGTTTCACATTATCAAGGTAAAAGAATTATAAAGGTTCTAGTAGAAGGAGGAGCTGATGTTCATGCGAAAAATAATGAAGGTAAAACTCCAAGAGACTTAGCTGAGGATTATGATATAAAGAAGCTTTTGAGGGCAGCAGAAGAAAAACAACTTGAAAAACTAAGCAAAAAAATGGACTTACCACAAGATGATAAAGATACAATACGTTTTTTAGGAAAAACAGAGCCTACATCAGTAGCTAGAAAGGAAGTTTTTGCCGGCTGTGTAACTGCAGTGCTCACTACTGTAGCAGTGGCACTTTTTGCAACCAGGATGGTTGCAGTTGAGTTGATGCCCATACTGATAGCAGTAGCTGCAGTTACAATAGCAGCGCTAGCAGTTGGTGGCACCACATATATGCTGTCAAAACCTAACACAAAAGTAGACGAAACGAAGGGAATACAAGTAAAGGGAGATATGCCGAAAGTAACTTCTTAACTTGAGTGTAAGTTCATAAAACCCCACTATCATTACAAGCTTGTATATGGCCTGTTTCCGTCGTGTGCTACTGTGTTGCTCAATAGACAATATTCCACCACAGCCAGAGAGCAAGGCTCGTAATGATTCGCTTTGTCTTAGACGTTCGATTGCCTGCTTTTTGTCAGCTCCAATGCATACGTTAAAACCACATTGAAAGTCAATACTACTCTCTTTAATAAGGCTAAATTGAAAGCCGAAGCCAGCAGCAAAACCTTCTGTTTCATTAGAAAGATTTCCAGCAATGATTCCATTCATAGCTATGTTGTGATCACCTGCAACTGTTCGTATCATTCCTTTACCGTCTCTGATATCATCATTACAACCCTTGCTATAACAGTCCAATCTATAACTTGTTCATCTTTCATTACTCGAGATATTACTTCTATATCTGATTGACCCTGATCTGTATCATACTGTTGCCCTAATTTGCCAACTTCTTCTTTAATACATTTGTTGTACTCTTGTTCATTCTCGATTTGAACTTCATTTACTGCTTGATCTTCTATACTTGTATTCTTTTGATTAAAGAAATCTTTATTGATAGAGTAAAAAATAAGACCAAGTATCAGTGAAGTCATTAGATTTGATATAATCCACGGAATTAGAATTACAGCAGCAACAATATAGATTAGAATTTTGGCTATAAACTTTATTATTTTAGATAGTGTGGAATCGTTCTTTTGAGCACTAACAGCATTCAAAAAGAAGTAGGTATAAACAATCGACGCTACTGTTACAGCAGTAGGTACGGTGATTGGGAAGAGTAAAATGGCATTGATTAGTTTTTTCCAGGAACTAGTTGGTTGAGTGCTATTGTTTAGTGATGCAAGATAGTTTTTGCCAGCATTAGCAATCCATTTTGTACCGTATAAGACTCTCTCACTATTTTTTTTAGATAGATTAACTCTCATTGGTTTTACCATACTTGTAATCATGCCAATTATATTGATACTAGATATAGTAAAAGCAACATAAATTTTTACTTCCGTGCTTTTTCATCTCTATTTATCATAGATTTGTAACCATGTGGTTTACCATATATTTTTCTTGATTAAGTACATTAATTATTCATTGTAAATTATTGAATTTCTCATTTTTAATGATGCAGTTATCATTTCAATGTCACGCACACAACTGGAGGGTATCATTCAAGTAGCTGACACTGGGATCCGGGAAAGTTTGCTTGTAAACAAGCGAACTGATTTGTTAAACATGGAAAGTGGCTGATCTTATACTAACATTGATAAAGTTGTATGAAAAGCTAGATCCAGCGTCGCGCGCTGGAATGACACCATTTGTTGTTCGAATCACCTTAACAAAAGCAAATGTTTATACAGCTATGTATCGCGCACTGGCATGACATCTTAGGCTGCATCGTTTTCGTCATTCTATGATTCGACCATAGAGTCTAATTTAAAAGGAAGATTACCATGTCTACAATAATTTTATAATCAATTTTGGGTCAGCTGGTAACATTTTTGGTCTAATTGGTCAGGTTATCGGCTCATAACTAGGTGCTCTTCTTGGTGCATAGCTCGATAGTACAATGTTTGATCTTGATGCCGAACAAAAAGTGGCGTATGGGTCAAAGCTAAAAAATCTGCAAGTTCAAACCTCAACTTATGGCAGAACAGTCCCAGTTATCTATGGCACTGCCGGAGTTGCAGGAAACATTATTTTGGCACAGCCAATCAAAGAAGAAGCGATAACCACCAGAAATGAAATCGGAAGAAGTATAAATGTTGCACATAACTACTATGCAGCTCTTGCGATTGTGATTTGCAAAGGAGAGGTAGAGAAATTAAAGGGAATCTGAGCGGATACAACGTCGCTTAGTTTTGATGAAATAGATTATACTTTATACTGTGGTACAGAAGATCAAAATCCTGATCCATTTATGTCATCAATCGAGGGTAAGGGAAATGTGCCAGCCTACAGGGGGAATATCTTACATAGTTATTAAGAATTTTTCTTTAGCAGACTATAATGATCGCGTCCCGGTATTTACGCTTAAAGTACAAACTGCATTAAAGCCAGGTGGGTTTTCAATAGCGGAGAATATTAGGAATATCAATATCATACCAGGTTCAGGAGAGTTTGTGTATGGTACGAAAATACAGAAGAAAATTGCGCGAGAAAAAATAAGTAGTAGCCAGTATATTCCATATGGACTGGCACAGAGGATAAATCATAATAATCACACTAAAAAGAGCTATGCAATGCTCTCTTTGGATCAGTTAAAAGAAGGTTTGCCAAATGTTGAGAGGGTGTCAGTGGTGGTTAATTGGTTTACGAATAATCTGAACATTAAAGATTGTAAAATGTACCCCGCAGTTAAATTTAAAGATGATTTCGCAATCTTACCTGGTGATTGGCAAGTAGGTAATGTCACGAGAGATGGTGCTTAGCTAATTTCAAAAGATGATAATGGAACCCCAAGGTATGGTGGCACGGTTAGTGATGCAGCGCTGATAAGATATATAGAAGAGCTGGACAGCAGAGGTTATGAGGTTAATACTCTATCCAATGACCTTACTTAGCACAGAGAGAAAAGAGTGGTGAGGAAAATTGAGCTGGTCTCCTGAGGATATAGGAGATTTCTTTAAGAATCAGTATAACAAATTTATAGAACATTATACGAGCATTGCCAAGCAGGCTAGAGTGGAAAGGTCTATCATCTGGTCTGAATTTGCGCAGCTTACCAGGGTAAAAGATGCTCAAGGTAATTATCTTACAGTCATAGAGCTAGCTGAGCTTGCAAGGCGAATAAGACTTCAGCTTGGGAAAAAAGTAACCGTAACTTACACTGCAGATTGGAGCGAATATCATTCGTATGATGGTTGGTACAATATCGATGGGCTATGATTTGGGTCACATCGATGTTGTTGGCATAGATGCTTATTTCTCACTGACTGGTGACCCAGAACCTCCTTTTGGCTACTCTATACAAGATGTAACCGATAGTTGAAGTAGCGGAGTAGGGTGTGGTTATTTCTACGATTGCTCAAAGAGTAAACCCGAAAGAGTAAAGCATACCGACAGCAGATATGCGTGGAAAAATATTGAAAAATGGTGGGGTGAAACTCACATAAACCCTGACGTTAGTAAAACAAATTGGCACCCCAAAATGAAAAAAATATGGTTTACCGAGTATGGATTTTCCAGTATAAATAGCTGCACTAAAGAGCCAAGTGTATTTGTTGATAAAAGCAGCATAGAAAGTAAATATCCTCGATATTCAAACTGGGAGGGAATGATGGGAATTTGAATGGGACTGAGAAAGGAAACATCTCTAATCTTGTTATCATCAGTGAGGTCTAGTATATCATTAAAGAAGTGAATAAAAATATCCTTGTTATTTAAGGAGCCAAAGATGCGGCAAAATGCAAAATCGTTTTTGGGATCCAGAATTTTTGAAATGGGCATAAAAAAATTTTTAAAATATCCTGATATTATATATCATTATTGATAATTATTTAATAATTTGTCGTTTCTTCTGTTAACTTTACTAATGTTGTTAGAAGAGATGCTGTTGCTAAATTTTGCAAAATTTATTACCCTAGACTTTCAAGTCCTGACAGGTTTATTAGAATTGTATGTATAAGGTGTTCATTAGTGAAAATCCGGAGAAAAAAATGGGAGAAAAGTCGATATATTACTTCAGCAAGAATAGGTGTGAAGGCAGTGCAGAAATGAAAAATCTACTAGGAGGGAAGGGGGCAAATTTAGCAGAAATGTGCAATGTTGGTATTCCCGTTCCGCCTGGTTTTACAATCTCCACTTCTGTTTGCAAAGTCTATTATCAAGATAATAATGCGGAATCCCCTGCCATCCAAGTAGTCGACACTGGAATTCAGAAAAAAAACATAGATTCCAGCGTCACGCGCTGGAATGACATATGCAGTGAGATCAAAAAATACATGACAATGCTTGAAAATGATACCGGTTGTAAATTCGGAGATTCAAATAATCCACTGCTGGTTTCCATACGCTCTGGTAGCGTCAATTCAATGCCGGGCATGCTTGATACAATTCTAAATGTTGGCTTGAATGATGCAACCGTTGTTGGGCTTGCAGAAAAAAATGGAGAACGTTTTGCTTATGATAGCTACTGCCGTTTCATCATGATGTACTCCAATGTTGTACTACAGCTTGACCATCACCTATTTCAAAGCGTTATTGATGATGAACAACAAAAACATGAGGCAAAAAGTTTAGCTGATTTTGATATTGGTATTTTAAGAAGAGTTGTTGATGATTTTAAAGGGATAGTACGTGAAAAAACAGGAAAACATTTTCCGCAGAACGTTGAAGAGCAGTTGCTCAGCTCGGTGAATGCGGTATTTTCCTCTTGGCAAAACGATAGGGCCGTTTCCTATAGAAAAATAAATAATATTTCCGAAAACCTTGGAACTGCAGTAAACGTGCAAGCGATGGTTTTTGGTAATCTGAATAATAATTCTGCAACTGGTGTGGTATTTACACGTAATCCTTCAACTGGAGCAAAAAAATGTTTTGGTGAGTTTTTGATTAATGCTCAGGGTGAAGATGTGGTTTCCGGTGTTTGCACTCCTATACCTATTGATGGAGAGCAAGAAAACACCATGGAGAAGTTGATGCCGAGTGTTTATCAAGAATTATGCGAGGTATGTAAAAAGCTTGAAGTGCACTATAAAGACATGCAAGATGTCGAATTTACCGTGCAGGACGGAAAGTTATGGATTTTACAGACTAGATCCGGTAAGCGTACGGCTGAGGCTGCTGTTCGCATAATAGTTGATATAGTGAATGAAGGAATGATCACAAAAGAAGAAGGAATATCAAGAATTAATCCGAAAACTTTTGATAGTTTATTGCATCCAGTTCTTGATGTTAAAAATGATCAAAAAGTAATAGGGAAGGGGCTACCTGCTTCTCCAGGTGTTGCTTCAGGATGTGTAGTGTTTAGAACAGATGATGCAGAAAAAGCTGCGGAACAGGGTAAAAAGGTAATTTTGGTAAGGTCAGAAACGAGCCCTGAAGATATTAGTGGAATGAATGCTGCAAGTGGAATAATAACGGCACGAGGGGGGATGACTTCACATGCTGCTGTTGTAACCCGTGGAATGGGTAAGCCGTGTATTTGCAGTGTAAGAGGACTTTATATCGATAAAGATGGGAGTTTCTTTTTTCTAGGAGATAAGAAAGTGAACAAAGGGGAACCAATTACCATTAACGGAAGCACAGGAGAAATAATGCTTGGCACCCTTCCTACAATTTCGCCTGAATTATCGCAAGAATTCAAAACGATAATTAACTGGATAGATGAAATTAAAACAATCAAAGTAAGAGCGAATGCTGATACCCCAAAAGATACAGAAATTGCTAAAGAATTCGGTGCAGAGGGCATAGGTTTATGTCGTACAGAGCATATGTTTTTTGCTAGTGATAGGATTGAGTTCATTCAGAAATTGATAATAGCTGACGACAAAATTGAGAGAGCAAATGCGTTAAGCAAATTGGAGAGAATGCAAAAGTCTGATTTCAAGGAAATATTTTCTATTATGGAGAGCAAGGAAGTCGCTATACGTTTGCTTGATCCACCTTTACACGAGTTTTTACCCCACGATCAATCTACTATAGAAAGAATCGCTAAATCACTGGATAAGTCAGTTGAATCAGTAAAAAATAAAATAGCACAGTTGTCAGAAAAAAATCCAATGCTTGGCCACCGAGGTTGCAGGCTCGCTATTTCTCATCCTGCAATATATAGCATGCAAGTTAGAGCAATATTCAGCGCTGCAGATGAGCTAAAGAAGGAAAAAAAGGTAGAAATTAAGCCTGAAATTATAATCCCTCTTATTATGAACGAAAAAGAGCTTATTTTGATATGCGAGTTAATAAAGAGGGAGGCTAAAAGCTTCGATGTGAGCTATTCAATCGGAACGATGATAGAGCTGCCGCGAGCAGCACTGATTGCTGATAAATTAGCAAGGCATGTAGAATTTTTTAGTTTCGGTACTAACGATTTAACACAAACAACCATGGGGCTCTCAAGAGATGATTCTGTCAATTTCCTTGATTCTTATAAAGAAAGTAACATATTTGAAAACGATCCATTTGCAGTGCTAGACGTTGAAGGAGTAGGGGAGTTGGTCAAGATAGCTATTGAAAGAGGTAAAAGAACACGAAAAGAAATTAAGCTTGGTATATGTGGAGAACACGGTGCAGATCCACAATCTATAGAATTTTTCATTAAATCGGGGGTGGGTTACATTTCGTGTTCACCTTATAGAGTACCAATTGCAAAGTTAGTTGCAGCACAATTGGGTAAGCCTGCTGGTTAATCGAAAAACAATAGCAAGTGGTGTCATGCAAGTAGCTGACACTGGTTCCTTTATTACGGTGTCACCTCAGCGCTTCTTCTCTGTTATTCCAGCGCCCAGCCTGGGGTATATTTTCTTTTTTTTAGGTTCCAGTGTCAGTACTTGCATGACACCTCTCTTAAATTGCAACTAATCTAAATATTAATAAATTCACTAGGTGAAAAAAAAGACAAAGAGACCTTGAGTGGCGAGTTTTGACCCTTTAATACTTTAAATTAGCGCTGTAATAATGTGCTGACGCTTAGTTAAGCACGATTTGGCTGAATGTAGAGAAAATTTAAGAGACGTGCAGCCCAATAATTTGATGTAATCCGCTGAAAAATACCCTGAGTTTTTCACTGAATCTGCAGATCAAAAACAAGTTTTAGAGTTATAAAAACCCTGACTGCTATTGATAAGGAGACTGCCAAAACTTGTCAAGTAATTTTTGCATTTAGTTTTTAGTTCTGTTTCTATGGGTAAAAAATCTGATGCCAATTAGCTACTTGATGACATTTAAGTAAGGATTACTCTGAACAATTACTTAGATATTCCCTGCTCCCTGGCTTGGTTACAGGCAATTGCTTCAGTTCCTCAGGGAGCTCTGCCTCGCTGTAGTTTTTTATATTAAGTTCAAGTAAAGATATAATAGGAAAAGACAATTTCGTTTCACTATTTCTCTTAATTAGAACAGCTTCAGCAATGACTTTACCTCCCATATCTTCTGCACATTTTACAGCTTCAAGTGAGGATTTGCCTGTAGTTATCACATCTTCAACCAATAATATTTTTTCACCTTGTTTAATTTCAAATCCGCGGCGTAATTCAGACTTGCCATTAACACGCTCGCAAAACATCGTCTTCATTCCAAGCTGTCTACCAATCTCATAACCCACAATTATTCCACCTATTGCAGGAGATAGTATTAAATCTATGGAGTTACTCAGCTCTTTTTTTATTTTATGTGTTAATAGCTCACAAACTTTCATAGCCCTGCCTGGATTTTCAAAAATTTTAGCACACTGTATATATGTGCCACTGTGCAATCCAGAGGATAAAACAAAATGCCCATGCAGAATTGCTCCAGCTTCCTCAAACTCTTTTATTATTAAATTATTTTTATCTAATATCATTTCTTAAGTTTCACCCTTACATTCTTTATTAATTATTTGAGTTACACAAACATCAGACCACACGTTTATTGCTGTTTCAAACATATCGATGATCGTGTAAATGGGCAAAATTAGTCCCATGATGTACAAAGGAACATTCATTGATACAAGATAGCTAGCTGTCATAAAATAACACCCCATTGGCACTCCAGCGTTGCCAATTGCAGCTCCTGTGGCTAAAAAAATCCATATAAACATTTCGCTTAAGGAAAATGTGTGCCCATTCATCTCTGCAACGAACATTACTGTAATCAAAATGAACGCGGCACATGCATTCATATTGATTGTTGTACACATTGGTAAGATGAAAGACGATAATGTCTTCGGTACCTTTAGCTTATTCTGCACGCAGTCTATAGTTGTTGGCAATGTTGCACTTGATGACTTAGAGAAAAACGCAAGTGTTAATGCTAGTGTAACTCCCCTTAGCGTCTGAACTGGTGAGATGCCTTTATACCACATAAGTAGAGGCAAAATCAGAAACGCCTGCAAGAAATTTGCAGACATTATGCAAGCAAGGTACCACAGAAGACTATAGAACTCGCTGCCACCTTTTAATTCATGCAAAAAACATGTGATAAAAGACCACACAGCAAGTGGAATAAACTTTAATAACCCTTGAGAAATTTTAAGTAACGCATCGAAAAGTGCAGAGAATATTTGGTGTAATATGTCCTGTTTTTTTGGGGGGAGTGAAATAATAGCTCCACCCATCAAAAAAGCGATCAGTATGCTACCAATGATGTTATTTTCAAGAAAAACTTGCACAAAATTCGAAGGAATGAGTGACTTCAAGTATAAAAAGTAATTATGATTGCTATCATTCATACTTTCTATCTTGTTACTTATGAAATTTTTTCTTGCTGGATTTATTAGCAGATAAAAAGATAATGCAACAGACGCAGCTATAATAGTTGTAAGCAGCGTATAAAATAGTGTTTTCTTAACTAAGGTTTTGATCTTAATTGAGTCTTTAAGCCCAGAAATTGTGGACACTATAGATAGAAAAACTAAAGGTAAGCTTATTAATTTCAACAAACTGATTAATATATCACTAAGTAGCTTTGCTACTTCAAATATAACTTCATTGTTTAGGTAGTAAGCAACTATTGAGAGCAGTATAGAGAAGAGTATTGCAAACTTATGCATCAAAAATCAACCCTTAAAGTGACGTTATACAGCAATTTTGCTGTTTTTGGAATCAGTAACACCATAAATTAAAGTACCAACTTCTTCGGATCCACACACAACTCTATCAGAAGTTTTGTAACTGTGATTGCAGAGAACATCGAGCATAAAATTCCTATCGATAAAGTAACAGAAAAGCCTCTGATTGCTCCGCTGCCAATGGCAAACATTATTCCTGCAGCAATTAGAGTAGTGAGATTTGAATCCAGGATTGTCTTTATTGCGTTTTGAAACCCTTCTTCAATAGCGCGAACTGTTCTTTTTCCTGATTTTATTTCCTCACGGATGCGTTCAAATATCAAAACATTTGCGTCTACTGACATACCAACAGTTAGTGCGATGCCGGCCATTCCAGGTAGAGTAAGGGTTGCTTCAAGTAGGGTAAGAATTAATAGTATAGAAATTACATTAAAAAGCAGTGCAACAGATGCTAATAAACCTAATTTGCCGTAAATAATTATTATAAATAAAGCTACGGCTACGATAGAGACTATCGCTGCCATTTCTCCTGCTTTTATTGACTCTTCCCCAAGGCTTGGACCAATATTTTTCTCTTCTATTATTTTAAGTGGTGCTGGCAGTGCTCCAGATTTGAGGAGTATTGCCAGCTCACTTGCTTGTTTCTCAGTGAAATTACCACTAATCTCCCCCTCTCCGTTTAGAATTGGTTCGCGTATTGTTGGCATAGTTAAGACTGTGTTATCGAGAACAATTGCAAAGGGCTTTCCTACATTTTCTTTAGTGATTTTCGCTAATCTTTTACTCGCTATGCTGTCAAATTTAAAATGTACTGTTGGTTTACCTAAGTGACCAAATCTAACTGATGAATTAACCAGTGAATCACCACCTATTTCAGTCTTGCGGAATATTGGATAGGAATTGCCTAAAGAGTCCTTGAGTATGACGGTAGTTTCGTGATCTATATCCTGCATCTTAGCTACGTTAATGTTTGCTAAATGGAAAGCTAGCTTAGCAGTTTTGCCAAGTAGAGATTTTATTTGTTCAGTGTCTTCTATTCCGGGTACTTGAACTAATATTTTGTTCTGTCCCTGTTTTTGCACGCTTACTTCTTTCGTGCCAAGCTTATCCAAGCGTCTCTGGACGTTATTTATTGAATCAGAAACTACTTCGTTGATTAGAGAATTTTTATAATGAGATTTATATGAAATGAAAATTGAGGCATCTTTTCTATTCAGCTCTAAGTTTGGGTTTATTTTATGAACTAATGTTGAAACTTTTTTATAATCATCGATATTATTTAAGGTTACAACCACTTGTTTATCGCTTTGTGCGCTCGGTTCAATGTTTTTTATTAGCAGACTTTCTTTTATTTCATCAGCTAACATACCCAATTTTTCTTTGAAGTAGGAATCTAAGTCTACATTAAGAAGCAAAGATGATCCACCTTTCAGGTCAAGCCCTAAGTTTATTCTCTTTTTTGAAACAAGAAGCTTATTATCTAAGAAATTTGGCAGTATTACGTATAAAGCAAATAAAAGGATGCACAGCACCGAAAAAGATTTGATTATAAGCCTATTGCGCATAAGTTGTAGGTTTAAAATTGTAGTAATTGATTGTAAACTAATTTTGTGCGCTATTTAAGTTAAAATTTAGATACATGCTAGTCAGAATAGGCACCAGAGGAAGCAGCCTTGCGATTGCTCAAGCTTTAGAGACAAAACGAAAGTTGCTGGACTCCTTCCCTGGTTTATCTGTTGAGATCATTAAAATAAAAACTTCTGGTGACAAATATGCCAATGCAAATCTTGCTGGAATAGGAGGCAAAGGACTATTTCTCAAAGAAATTGAAACTGAATTGCTTGAGAATAATATAGACATGGCAGTTCATTCGCTAAAGGATGTGCCTGCGTTTTTCTCAAAAGATTTGGTAATTCCTTGTGTTTTAGAGAGGTTAAGTCCATATGATACGTTTATTTCTAATAAATATAACAGCCTTGAGTCTTTGCCACAGCGGGCTACGATTGCAACTTCCTCAATAAGAAGAAAAGTCCAGCTGCTAAACTTCAGGTCAGATTTAAATATAATGCCGTTGCGTGGAAATGTGACAACTAGATTGCAAAATCATAGTTTTGATGGAATAATTCTAGCTGAAGCAGGGTTAATAAGGTTAAAAAAGCATCACTTAGTTACTGAAGTATTGTTACCAAAAATCATGCTAAGTGCAGTGGGGCAAGGGGCGATTTGCATTCAATGTCGAAAAAATGATGTAAAAATTATCGATCTTTTAGAGAAAATTAATAATATTAAGTCTTTTATAAGAGTTAAATCAGAGCGTAGTTTTATGAAGACAGTAAATGGTTCATGCTTTACGCCGCTTGCGGCTTTGGCAGAATATGTGAGTGAAAACATGCTACATCTTTGTTGTATGTTAGCAGACGGAAAAAATATATACTTTACTGAACGCACTTCGTTTGTAGAGAATGCAGAAAAAATGGGTATGGATGCAGGATTAGAATTAAAAGCAAAATGCTTATAAGCTTACCTAAAGTACGTGGAATCTATCGTTACAATGTTTCAATGTCTAAAATAACATGGTTAAATGTTGGTGGACAAGCTGATGTATTGTTTAAGCCACGTGACATTGAGGATTTAATATGTTTAATTAAAAATACTGAATTGCCAATTAGTGTTATCGGTGCAACTTCCAACATAATAGTACGAGATGGTGGCATTCGGGGAATAACAATAAAATTAGGTAAGGAGTTTGCATACATTAGGTGTAAAGATAACAATTCTATTGTTGCAGGTGGTGCAGCGCTACTTAGCAATCTTGCTTACTTTGCAGGAGAGCAACAAATTAGTGGACTCGAGTTTCTAGTTGGAATTCCAGGGACAGTTGGTGGTGGAATTGAAATGAATGCAGGTGCATATGGTAGTGATATTGCAAGTATTGTACAATCCATAAAAGCAGTGAATCTAGAAGATGGAAATCTTTATGAATTCTCTAGCAAAGAAATAGGTTATGTTTACCGTGGGCATAATTTAAGCAGACGGTGGATTTTTGTTGAAGCTGAGTTTAAAGGGGTAGGTTCAGAGCATGGAATTATACTCAGTAAATTGAAGGAGGTTATTGATAAAAAAAATAAGAGCCAACCACTTAGAGGAAAAACTGCCGGATGCATATTCAAAAATCCAAAAGACTATCAAGCATGGAAACTGATTGATGAATCTGGTTGTCGAGGCTTAAATAGCGGTGGAGCTAAAATTTCTAAGAAACATTGTAATTTTTTACTCAATCACAATAATGCAACTGCATTTGACTTGGAAAATCTTGGCAACAAAATAAAAGATGTAGTGAAAGATAAGTTTAACGTTGAACTTGAGTGGGAAGTAAGGGTCTTAGGTAGCTATTAGACAATTTCGATAGCTGCTGATATGTAAATTTACTCTTGCCTTTCTTATATTGACATTTTTGCTGCCGCTATTTTTTTGTTCATACCCTGATTTGGGTTGAAGCTTAATTAATAGACTAGTAAAAAGACATATACAAATATTTAAAAACTTGAGTCTTGCTTGTGTTAATCAAGTATGCAGTCACCGTTCATTACAAAGTTAGTAAAGATTCTGGTTTACTTAAAGTTCGTTAATTGCTATTTTTTAAAACACAGTGTTTACTATAGTACCATATGCTTAGGGTTTTTTCTAAAGTCTTATTTATATTAATGTTTTTGGTTTTTAGCTTCTTTATTGTGCATAATGCTGAAGCTAAGTCTAAAGTAAAGCTTAGTAAGAAATATAAACCTCCAGGTAATCCTGGCGGTGCTAGCTTTCATGAAGATGAGGATTTTGCTGAGTCGTATAAGCTATATGAGAAGCGTAGGGAACTTCTAAAGAAAAAAAAGCTGCAAGGTCGGGCTAATGCTAACATAAACAGAGAAAGTCTGGCTAAAAAATTAAAGGAAAAAAAAATTGCCGTCCTTAATAAGGAACCAAGCGGCGTAGAAGCTTGTATAATTGACGATGAAAAGGACGCTATGGTGAATCGGCATGGCATCAATATTGCACGTTTGAAAGGAGCTGTATTCATAGATCATGAACCAATTTCTGAATATAAAGGTGAGCAATGCAAAGGTAAACGACAAGCAGGAAAAAGGGTTACTGCAACACGAGAGAAAAAAATTTCTCCTATAAATGTTACTATAAAAGACACTCCATCAAAAAGGACGTGCTCACGTGATTCCATTGCTGATCTAAGCAACGTAACACAGTATAGTTCAAATAGTTCAGATTCATTTGGAAGTGTGGCTGATACAGCAGAATAGGTTAGAGCTATTTAATGACATGCTGAATAAAGATCTGGCAGATTGTGAATTAAATGACAAATTGTATGAATTATTGCCTGCTGCTCGACATAAAACTCATGTTGTAAAAGTTGGACAAATAAAGATAGGAGGAACTAATCCTATAGTTGTGCAATCTATGGCACTTGGTGTACATATAGATTCTGACAACATAAAAAGCAGTGCTAAGCAATACGCAAAAGAAATAATAGAACTGGCACATGCAGGTTCAGAGCTGGTGCGAATTGCTTTGAATTCAGAAGAAGTGACAAAAGCGATACCTTATATAATAGAGGAGATAAATAAAGAGGGCAGTGACGGCAAGATGTTGATAGGCTGTGGGCAATATGAGCTAGATAGGCTAGTTCAGGATTATCCAGACAACATCAAAATGCTGGGTAAAATTAGGGTGAATCCAGGTAATATAGGTTTTGGCAGCAAACGTGATGAGAAATTTGAAAGAGTTATAGAGTATGCAATAAAGCACAACCTTCCTATCAGAATTGGAGTAAATTGGGGCAGCCTTGACAAATATCTGCTGCAAAAGCTGATGGATAAAAATTCTTTGTCTAGTAATCCAAAATCTTCTGATGTTATATTGCACGAGGCACTTGTAATGTCTGCTCTTAGCAGTGCAAAAAAAGCTGAGGAAATTGGTCTCAGTTCAAACAAAATGGTTATTTCTTGTAAAGTGAGCAGGGTGCAAGATTTAATTTCAGTTTACACGGCGCTTGCAAGATCTTCTAATTATGCTTTGCACTTGGGTTTAACAGAAGCTGGTATGGGCAATAAAGGCGTAATAAATACCACAGCAGGGCTTACTTACTTATTACAAAATGGCATTGGAGATACGATACGTGCTTCTTTAACTCAGCGCCCTGGTGAATCACGAATTAATGAGGTAACAGTGTGTCAAGAGGTATTACAATCTATAGGCTTGCGCCACTTTAATCCTCAAGTTAATTCATGTCCCGGATGTGGGCGCACGCACAGTGATCGTTTTCGTATATTGACTGAAGAAGTAAATGATTATATAAAAACTCGCATGCCAACATGGAAGAAAAAAAATCCAGGTGTAGAGCATATGAATATTGCTGTTATGGGATGCATCGTGAACGGTCCTGGAGAAAGTAAACACGCAAATTTGGGAATCAGCTTACCTGGATATGGAGAAAAGCCAGTTTCAGCTATCTATAAAGACGGCAAGTACTTCAGGACTTTACAAGGTAATAATATTTTTGAAGAGTTTAAAACAATTATTGATGATTATGTGAGTGAGCATTACACATAAGTAGGCTTCTTACATAACCTAAACTAAGCAGAAAAAGGCAATTTGCTATCTATTAAAATATTGTTTTTTGTAATGCTGCGTACCCTTAAATTGCGACTAGTCTAAATATTTAAGAAATTTACCAGGTAGAAAAAGGCAAAAGAAGCTCCGTTAGCTAGTTATTTACTACCTATTTTATAGTTTGATTTTTTGATGTTTTTACAAGCTTAACAGGCGCGATTCACAACACTAGCTGATAATGTAGACAACGATGTAAAAGAAACATGATGCACCAAATACGGTAAATTTTTTGTCGTTTAACCTGCACAGACTTAAGATAAATAAATACCCTAAATCTCAGGATAAGGGAGCTAGTGAGATTTGTCAAGTAAGTTTTTCGTTTCTACTTGGATGACACCTTTTACTATTTAACATCATATAATATAACTGTAGCAATTACTTTTGAATAAACTCCATTTGCATTTCCTGTATACTACTTTCTATTTGCTTTATTTGTTCTATCAGCCTTTCCTCTAAGTCAAAATTACCGCTCAGTCTTGCTTTGGTTTTTTCTTCTTGTAGTGAGTTTAATTCTTTTAGTAACATTATGTTATTCCATACAATTTTTGCAGATTTTCTCTCGTTTAATTGGCTATTTAGTACACTAGTTTTTTCACATATAAACTTTATGGATTGACTAACTTTAAATCGCTCTAACTCTAGTAAGAGTACCCTTTTATCGAGTTTACTTCCATTATTTGTCACATCAATTATACGCTGTTGTAAGCTTTTCATCTCTGCGTTAGAAAATTCAAAATGGGAAAATTGCTCAAAAAATACAGGATGGTGTAAGATTTCAGGGAATTCTATTGCTATACGTAAAATTATGGCCTGATTCTGCTCTGCTTCAATTAGCTCTGGAGATTTGTTGTGAAGATATTCACCTTTTGTTGCTCTAATTTTACTGTTAAAAACCTGCTTTTTGAGGCTTCTTCTTAATTCACTTACCTTATTGTAAAAATAATCTCTGTAATACCTTCTAATACTGCTGTTACTGATAGCGTTGACATATTTCATAAACTTGTGCTCAAGAACTGAATATTTTTCTGGAGCGAGTTTTTCGTAGTTTTGTAGACTACTATTGACTATGTGATGCCATAAATATGAAGAATGGAGTTCTGTTAAGTTGTCAAGCATAACTAATACGTCTTTTTTATTATATTCCAGTTCATTACATATATCGTGTGGGTCTTTATCACTCGGCAGAGTGACAAACTTCAACATGTATCCAGGCTCTAATATTGTTAGAGCGAATTCCGCAACTCGGGTAGCAGCCCGATGTCCGGCACTATCGCCATCCATACAGATGGAGATTTCTTTAGCAAATCTCCATAGATTTTTTATCTGTTCTGCAGAAATTGCGGTACCAAGCGGAGCAACTGTATTGCTAACTCCTGCTTGATGTAATGCTATCACATCCATATATCCTTCAACAACAAATACATGCTGTTTTTTGCGTATTTCCCTCAGAGCAAAGTTTAATCCATATAAGTTTTCTCTTTTCTTAAATAGCTGATTCTCTGGACTGTTTAAATATTTTGGCTGTTGCTCAGGACTCAGCGCACGTCCGCCAAAACCAATAACCTTTCCCGCAATGTTATATATAGGAAATATCAGCCGATCATAAAAATAACCGCGGAGATTTATGTTGATTAATCCAATATCAATCAAAGTTTTGTCTTCAATACCTGAGGAATTTAAGTATTCTTTCAAACCAGAGTTTGGTGCGTAGCCTATCTTAAATTTATCTATAATTTCAGGCGAAATCTTGCGCTGCTTTAAATAAGCTATAACACCCTGATTTTTCTGTGCGAACCAACTTGCAGCTAAACTCAATGTTGAAAACAGTTTATCGCTTTCTCTAGCAGCGCTGAGGTTTTTGGGCAACTCAACACCTGTAGCTGATGCTAGCTTTTCCAGTGCTTCTTTAAAGCTTAAGCCCTCAGTCTGTGAAATAAACTCAAACACATCACCATGAGCTGAGCAACCAAAACAGTAATATAACCCCTTGGTATTGCTCACCGAAAAAGATGGAGTTTTTTCATTATGAAACGGGCAGAGCCCAACAAAACTATCTCCTCTTTTTATTAGCCTGACTTTCTTACCTACTATGTCGGATAATGACAGTCTTGATTTTATAATATCTATGTAATCCATTTTATCGAATTAGTAGCAGAATAAAAATTATATAGAGTTTATGTGCATCTGACTCGAAATTTATTTCAAGCTTCAAGTCTCTCGAAAGACTAGGAGGGCTTGACAGATAGATCAAAATAAATTACCCATATAAATATCCTTAAGTTATGTAAGGTCAAGTTTTTGTATGTCAGATGTAGTATCGATTGCCTCAGATCATGCCGGTTATGAATTAAAATCAGAAATAAAACCTTATCTGGAAACCCTAGGTTATAAAGTGGTAGACCAAGGCTGCGCTGCTGAGCAAAAGTGTGTAGATTACCCAGACTATGCTGTCAAAGTTGTAGAAGATATAACAAACAAAAAAGCAAATTATGGGATATTAATTTGTGGTACAGGTCTGGGTATGAGTACTGTAGCAAATCGCTTTGAAGGAATCCATGCTGTTTTATGCAATAATGTTGAAATTACAAAATTAGCTCGCGAGCATGGTAACGCGAATGTACTGTGCCTTGGTGCAAGGTTTACTGCTAATGAATTAGCGAAAGATATAGTTAAACAATTCCTAGAAACAGAATTTTCAAAAGAAAGTAGACATAAAAAACGCCTTGATAAACTTTGCAATATAACCTCTTCTAGTAAGAAAAAAAGCACACAAACTTATAACGAAGATGAAGTATCAAAACTTGCTAGAATGGTAGGCGAATGGTGGGATGAGAATGGCAAATTCAAACCATTGCACATGATGAATCCTATTAGAACATCCTACATTATCGAGAAAATAAAAGAATTGAAGAAGAGTGATTTAAAAGAATTATCACTTCTTGATGTTGGATGCGGTGGTGGCATTTTGTCAGAGTCAATGGCGCGCGTTGGCATTAACGTTGCAGGAATAGATGTATGTAAGGAAAACATAAAAGTAGCACAGTCACATGCGAAAAAGGTAGGGCTAAACATAGAATATAAACACATCGGTGTTGAAGAGCTGAGCAATGACAAAAAATACGATGTAGTTTTACTGATAGAAGTAGTTGAGCATGTGGACAATTTAGAGCTTTTCATGAAAAAAGCGATAGAACTACTAAAACCAGAAGGGCTAATCTTTATATCCACAATCAATAGAACTATTAAATCTTTCTGTCTTGCAATAATTGGTGCGGAGTATGTATTAAACTGGTTGCCGAAAGGTACGCATAACTGGAATAGATTTCTCAAACCGTCAGAAATTGCGAATCACCTAAGAGAAAATAATGTCACACTACAAAATATGGCTGGTATGGAGTATAACGTAATAAAGCGTGAGTGGAATTTAACTCAAAGTGTAGATGTTAATTATATACTTTGTGGCTCAATGAACAGTTAGTCTCTTGATTTTTACCACTAGTGCAGGTACGATAGAGCCTTTAGCACCGTATAATGGGACAATTCGAGAACTTTTACATTACCACGCCAATATATTATGTAAACGACAAGCCACACATTGGTCACGCATATACTTCTCTCATCTGTGATGTTACAGCTAGGTTTATGAAACTAGCTGGGAAAAGCGTCAGATTTACCACTGGTACAGACGAACATGGGCAAAAGGTTGAAAAAGCAGCTAAAGCAAAGGGAATGCAGCCAAAAGAGTTTACAGATGAAGTAAGCGTTTCATTTAGAAAATTGGCTGAGCTAATGAACTTTCAATATGGCGATTTTATTCGTACCACGGAAGAACGTCACAAGAAAGCAGTTATAGCTTTATGGAATAGGCTTGAAGAGAGGAAACAAATATATTTGGATTCCTATTCTGGTTGGTATTCAGTTCGTGATGAAGCATTTTATCAGGAATCAGAACTAATAGATGGCAAAGCACCAACAGGCGCTGAAGTTGAATGGGTAAAAGAAGAAAGCTATTTTTTTCGTTTGTCGAACTGGCAAAATAAATTGCTGGAATTATATGAAAATCAACTAAATTTTATCTTTCCTGAAAGTAGAAAAAATGAAGTGGTATCGTTTGTAAAATCAGGACTTACTGACCTTTCAATCTCTCGCACTAGTTTTAACTGGGGAATAAAAGTTCCAGGAAATCACAAACACGTAATCTACGTCTGGGTAGACGCATTAACTAATTATCTCACGTCAGTAGGTTTCCCAAATACTGAAGATGAAAAGTATAAGAGATTTTTGGAGACCGACAACTCCTTCAACGTTCACGTAATCGGTAAAGACATATTGCGTTTTCATGCTATATATTGGCCGGCGATTCTTCTTGCAGCAGATTTGCCACTGCCAAAACAAATAGCAGTTCATGGTTGGTGGTTGAATGAGGGGGAAAAAATATCCAAATCCCTTGGCAGTATCATAGATCCAACTGGCTTGGCTCAAGAGTTTGGTGTCGATCAATTACGCTATTTTCTCCTTAGGGAAGGGAGTTTCGGTCAGGATGGCAATTTCAGTAAGAAAAACATGATCAGCCGAATAAACTCAGAACTTGCAAACAATATAGGCAATTTAGTGCAAAGAACAATTTCATTTCTACACAAACAATGCTCAGGAATTGTACCAGCAGTTGATCGAAATTTGCTTAAAAGTGATGAAAGTTTGCCAAATTGCAAAGCTATACTAGATCAAGTGATGGATCATCTATTAAAGTATGAATTTAACCACATTATACTTTTAATCACCAATATCTCTTCTGAAGCCAATGCTTATATAGATAAAAGTGCACCCTGGACATTGAGCAGAACTGACAGAGAGCGCATGAATTTAGTAATCTACAAATTATTGGAATACATAAGAATAATTGGCACTTTATTGCAGCCAATCATTCCCAAATCAGCGGAAATGATACTTGATCAATTGCAAATTCCAAGGGAAAAACGTGATTTAAAATCTCTGTGCAAGACGTGTGTGAGCTTAGGTGTTACATTAACTAAACCTACGCCGATTTTTTTGAGGTTTGATGTTAGAGAGGAGAAATAGTTTTTAAAGCTATTTTTCCAGGATAAGATTACATCCATTAAAGGCTCTTACTATCAACACTTGCAGGCGATACTTTAGGTTTATTAAGAAATGACCCAATCCATGCAGCCCAGCTTTGACTATTTTCTTCTTTAGCAGGCTGATTTTCTGGACTTCCAGTATCTTCAAACAGATTCCCAAGAGCTACAGAGTCCAAAACTTCTTCTTTTTTTTCTTCCTTTTTAAATAGATTCTTGAGATCTGCATAGTCCAAAACCTTTTCTTGTTTTTTCTCTCTACGTTCTTGACGTTTCAGTATGTCATCTTTGTTAAGGTTAGCAATAGCTTTGTTCTTAACCTCTATTACTCTTTTTGCCTGAGTCAGCTGATTTTCCCGAGTTAGAAATCTCAGTATCTTTCTCAGAAATAGTATTGTTTTTGTTAATTGCTACAGATGAAAGTGCAATAGTTATAGCAGAAAATGTAGCACAACCAATAATAAATGGAAGGCTAACATTTAAGGCTGCAACTAGAGTTAAGAAACTAACATAAGGAGCTACAGCAAATACTTCTGATGCCAATAAGTTCCAATAGCCAGAGCACAACTCACAAGATAAGGTGAATTAGTTTTATTAGATATATTTTTAATTAATATACCTCACTAAGATTAATTTATTATTAGGATTGTAGAACAAATAAAAAGTTAAGTCAATTTTATAAAAAATTAGAAAGTCAAAATGAAAATAGATATTAGCAAAAGTTGCTACACACTATGCCTATCTGTATAATCTTTAAATGCACCTCTGTTGGAGTCAAAATATAACTTCACACTGCCAATTGGCCCGTTTCTTTGTTTTGCAACAATTAGCTCTGCAATGTTTCTAATTTTCTCCATTTTCTCTTGCCATTCTCGATGTTTATTACTTCCTTCACTTGGCTGCTTTCTCAGTTCATAATATTCCTCTCTATAGAGGAACATTACTATATCTGCATCCTGCTCTATGCTTCCTGAATCACGTAAATCGGCAAGTTGCGGTTTTTTGTCGTCTCTCTGTTCAACAGAACGAGAAAGCTGAGATAGTGCAACAACTGGAATGTTCAGTTCCTTTGCAATTGCTTTTAAGCCTTGTGTTACTTCCGAAATTTCTTGCACTCTATTTTCGTTACTTCTCTTTGTTGTCCCTCTGATCAACTGTAGATAATCAATAAATACCACTTCTACATTATATAGCTGATACAACAAACGTATTCTGGTGCGAAGTGCGCTAATTGACAGCGCAGGGGTATCGTCTATGATAAAAGGTAATTCGGATAATTCTGCACTAGCATTAATAAATTCATGCAATTCAAAATCACTGATTCTTCCAGTTAATGCCTTATAATAACTAATTCCTGAATCTATAGTCATCAATCTTGCAGTTAATTGTTCTGCTGACATTTCAAGTGAAAAAAACGCTACATAGTATTGTTTATCTGCTCTTTTCTGCAAGATCTTACAAGCATTGAGTGCGATATTTAGTGCCAATGCTGTTTTACCCATAGAAGGCCTTGCAGCTAGAATTAATAGATCAGATTTTTGCAGACCACCAAGAAGCTGATTTAGATCTTGAAGTCCGGTTGTAATACCTAGCGCTTCTGGATTATTTTTCAGCTTGCTGATCTTTTCAACTACGTCTTTAACTGAACTTGCGAGCTTTATGTATGTCTTTTCATCTTGCTTTTTTACTGCTAAGTTGAACAACTTAGTCATTGCTTGTTCGATTTGTAACTGTGCAGGGTTTTCGATATCATAGTTATAACTATCATCAACTATCTCCTGCCCGAGTTTGATTAAGCACCTTCTTAAGTAAGTATCACGGATTATTCTAGTCAAACTATAGATATCAAGTGCGATACTTGCCTTCGCTGCGAGCTTTGCAAGATATTCAACTCCACCGCATTCAGTAAATGCTTGGTCGTTCTCAAAAAACATTTTGAGACTTAATTCATTGGCAACTATGCCGTGTTTTCTGGTTTTATATATCTGCGTGAAAATGCTTTGATGCAGAGGATCATAGAAATTATCTGCTGTGATTATGTCCTCAACTGCATCACAAATTCTATTATCACGAATTATTGCACCAATGAGCATTTGTTCAGCTTCTAAGTTATGTGGTAGTTTGCATATTTCCTTGTCTACACTTCTTGAATCGATGAGACTAGCTAATTCATTCATTTTAAGTTTTTAGAGTAACTGTAGATTATTGTAGAATATTTAGTCTCATTTGAAAGATGTAAAGGCAAAAAAATTTGACTAATCCTGTGTTGTCTATAGCATTGAAACTTAAGGCCCCTGTGGTGGAATGGTAGACACGGCAGACTCAAAATCTGTTGCTTGCAAAAGCATGCTGGTTCAAGTCCGGCCAGGGGCACGTTAAATATTAGAAAGTGCATATATGTTACACAAATTTTTTGATCGTTTATTTTCTATTTTTTCTTCTATCAATATCATTCAAAAGGTGAAAAAGGATAAAAATGGAATATGTTATGTAACGGGACTTAGGCGCTATATATCAGTTTTGTTTGATTTAATTATTATCGTTTTATTCTTGCAGTTTTGTAACCAAATCTTAAATCAGCTCTTTATGCATTCAGAGGACGGCAGAATATTAAGTCGAATTACTGCAAAATATCAAATGCAAGTGCCGCTTTCCATAGAAGAAAAGACGACGCAAAGTAGACTCATTAGATTACTGATCCTAAATCAAATTGCCCAATTCATTATGCTCTTTAGCTATGTGGTATATATGTGGATGAAATTTTCCGCTACACCAGGAAAACTGCTACTTGGGCTCAGAATTGTGGATGCACAAACTTTTGAAAAGATGACCTTAAGACAAGCAACAAAGAGATTTTTTTCTTTCATATTGTCAGTTGCACCGTTATTTCTAGGCTTCTTATGGTCAAATTTCAACAAACGCTGTCAAACTTGGCACGACAAGATCGCAGGCACAGTGGTTGTCACTAATAAAAGCCTTAGAAGGCAGAGCTGAAGAACTACTTGACAGATTTTAATAACTTCATTATCATGGCATTAAGGGTGTTTTTAGCCTATAGGCTCAATGACAAAATTCAGTAAAAAACTGGAAGTATTTTTTGGCAGGTTACATCAAATTATTGCGATTTCATGTCTTTTAAATTTTTTCTACATTCAGCCAAGTTGCGCTTAAATTAAGCGTCAGCACATTATTACAGCGCTAATTTAAAGTATTAGAGGGTCAAAACTCGCACTACATGGCTTCTTTTGCCTTTTTTTTGCTTGGTAAATTTCTTAAATATTTATTGCTTAGGTTAGTTGCAGTTTAAAGATCTGAGAGATGTGTCATGCAAGTAGCTGAAACTGGCATCCAGTCTTTCCATAATCATCAAAAACGTTGTATTTTAACATAAAACAACTACTTTTATACTCACCAACTTAATAAAATTCCTGGATTTCAGTGTCTGAGTGCTGGGATGACACCGTCCTTTTTTCTAAATTCCAATGTCAGCTACTTGCATGACACCATTACAAAGTGACGTTAGATCCCAACGTCACGTGCTGGTATGACAGTCAACCTCATCATTTACAACTGAGTTATTTCAGTTTTACTACTGACATGTGAAGCTTCTTCTAGCTCTGTTGAAGGATTTTCCATTTTTTCCAGCTGAGTATTTAACTTGTTCTGTATGTTCGATAAAGCTGAGCCAAAATTTCCGTCAACCTGCTTTGCCTCATACATATTACCAGTTAATGCTTCGAATTATTCCACACCACATGAACTGCTCATTTCTTGTGGCATGCTTTTGAATATTGCTCTTATTTGGATTAAGTTTTGACGAATTTTCTCCTGATATCCAGCGGTTCTTTCTTGATATATATCGATCATTTTTTGACATGCATTGCCTCTAAGCGGATGTTCTTTTTTCTCTTGTATAGTAAGAGCTTTGAAAATTTTTACAATTAAGGATTACTGCCCTGTATTTTTTTATGTCGCTAATCACCGCTGATTATTAACTTACCTATTTCCCTCAAATCCTTTTGCTTTTCTTTTCTTTCAATTGTACCCTTGGGTTCATTTTTTGCCTAGTTCATTTTGTCATACAAATTTTTGCATTCTTTATAAGATGCCATTGGTTGTAGCACTCCTTCTTCTACGCCTTTATCGTAAAAATTCTTTAACTCATTACTTGGTAATATTGCTATGGTATCTTTTCCTTTACCATGTGATTTAGGGTACTTTTTATAGAATAAACTAATATGATTTAACAAAAAATCTTTAATTAGCTCTTTTTTTTTACTTCAGACAATTTCTCTAGTGTTTCTGTATATTTCAGAATTTCAACAAAAAGTTGAGGGCCAGCTAACTCAAATGTACAAAGAAGTTCTTCTTTACTCCTGCGAAAATTCCTAATTGTTTCCATTTTTGATCGTGTATTATTAGTGAATTTCTTTTTTAGCTCTGCTCTTTTCTTTTGATCTTCCTCTGGGTTTCTTTTGCATTTTTAAAAAAATCTTCAGCTTATTTTTTTATCGCTGAGAGTTCATTAAAGGCTTTTTCTGGGATAACCTTTCTCAAAACACTAATAGCTTCTTTTATTGCTCTTTCTCTCTTTATTATTACTTTTTTTCATTCAGTATTAGATGCTTAGTTTTGGTGAAAGCATTACCGCGATCACTTTTACAATGTCACAAACAACGCGTTTACAACTTGTTAAGTTGCTGCATAATCTATTTCTTTTGCAAAACAATCAACGAATGATTGCCACATTTCCTTGTTAACGAACTTACTTGTCTTATTTTCAAAGTCTTCTCTACTTTTAAATCCTAAAATGGTATAGAGATGTTTTTTAACTATTGATTAGTCATACTGTTTTGTTACTCTATTATTTTTATTAAATAGAAATTTACCGATTTTGATGGTGCCCATGATGTTACCTCAACACTAATGCTGCATAATAAAAGTATTAAACTTAGTATTTAATTTTTACTTACTATTAACGTGATTGACGCAGTGAAATATGGAGATACCAAACTAGCGTCAATAGCAAGAAAACTTATATATTTTGCTCCTATGTTAAAACTTTAACTCCTAGCTCGTTATTAGTAATATTATTTATATGAATTACTATGATTTATGTCTGAACTCGGGAATATATTGCTATTAGGGGCCTGTTTATTATCTTTAGTGTATTTATTTCTACCGCTCAATTCTTATCAGTTTATCACCACTTCTGTATTTTCCTGTGTATCAGCGTCAATGGTTATTTTGATTTACTGCCACATTACGAACAATTTCTTGCTCGAAAATGTATATTACCACTCTCACACGACAAAGTCTTTGATCTATAAAATTTGTGGTGTTTGGGGGAATAAAGAAGGGTCTATGTTACTTTGGACCTTAGTGCTTACCTTTTACCTATTTCTGATGGGTATTTTTATTGATAACGACAGTGAATTGAAGAAAGTATCCTTGATCACCCAAGGCTTAATTTGCTTTTGTTTTTTGTTGTTCACTTTACTTGAATCCAATCCTTTTACTAAAATGTCAAGCATTGAAACGGATGGCCTTGGTTTTAATCCAATATTGCAAGATATAGGTCTTGCTATTCACCCACCAATATTATATTTGGGTTACCTTGGATTTAGTGTTCCTTTCTCGCTTTCTATAGCTGGATTGATTGCAAGCACTGAAGGAAATATTTGGGCTAGAATTGTCAGGCCTTGGGTGCTTGTTTCTTGGTCGTTGCTTACATTAGGCATAAGCCTAGGTAGCTGGTGGGCATATCGCGAGCTTGGTTGGGGTGGATTTTGGTTTTGGGATCCGGTAGAAAATGTTTCTTTGATGCCGTGGTTAATTGCGGTAGCACTGACACATTTGTTACTCGTGGTACGAAATTTCAATGTTTTAAGGAACTTTGCCATTTTGCTCACGCTTACAACTTTTATATTGAGCGTAACTGGAACATTTTTAGTCCGCTCTGGAATACTCGCTTCGGTGCATACGTTTGCAGATGATCCAAGGTATGGACTGTATATATTGGCTCTACTTGGTGTAATTACAGTTAGTAGCTTTGTAGTATTTATCGCATTTGCAAAAAAGAATAGATCTCTTACACCACTACCTGTCATCCCAGCGTCACACGTTGGAATAACACTGGAGGGCACACCAAAGCAAAACTTCCCTGTTTTCTCACGTTTTACAATGATGTTGATGAACAATCTATTATTTATTACTGCTTTTTTTATCGTATTTGTTGGCACTTTATATCCTATAATGCTTGAATACTTAACTGGTGAACTCATTTCAGTTGGAGCACCATACTACAATTCCTTATTTAACCCTATTGCACTGGCTATTTTAGTCCTCATCATGGTAGGGCAACACTGCCGTTGGCAGGGAAATAGTCTATTAACAATATTCCGTGAATATAGATTCTCATTTTGCAGTGCTGTGGCTATTTTGCCGTTTATCTTTCACATGGAGCTAATGATTGTGCTATCAATTACCATCTCCATAGCGTTATTAGTCTTTGTTTTAGAAGCTTATAGTAAAAGAATTCGTTTATTTAAGGTAGCACTGAGTGAATCAATTTTATTAGCAGGAAGAGTTCCCAAGTCTTACTATGCTATGATGTTAGCTCATGCTGGAGTGACAATTCTAGTGTTTGGTATAACTTATTCAGTTGGTTGGCTGGAAAAAAAAGAAAGTTGCTTAAAAATAGGAGATAGCATAACGGTCAATAAATTTAAAGTCACTTTGCGGAATATTGAATTGATAAAAGAGAAAAATTTCCATGCAGTGAGAGGTACAATGGATATTAAGAATCTGTTAAATAACAAGGTATTAGGTGAAGTAACTCCTGAATATAGATTTTACCTTGTGGAAGCTCAGAAAAGTGTTGAAAGCAGTATTTATCACAATTTATTTTCTGATATCTATGTTGTAATTGGAGAAATTGATAAGAGTAAGAGTAAAATTGCGACTAAAGTGCACTATAAGCCTGGAATGCCTATAATTTGGCTTGGATCCTTTCTCATCGCTTTGGGTTCGCTTCTTACTGCTTTTTCTAGTAACCGAACAAAGGTTGTCTAGCTGTGAGTTGTAGCTAGCCGCGGTATCTTGGAAGGATTATATTAAATCTCATTGAAAAAAAGAGGCATCTTATAAGAGCTCACAACAAAAATTCATATAGTTATTACTATAGATAGCTATCTTATGAATATATAAAAAAAGTTATAAAAAATAATAGACTATTATAAAACCTTATGATAAGGCGTATGTTTATTTATATAAAAGAGCGATATGGGTGACTCCAATGATAGCAATGACAAAAAGTGTATAGACCCTATATATTACGAAATAGGACAAAGGATAAAATACTGGAGGGTAAAGTAAAGATATGCTCAAAAGGATTTAGCAAATAAAGTTGGAGTATCACAACAGCAAATACAAAGGTATGAGACAGTGGAAAATGATGTTTCACACGAAAATTTGCATGCTTTAGCGAAGGAATTATCAGTTGATATTATAGCTCTACGCCTGGACCTGAAAAAGGTGAAAAGTAGGATAGTGAAGCAGGGGTATTAAGTTTAATGGAAGAATGTAATAAGGTTAATAATCAAGAATTATTGAATATATTGGATTTGTTGGCCTGTTTTTATGTGAAAGCATACAGGCCTGCAAAAAAGAAGTTATAAAAGCAGTTAAGGTTGAAGTTGTATAGAATCTGTTTTGGTTAAGTGTCTCTATCAATGTTATCTCCTAAATAACTGGTTTATCAATTGGTGAAATTGCATGACTCGATGATCAAATCACAAAATAAACTAGTGAATCTTTTGAAAAGTATATAAAATTCAAATTTAAGTAAAGAGCATGGCAGTTAGACTTATTCCAGATAACCTCAATATCAAGTTTAGTAAGTATAGGAAGTTAACTGCACTCATTAGTATTATTCTTGTCATTTTTTCAATGCTTATTGTTACGCTGCGTGGAGTGGATTTAGGCATAGACTTTACAGGTGGAATTTTGATGGAAATAAAATCTTCAAGCGAAGATCGTACTGTTCTTGATGTATTGAAAGAAAATGGCCTTACGGTACAGAGTTCAAAAGCGGGTGATAATTTAGTCATGAGTTTTAAAGAAGAGGGAGATGAAGATAAAATTAAAAAGATAAAAAGCATACTAGAAGAAAAGCTGGGTAGCTCAATAAACTACCGTAAAGTAGACTATGTGGGACCTCAAATAGGCCCAACACAGATATTTGAAGGAATATTATCCATGTTGATTGCTATTGTTGGAATATTCTTTTACGTTTGGTTTAGATTTAATTGGCAATGTGGATTTGGTGGAATAATAGCACTGATTCATGACGTGATTTTAACCATTGGTTTTATTAGCTTGACTGGCATTGAGTTTAATATTTCATCAGCTGCAGCTCTCCTTACTGTAATTGGTTATTCAATCAATAATTCAGTAGTTATATATGATCGAATTCGAGAGTATCAAAAGAGTGATAAAAATAGGCAGTTGAGTGAGGTAGTAGATGCAAGTATTAACACTACATTATTTCGCACTGTCTTAACCTCAGGTACGACTCTTCTTGCTGTTATTCCTTTGACATTAACTTGTGCAGGTGCAGTCAGAGACTTCTGCTTGATTGTCTTTTTTGGTATTTTAATTGGCACTTGTTCTGCAATATTTATCTCTGCTCCTATATTGACCTGCAAGGCTTTAATGAGCAGATTCTCGGTATAATATCAGCTTATTATCACTTATAGTGAAATGAAAATATCTCAAAAAACTCATTCCAAGTAATGAATGGGACATGGGATGGGTGTTAACGCTGGCCTGTAAGTCATTGATTAAAAAATTTCCTATTTTGACTTGAGGTATTTGAATCACCCCAGCTCTTATTTGGCCTTTTGCAGTTTCATATATTTTAAAATTTTGAATATTTTGTAGGTTAATACCAGCATATAGTGCATCTTTTTGTGATAGAACAATGTCGGTTGCACCGGTGTCAAGCAAAAACGTTATATTATGACCATTGACTTGAGCTTGAATATAAAAGTGTCCATCATATGATTTTGTGAATTCGATACTGCCATTATTCTGAATCCTTCCTTTATATGGTAAAAAAGTGCTGAGAAATCTGTTTGTTAGTTTGTCCATTTGTGAATCGATAATCATTGCAGTAATAATTATTATTAGTAGCCAAATAACTAAATTTTTTACCACTTTCATATCAGATCTCTTACATGATCATTATTTAAGCAAAAAATTAACAACGCGCTACTGATTTCATTCTAGCGTGTGACGCTGGAATCTAGAAAGAAGAAAGGTAGATTCAAGTGTCAACTATTTGGATGATAAATAGGAACTTATTGTTAAAATTTGAAGCCATTACAATAAATTTTAAATACTAGCGTTAAAAGTCATTATTAAAAATAAGTAAATTTTATTGTTTTAGTACAATATTTAATATAAACTTTAAGGTGGTAAATTTAGCTTAAGTTTTATGTCAGAAGCAAGAAATCTAATTTTGGTAGCTATCCTTTCCGTGTTAATTATGGTATCTTGGCGCGTTATTTATGATAATTTTCTTAATGCGGGCCAAGACCACCCGTCAATTGAAAATATTGAACACATAGAATCTTCTAACGGTCTTGCTTCTATAATACACCAAAACCGTTCCGAAATTATTAACTTTACTCGAGAACAAAGAGTTAATTTAGCCAATAATATGATTAAGGGGTCTATTTCTTTAAAAGGTGCAAGGTTTGATGACTTAATTTTAAATAATTACCACTTAGAACCAAGTTCTTCTTCTCCACAAGTGGTGTTGCTATCACCTGCGGAGTCAGAAGATGTATATTTCGCAGAATTTGGGTGGCTGGATCCAAGTAACAAAATTAGAGTCCCAGATTCTAAATCAGTCTGGCAAGCAGATGAAACTGAACTAACTAGTCAAAAAGCGGTCAATTTGTTTTGGGATAATAAAAATGGCACTGTCTTTAGAATGAAAATTAGCCTTGACGATAATTACATGTTTAAAATTGAGCAAATTGTTGAAAATAACACGAAAGATAATATAGTTTTGGTTCCTTATGGTAAAATTAACCGTAAACGCACTAATATTAGTGAATCTTATTGGATATCACATGAGGGAGTGCTGGGTACGTTTGATAACAAACTAGAGGAGTGGACATATAAGGATATTGCCAAGAGACATTTAATAAAAACAAACACGAATGAAAAAAATTGGTTTGGTTTTGCTGACAAATACTGGTTTACAGCCATCATACCTGAAAAATCTGATAAAATAAATGTAAGCATTAAACACACGAACGTTAACAATGTTGATAAATTCCAAGTAGATTTTATTAAGCATTACAAGAGCATACTTCCTGGTACAAGTATTTCTAATGTGAATTACTTTTTCGCTGGAGCAAAAAAGTTGAATTTGCTGGATTATTATAAGAGTACTCTCAATATACCTTTATTTGATAAAGCCGTAGATTTTGGTGTTCTCTACTTTATAACTAAGCCAGTGTTTTTACTGCTTGAGTACTTTAACTTCGTTTTAAAAAACTTTGGCTTAGCAATATTGTTGCTGACTTTAGTAATCAAACTTTTTATGCTTCCTTTATCTAATAGGTCATGTGTTTCAATGTTTAAGATGAAGAGTCTACAGCCTGAAGTGGCTCGTATAAAAGAGTTGTATAAAAACAATAGCTTAAAACAGCATAAAGAGACAATTGCATTGTTCAAGAAAAACAACATAAACCCAATTTCGAGCATTCTTCCTATGGTAATACAAATACCAGTTTTTTTTGCTCTATATAAAGTATTATTTGTTACTATAGAGATGAGGCATGCTCCTTTTTGTTTATGGATTAAGGATCTTTCGGCCCCCGACCCAGCAAACATTTTCACATTATTTGGATTATTTAATTACAATTTCCCTATTTCAGTAGGCATTTTACCTATAATTTTAGGTATTACCATGATAATTCAGCAAAAGATCAATGAGAAAGATCAGGTCAATAAAGATGATGTGCAAATGAACGTTATGAAATTTTTACCTTATATTTCTACCTTTATTTTTTCCTCTTTTCCTGCAGGCCTGGTAGTATATTGGATATTTAGTAACATCATAACTTTAATTCAGCAATCATTGATAAAGTTCTTTTTAACAAAGAAAGTGGGAATAAATGTCGAAAATACTGATAGTTAATTCAATTTACTATGCTGAAGTAGCAAACCTTTTGCTTGAAGGTGCAACTGATAAATTAAAAGGCAGTAATACTAATTACGACGTAGTTGAGGTTCCTGGTGGATTTGAAATACCGGCTGCAATTCTTTTTGCAATCAAGAGTGGACATGTTAATTATGAAGGTTATTTAGCTCTTGGGTGCGTAATTTGTGGTGAAACTGATCATTATCAATATGTTTGTAAGGGAATAATAGAAGGCTTGAGCAGAGTTGTTATGCGTTACGCGGTGCCACTTGGTATGGGTGTAATTACTGCTGACAGCAAAGATAAAGCTTTGGTAAGAGCTGATAAGAACAAAAAGAACATCGGTGGTCACGCAGCCTCAGCTGTTTTGCATATGGTAGATTTATACAAAAAATTAAGCTGATGGAGGGAGAATCTGTAGACAAGGAATGGCGTATGAAAAGAGGCGCAGCGAGATTTCTTGCTGTACAAGTTGCTTATTCAAATATTTTTATAGGTTACAACAAAAGCACTTTGGAGTTAGAAAACTGTGAGTTTAGGGACTACGTAAATAAGTTAGTAGATATATTTGAATGTAAAGGATTTGATTATCAGCTCTTAGAAAAATTGTCATATGAAATTATAAAGAACGGTGAAAAATATGATAAAGTAATAGAGCGTTATTTACACCCAAGCTGGTCTCTTTCACGTTTAAATCTCATAAGCTTATCTATTTTGCGTGTTGCAATATGTGAATTAGCTAATTGTGATACACCTGCTCCAGTTGTTATTAATGAATATACTAATATTGCATCTGATTTGCTTGATAAGCCAAGTAAAGTTGGTTTCATTAATGGATTGTTAGATAAGGCAAAAGGTGCAGTCAAGCTAAACAAAAATTCTTGACAGTTTTTTTACAGCGTGTAACAAGGAGCAAAGAACCAGTGCCTAAGTATTTGGAAAACAAGAAAGTGGCAATGGAATAACAAAGGGTAGTACAAAAGGTCTTTTATATTCTTTAGGATCTGTGGTAGACTGACAAAGATTATTTAATTATAAGTAACAAATGATAAAAGACGAGAAGTCGAAAACACTTTTTGAAGTGGAAGGAACAGTAACCACTTTGTTACCTGCAGCGGAGTTTAGAGTGAAGTTAGATAATGAGCATGAGATTGTTTGCCATGTATCGGGGAAAGTGAGAAGGAGTAAAATACGCATTGTTATTGGAGATAAGGTATTAGTAGAGATGAGTATTTACGATAGGAATGCGAGAAAGGGTAGGATAATTAGAAGGCTTAAAGATACAGGTGAAAGAACAATCTCTAAATAATCTTATTCTTGCTTCATCATCAGAAAGGCGTATAGCTTTGCTAAAACAAATAAATATTAAGCCAGGCTTAATTTTGCCAGCAGATATTGACGAAACCCCTTTGAAAAAAGAACTTCCAAAGGATTACTCAATCCGTATGGCAAAAGACAAGGCTGAGAAAATACGAAGTTCAAATCCAAATTATTTTGTGCTTGGTGTTGATACAGTTGTAGCTTGTGGTAGAAGGATATTGCTTAAAACTGAAAACGTTGAGCAAGCAGAAAAATGCATTCGTTTGTTATCAGGAAGAAGACATAGAGTATACACCAGTGTGTGTCTATTAACTCCCGATCGATCCAAACAACATATTAGAAGTGTAGTTACAATAGTAAAGTTTAAACGTCTCAGTGAACAAGAAATTAAGTATTATTTGGCATCAGAAGAGTGGAAAAATAAGGCAGGGGGGTGCAACATACAAGGCCTTGCTGGAGTGTTTGTATTGTTCTTACGTGGCTCTTACTCTTCTGTTATAGGGTTACCATTACATGAAACCTATTGTTTGCTAAGTAATTATTTTAACCTTGATTTATCTTGAAGCACCTTTAGTGTTTTTTTCTTGTTGCTCAGCAATATATTTAGTCCAAAGTAATCTTCTGTTTTTATTACCTAGCGCGGTTCTATTGCTATCATGACTATTAGTGTGTTCTACTAAAGTATCTTCTCTTTCTTTTTCTATTATTCCAATTTTTAGTTGCACTTCATCTTTTTTTAGCAATTTATGTAGATTAAGCTTTTTATCTATAGTCGACTTAGTATCAGTGTCTTCTCGTTCTGCCACTTTTTTTACATCTGTTGAATTGTCTTTCAACAGTCCATCTTTTAATAAAAGTTCTCTAGTTTGTTTGCTCATTCCTTTCTGATTTGCTGGTTTTAATCCATGTTGCTCTTGGCTGAATTTCTTTTGTAACTCTGATTCATCTTTATTTTGTGGTGGCTTGTTAGTAAAATCGACTTTCTTTAATCCGCGATTATCCTGATTAAGTCTTGCTTTAAGTTCTGATGTACCCTCACTTTGTAGCGGTTTATTGGAGAAATCAGCCTTCTTTAACTGTTTCGAATCTACTTGAGATTGTACACTATTAGCATGAATTTGAGATGAAGAGCCCGAGTCACTTTGTTTAACATTCCTTCTTTTTTCCTTCCAATTTTCTAATGCTTCACTTATTTTTTGATAATTCAACTCCTCCTCAGGTTCCTCGCCACTTCTACGAGAACTTTTTTGTAATTGAGTGCCACTATTTTGTTCAACATCTATATTTCCCTCAATACTAACTGGAGATATAAGTCTGTTACTATTATTCTCCCTTTTCTTTCCGATATTACCTTGGCTACTTTTCTTAGATAAATTTTCCTCTAGAGCATCAAGATTTTGATTACTTTCTTTACCTTCAATTTTATTCTTTAGCCATTTGTATATTGGTTTCTCTTCTTTTATTTTTTCTAAAACGTTCTCTAAGAATGAATCTTTAGGAATATGTTTTTCAATGACTTGTTGTGCTGGCTTTTTCAATCCTTTATCTAACCTTTTCAATACTTCTTTTAGCTCGCTTGTCGCTTGATCATCTGAGTGAGTAGATTGAGTACTTTTTGACTCCTTACCAATTGGCTCACTTGACACTGTATGAGTTTCACTATTACGATCCTTACTATTTTTTCTATGTTCTTCTAATGTTTCATCTTCTTTTTGGTGATTTAACTTCTCTTCCTCAAGCTTCCTGGTTAGGTGTTTCGAATCTACTTGAGATTGTACACTATTAGCATGAATTTGAGATGAAGAGCCCGAGTCACTTTGTTTAACATTCCTTCTTTTTTCCT
>NZ_JAUCRB010000005.1 GCF_030373985.1 Wolbachia pipientis
CATCGATAGCGATGGATAAGGGATTACGTTTTGCAATAAGAGAAGGTGGTAAAACTGTTGGTTCTGGTGTCGTTTCCGAAATTTTGGAGTAGATGAGAAACCATAGGAGTGTAGCTCAATTGGTAGAGCGCTGGTCTCCAAAACCAGAGGCTGTAGGTTCAATCCCTATCGCTCCTGCATTAATTTTATGTGAAAAATGTTAAAAAGTTTGAGTGTTTTTTTTTGTGGTATAAAACAAGAAATAAGGAGAATTGCCTGGGTGAAGAAGCAAGAGGTGCTATCATCTTTATTCGTTGTGGCAATCTTTATATTATGCTTCTCAGTTTTCTTTTGTCTTGTAGATTTCACATCTCTTTGCACGATTAAGGCTTTATTTGGGATTATTTATGGAACATGAATATAAATGGTACACTATTAAGGTTAATTACGGGCATGAGAGACATGTGCGTAAGTTGGTAAGTAGTGCTATCTATTTCAAAGAGGTATTTATTCCTTATCAAACGGTATGTAATTCAAAACCTGATATAAAAGAGTTATATGAAGTGTACGTGTGCATGCATTTATGCGATGAGAGCAAAGATATTTTGAATCAAACGCCAGGGTTCTGCAATGGTGAACCTGGGAATTTTGACGTAGTTTCAGATAATGAAGTGAGTTTAAAGCGTAGAGAGTTCAATAAATACAAATGGTATATTTTGAGAGTCGCTTCCAATTATGAAGAGAAAGTTTGCCAACATATATTAGAAAATTCCATAAGATTAGGGATTAATGATTACTTTAAGGAAGTTTTTATCCCATACGAAGAGCCAAGTGAGGCAGAATTAAGATCTAAAAAAACTGCTAAGCGAAGGAAATGCTTTCCTGGTTATGTTTTTTTATATGTAAATTTGTGTGATGAAGTGTTAAACTTTGTCAATAGTATACCAAAGTCCCTTAAAGTCTATGGATTCTTAAAAAATGGCAATATTCCCAAAGTAATTTCAGACAATGAAATTCTCTCAATGCGTGATGCACTTTATAATGCTCAAGAGGCAAAAAAGTTAAGTCACGGTTATGAAAAAGGGGAAAAGGTGAAAATTAATGATGGTCTCTTTCAAAATTTTACTGGTAGGGTAGATACGATTAATGATGAGAAAAAAATTATTAATGTAGAAGTGTTGATTTTAGGTAAGCCAACAATAATAGAGTTAGATTTGGCTCAAGTAGAGAAAATAAAGGATTAATTATGAGTGTTGTAGTTGCTAAGATTAACTTACTAATGGAAGCTGGAAAAGCAGTACCCGGACCAAAAATTGCTTCAGTGCTTGGTCCGCGCGGTATACCTGTTCCTAAGTTTTGCGAGGCTTTTAATAAAGTGGCTAGCAGAGCTAACGCTAATTATAAAGTAGGTGACCTGGTAACAGTGCGAATCTCCATAAAGGACGATCGCTCTCACGATTTTACTGTCAGTGGACCACCTGTGGCTTACTTGCTTAAACAGGAGGCTAAATTGAGCAAAAGTTCTAGTAATCCAGGTAAAGAATTGGTGGCTAAATTGCCTATGTCTGCTATAATTAAGGTAGCAAAATGTAAAATGGCTGACATGAAAGTGGATAATGAGAATTCAGCAGTAAAAATGGTTGTCGGTACTGCTAAATCTATGGGTATAGAAGTTATAGAAGGTTAGAAACATGAACACATATCACGATAGCCCTAAACAATGTTTAGAAAAGATTATTGAATCTGCTTCAGCAAAGTTTAAAGAATCAATTGACATTGCGGTTAACTTAGGTGTAGATTCACGTAAATCTGAAGAACAGGTGCGTGGTACGGTAATTTTGCCTAAAGGTATTGGAAAAGACATCAAAGTAGCTGTTTTTGCCCAAGATAAGCATTTATTAGAAGCTGAAAAAGCTGGTGCCGACATTGTAGGAGGAGAAGATTTAGTTGAAGAAATGAAAAAGGGTAGAAAACTAGATGTTGATTGGTGCATCACTACTCCCGACTTCATAGCAAAGATCACTCCTATTGCAAAAATATTAGGTGCTAAAGGATTGATGCCTAACCCCAAGTTTGGTACCGTAACTTCTAACTTCGTAGAAGTTATTAAGATCATTAAGTCTGGTCAAATAAAATTTAAGACAGATAAAAATGGTATTATTCACGGTAAATTAGGAAACATCAAGTTCGGTGTTGATGATTTGCTAGAAAATTTGAAAGCCTTTCTTAAAGTAATTAAAAATAATAAACCTATTTCCGTAAAAGGGGTGTATTTTAAGAGTGTTTTTTTAAATTCAACTATGGGCAAAGCTTATAAGATAAACAAAGTGGAAGATATAATTTAAGGGAGTAACACTGTGAAGCGTGAAAGTAAGGATGAGTTTATACAGAACATAATGAATGTGTTTGTAAATAATGATTTCTTAATACTGGTAAATTTTAAATCTATAAATGCCAATGATTCATTAATTCTTAGGAATGGCCTAAAGTCTATAGCAGGTGGGATATTAGTAGTTAAAAATACTTTAGCGCGTTTAGCTTTGGAAAGAGCCGATAGATTTTCTTATTTATCAGATAAATTCTCTGGTCCTGTAGCTATTATATACTCCAGTAGTGTAGTAGAAGCTGCAAAGCTAATAGTTGATTTCACTGATGCTAATAAAGAAAAGATGTCTGTGATTTGCGCAGCTCACTTAAATCAACTACTTACAGTGGAAGATGTTAATAAACTGGCTAAGTTGCCCTCTCTGGATGAGTTGCTTATTAAAATTATGCGTTTAATATCTTATAATATTCCTGCACGGTTGGCGTCATCTGTTAATTCATCTTCCATGAGACTTATCAGGGTGTTGGATTATTATAGTTCTAAAAAATAAATTTGTTGTTAAGTAAGGTAATAGTATGAGTAATGTAACAAACGATTTGGTTGATAAAATATTATCTTTAAACCTACTAGAGGCATCTGAACTTGTAAAAGCTCTAGAACAGAAAATAGGGTTACCTACTGGTTCTTTCACTGGTGGAGTTGTTGGTGCTAGCGCACCTACTAGTGATAATACTGCTGGTTCTGCTGCTCAAGAAAAAGCTGAATGCAAAGTTGTGATTAAAGAAATTGATGCAAGCAAAAAAATGGAAATTATCAGGACGGTAAGAAAGATTAATTCTGAACTAGGCTTAAAAGAAGCAAAAGAGTTAGTTGAATCTTTGCCTAAAGATTTAACTGCTAATATTTCTAGAGATGAAGCAGAAAAAATAAAGCAACAACTCATTGAAGCAGGAGCAATCAAAGTGGAACTCGAATAGGACGCTTATTTTAATATATTAATTTTATATTAATGTAGCGCTTTTAGTTAATTTAGGGTATTTTAATGGATGGTTCTTCTTATATGTGTGTTTCTGGTGCTTTTGTTCCTAGGGTCTCTTATTCTAGGTCGATTGACTTAAAAGATTCTTTACTAGATTTGGTTAAAGTTCAAAAAGAGTCATACAAGTCGTTTACTCCCGGCAGTCATGGTAATGAAAGACTTGAATCAATCTTTCATTCAGTTTTTCCGGTAAATGATCCTCTACATAGGGCTACTATTGAGTTTATAAGCTGTAAAATAGATAATCCTAGGTATGATGAGTCTGATTGTATAAAGCGCAGCATAACTTTTTCTGCTCGAGTCATTGCTTCTATACGTCTTGTTGTTATGCAGGATGGTATTTCTCTTGATGAATATAGAGAGATTAAAGAGAGTGGAGATCATTCTAAGCTTGCAACCATTATAAAGTTTATAGAGGAGCAGGAAGTTCACTTTTGTGAGTTGCCGATAATGACTGACAAAGGTACTTTTATCATCAATGGTGTAGAAAAAGTTATCGTCTCACAGATGCACAGGTCTCCTGGTGTATTTTTTGATAGTGATAAGGGAAAAACCTACAACTCAGGTAAACTAATCTATTCCGCTAGGGTTATTCCTTATAGAGGTTCCTGGCTTGATATTGAATTTGATGTTAAAGACCATTTATATTTCCGTATTGATAGGAAAAGAAAATTACCAGTCTCAGTTTTATTAAAGGCATTGGGCTTATCAAATAATGACATATTTGATAAATTTTATGAAAAGATAAAATATGTAAAATATAGGAATGGTTGGAAAGTACCTTTCATTCCTGATAAATTTAAGGGAGTTAGGTTACCTTTTGACTTAATTGATGTTGAAGGCAATGTGTTACTTAAAGCTAATGTTCGTATTACCTCAAGATTAGCTAAAAAGCTACATGAAGATGGACTAAAAGAGTATTTAGTACCTTTTGATTCTATATGTGGTTTATTCCTCGCAGAAGATTTAATAGATAGCGTTAGCTCTACAAAAATTTTATCTGCTGGTGAGACTATAAAGGTGGAAGACGTAAAAAAGCTTGAGTTACTATCTATAGGTGAAATATCAGTATTAAATATCGACAATCTATCTGTTGGACCTTATATATTAAATACACTTTTTCTAGATGAAAACATGTCTTATCAGGATGCGCTGTATGAAATATATAAAGTCTTGCGTCCTGGTGAAGTTCCTGTTTTGGAGATAGTAGAAGAGTTTTTCCATAACCTTTTCTTTAATCCTGAGTATTACGATCTGTCTAATATTGGTAGATTGAAGCTTAACTCCTATCTTGGGTTGCACTATGACGAAAATTTAACTGTTCTAACACATGAAGATATTATTGAAATTGTAAGAAAAATAGTACTGTTACGTGACGGTCAAGGATCTGTGGACGACATTGATCACTTAGGAAATAGAAGAGTAAGATCAGTCGGAGAGTTTGTAGAAAATCAGTTTAGAGCTGGGTTGCTAAAACTGGAACGTGTAATAATTGATTCTATGTCTACTTCTGGTTTAGATAAAGTTTCCCCATCTGATTTTATTAATCCTAAAGTGTTAACTAACGTTTTAAGAGATTTTTTCAATTCTTCTCAATTATCCCAGTTTATGGATCAGACTAATCCATTATCTGAGATAACACATAAAAGAAGGTTATCAGCATTAGGTCCAGGCGGTTTAACGAGAGACCGTGCAGGGTTTGAAGTGCGTGATGTTCATCCAACTCATTATGGGAGAATTTGTCCCATTGAAACTCCTGAAGGACAAAATATAGGACTAATCAATAGTTTAGCTATATATGCACGCGTTAATAAATATGGTTTTATTGAAAGCCCTTATAGAAAAGTAGTTAATAGAGTTGTCACTGGTCAAATTGAGTATCTATCTGCAATAGATGAAGGTTCATATTATATAGCTGATACCAGTGCAAAGCTTGACGAAAGTAATCGTTTTATCGATGACATGCTATACTGCAGATATGCTGGCAGTTTCGTCATGGTAAGTAGTGATCAGGTGAGCTATATCGACATATCTCCTAAACAGGTAATATCAGTTGCAGCTTCCCTAATCCCATTTTTAGAAAATGATGATGCCAACAGAGCATTAATGGGCTCGAACATGCAACGTCAAGCTGTACCTTTATTAAAGCCAACTGCTCCTTTGGTTGCAACTGGTATGGAATCTTTTGTAGCTTCTGGTTCTGGTGCTGTAGTTTTGGCAAAGCGTGATGGTATAGTCGATAGTGTTGATAGTAATTCTATAGTTATACGTGCTTTTGATGAGAAAAGGGTTAATTACCTGGGTGTGGATATTTATCATTTAAAGAAATTTCAACGTTCCAACCATAACACTTGCATTAATCAAAGACCGCTAGTACGCGTAGGTGATTATGTTAAAGAGAGTGATGTAATAGCTGATGGCGCTGCAATTAATAGCGGCGAGCTAGCACTTGGTAAAAATTTGCTAGTCGCTTTTATGTCTTGGCAAGGTTATAATTTTGAAGACTCGATTATTATTTCCAGCGAAGTTGTTAAAAAAGACCTATTTACCTCTATCCACATAGAAGAATTTGAATGTGTTGTACATGATACTCCTTTAGGGTCAGAGAAAATAACTCGCGCTATACCTGGTATTAATGAAGAAAATTTATATCACTTAGATGATAACGGTATAGTAAAAATTGGTACAAGAGTAGGTCCAGGTTATATTCTGGTAGGTAAAGTTACACCTAAACCTTCTCTTTCATTACCTCCTGAAACAAAGTTGTTAATGACGATTTTTGGTGAAAAGTCATTCGATTGTGCAGATTCCTCTTTGTACACATCTCTGGACGTTGAAGGAACAGTGATTGATGTACGAGTCTTTACGCGCAGAGGGGTTGAAGAAAATGAAAGGGCATTGCTTATTAAGCAAAAAGAAATAGATGACTTAGAGAAAGAGCGAGACTATATAGTCAATGTTACTAGTGAGTATTTCTATGATGAACTGAAAAAGCTTTTAGTTCATTCTGGCTCTCAAGACCAAGAAAAACTTGATACTATTGAACATGAACAATGGTGGAATATAGGATTAAAAAATCGATCTATTTCTGAACAAGTTAAGAGTTTAAAAAAGGATTTTGATGAAAAAGTATCAAATGTAATAACACAGTTTAAGCAGAAAGTAGAAAAACTGGATGAAGGCTATGACTTACCTCAGGGTGTGTCAATGTCAGTAAAAGTTTTCATTGCTGTAAAGCACAGTCTACAGCCGGGAGATAAAATGGCTGGTAGACATGGAAACAAAGGTGTGATTTCCCGAGTTGTACCAGTGGAAGATATGCCTTATTTGGAAGATGGTACTCCTGTTGATATTATCCTCAATCCTCTTGGTGTTCCATCAAGAATGAATGTGGGACAAATACTGGAAACTCATATAGGTTGGGCTTGCAAAAGATTAGGAAAAAAGGTAAGTAACATTCTTGATGAAATCAATGAAACTAAGAGTGTTTTCTGTAAAGAAATTAGATCTCTTAATGATGACAGTTTTGCAAAATTTGCAGCAGCGTATCTTGATAACAGAAACATTGAGGAAGTTAGTGATAACGAAATAACTGTTTCTATTTTTAACACATCTAGTACAAATACACTAGATGGTGAGCTAAACGCGTTAGTGGAAAATTATTTAAACTCTTGTAAAAGCTTGTATGACAGTTTACGTAACTTCCTTATCAAAGTATATAGCTGTGGTAGTGATGTATCCATCTGTAACAATATTCGTGAGGTTAGTGATAGTGACTTGATTGAGTTTGCATATAAATTACGTGATGGCGTCCCTGTTGCTGCACCTGTATTTGAAGGTCCAAAAGATGAAAAAATAACAAAATTATTTGAACTTGCTGATTTGGACAATTCTGGACAAACTGTATTGTACAACGGTTGCACCGGTGAAAAATTTGACCGTAAGGTTACGGTTGGTTATATGTACATGCTTAAGTTACACCACCTAGTTGATGATAAAATTCATGCACGTTCAGTAGGGCCTTATAGTTTGGTTACCCAGCAACCTCTTGGAGGGAAATCCCATTTCGGTGGTCAGCGTTTTGGTGAAATGGAATGTTGGGCATTGCAAGCATATGGTGCTGCTTATACTTTACAGGAAATGTTAACCGTAAAGTCTGATGACATTAATGGTAGGATTAAGATTTATGAATCAATAATAAAAGGTGACAGTAATTTTGAATGTGGGACTCCTGAATCTTTCAATGTGATGATAAAAGAACTACGTTCTTTATGTTTAAATGTCGCCTTAAAGCAAAATGATGTGGTCATTGGAGATATATCTCATACTAACATCGCACAGTCTTTTGATAAGATTAGTATATCGGTTGCTAGCCCTGAAAATATAAAATCTATGTCTTATGGTGAGATAAAAGACGTTTCAACTGCAAATTATCGCACATTTAAAGTTGAGAAAGGTGGATTATTTTGTCCAAAGGTTTTTGGTCCTGTTAATGACGACGAATGTTTATGTGGAAAATACAAAAAAAGAAGACATAGAGGTCGTATATGTGAAAAGTGTGGAGTGGAAGTTACATCTTCTAAAGTAAGAAGAGAAAGAATGGGTCATATAGAGCTTGCGTCTCCTGTTGCTCATATATGGTTTTTGAAGTCACTTCCTTCAAGGATTGGAGCATTATTAGATATGTCTCTTAGAGATATTGAGAATATTTTATATAGCAATAATTATATTGTAATAGATCCTCTCGTTTCTCCCTTTGAAAAAGGTGAGATTATTAGTGAAAAATCCTATAACGAGGCTAAAGATAGCTATGGGGTTGATAGCTTTGTAGCTATGCAAGGTGTTGAAGCAATAAGAGAGTTGCTAACTCGTCTAGATTTACATGAAATTAGAAAGGATTTAAGACTAGAGTTAGAGTCCGTTGCTTCCGAAATAAGAAGAAAGAAAATTATAAAGAGATTACGTATTATTGAAAATTTTATCAAGTCTGGAAATAGACCTGAGTGGATGATACTTACGACTATACCTATTTTACCACCTGACTTGCGCCCTTTAGTATCTCTCGAAAGTGGCCGTCCTGCAGTTTCTGATCTGAATCATCATTATAGGACTATTATTAATAGAAATAATCGATTGAGAAAACTATTAAGCTTGAATCCTCCTGAGATTATGATCCGTAACGAGAAAAGGATGTTGCAAGAAGCAGTTGATTCCCTTTTTGATAATAGTCGTCGTAATGCCTTGACAAATAAGGCTGGTGCTGCCGGGTATAAAAAATCTATTAGCGATATGCTAAAAGGGAAACAAGGTCGTTTCCGCCAGAACCTTTTAGGAAAAAGAGTAGACTATTCTGGACGTTCCGTAATAGTTGTTGGCCCAACTTTAAAGTTAAATCAGTGTGGATTACCAAAAAGAATGGCTCTTGAGTTATTCAAGCCTTTTATTTACTCAAAGCTTAAGATGTATGGTATGGCTCCAACTATTAAGTTTGCTAGTAAATTGATAAGAGCAGAGAAACCGGAAGTTTGGGATATGCTTGAAGAGGTAATAAAAGAACATCCTGTTTTGCTCAATAGAGCACCCACTCTACATAGACTTGGTATTCAGGCTTTCGAGCCAATTCTTATTGAAGGTAAAGCAATACAGCTTCATCCACTTGTCTGCACAGCATTTAACGCTGATTTTGATGGCGATCAAATGGCAGTACATGTGCCGATTTCATTAGAAGCTCAGCTTGAAGCTAGAGTGTTGATGATGTCAACTAATAATGTTTTAAGCCCTTCTAATGGCAGACCGATCATAGTTCCTAGTAAAGATATAATACTTGGCATATACTACTTAACTTTGCAAGGACAAACTGACAAAAAAAATAATCTACCATTTTTGGGTACCTTTGGTGAAGTTGAACATTCTTTGATTGATGGTACTTTGCATATCCACTCTAGTATAAAGTATAGGATGGAATACATTAGCAGTAACGGTGAAACTTACTATAGAACTATTTGTACAACCCCTGGCCGCTTAATATTATGGCAGATATTTCCTAAACATGAGAATCTAAGCTTTGACCTTGTAAATCAGGTATTAACAGTTAAGGAAGTAACTAACATAGTTGATTTAGTATACCGTAATTGTGGTCAAAGTGCCACGGTGGAATTTTCTGACAGATTAATGGTACTCGGCTTTGAGTACGCTACATTTTCTGGCATTTCTTTCAGTCGTTGTGACATGGTTATACCTGAAACTAAAGCTACACACGTTAATCACGCGAGGAACGAAATTAAGAAATTCTCTATGCAATATCAAGATGGGCTAATAACCAGAAGTGAGAGGTATAACAAAGTTATAGACGAGTGGTCTAAGTGTACAGATATGATAGCCAACGATATGTTAAAAGCTATATCTATATACGATGCAAGTAGTAAGTATAATTCAGTGTATATGATGGTTAACTCTGGTGCAAGAGGTTCTACTTCACAGATGAAACAGCTAGCTGGAATGCGAGGGCTCATGACCAAGCCTTCTGGTGAGATTATAGAAACACCTATAATTTCCAATTTCCGTGAAGGGTTAAATGTATTTGAGTACTTTAATTCTACTCATGGTGCACGTAAAGGTCTTGCTGATACTGCACTTAAAACTGCAAACTCAGGATACCTAACTCGTCGTTTAGTTGATGTGTCTCAAAATTGTATAGTTATAAAGCATGACTGTAAAACCAAAGATGGTCTTGTTGTGAGAGCTACAGTTGAAGGAGGAACTATAGTTGCATCTTTAGAGAGTGTTGTGCTTGGTAGAACAGCTGCAAATGATATATATAATCCAGTGACAAAAGAATTGCTGGTGAAAGCAGGAGAATTAATCGATGAGCACAAGGTAAAACAAATCAGTATTGCAGGTCTTGATGCTGTAAAAATCAGATCACCTTTAACCTGTGAAGTAAGCCCAGGTGTATGTGCTTTGTGTTATGGAAGAGATCTTGCAACTGGTAGAATTGTTTCAATAGGCGAAGCAGTTGGCGTGATAGCTGCTCAATCTGTTGGAGAGCCAGGTACTCAGTTAACGATGCGTACTTTCCACATAGGTGGAGTAATGACCAGGGGTGTTGAATCCTCAAATATTATAGCTTCTATTAATGCTAAAATAAAATTAAACAACAGTAATATAATTGTAGATAAAAATGGAGATAAAATTGTAATAAGTCGTTCTTGTGAAGTCGTATTGATTGACAGTCTTGGTAGTGAGAAGTTAAGGCATAGTGTACCTTATGGTGCTAAACTTTATGTAGATGAATGCCAGTCAGTAAAAATTGGTGATAAAGTTGCAGAATGGGATCCTTACACATTACCTATCATTACGGAGAAGACTGGTACAGTGTCTTACCAAGATCTAAAAGATGGAGTGTCAATCACTGAGGTTATGGATGAATCTACAGGAATATCAAGTAAAGTAGTAAAAGATTGGAAATCGCACTCTGGTGGAGCTAATTTACGTCCTCGTATAGTGCTACTTGATGATAATGGTGAAGTAATGACACTCGCAAGCGGCGTTGAAGCATGTTATTTTATACCAATCGGTGCAGTACTCAATGTACAAGATGGCCAGAAGGTTCATGCAGGTGACATCATTACAAGAACGCCAAGGGAATCAGTCAAAACTCGTGATATTACTGGTGGTCTGCCTAGAGTTATAGAGTTGTTTGAAGCACGACGTCCTAGGGAGCATGCTATTGTTAGTGAAATAGATGGCCATGTAGCGTTTTCTGAGAAAGATCGGAGAGGCAAACGTAGTATATTAATTAAACCTGTGGATGAGCAGATTTCTCCAGTCGAGTATTTGGTACCAAGAAGCAAGCATGTAATAGTTAACGAGGGTGATTTTGTGCGTAAAGGTGATCTATTGATGGATGGTGATCCAGATCTCCATGATATTTTGCGTGTACTTGGGCTAGAAGCCTTAGCACATTACATGATTTCTGAAATACAGAAAGTTTATAGATTGCAGGGTGTTCGTATAGATAACAAGCATTTAGAGGTGATATTAAAACAGATGTTACAAAAAGTAGAAATTACTGATCCTTGTGATACTATGTACTTGGTCGGTGAAAGTATTGACAAGTTAGAAGTTGATAGAGAAAACGATGCTATGAATAACTCTGGCAAGCGGCCAGCTAGCTATCTTCCTATTTTGCAGGGGATTACTAGAGCAAGTCTTGAAACTAACTCCTTTATTTCTGCTGCCTCCTTTCAAGAGACAACGAAAGTGCTAACAGAAGCAGCATTCTGTGGAAAAGAAGACCCTTTAAATGGATTAAAAGAAAATGTCATAGTAGGAAGATTAATTCCTGCTGGTACGGGTTTGATTATGAGTAAGATCAGAGCACTTTCACTTTGCGATGATATAGATAAATATGAAAAATATTTTGATATCGAAGCTTACGATGAGAAGTTGTTAGAAAGTAATAGTTGTCACTCACATCCTTGCGAGAAAGAAAGCGTAGAAGCTTCACATTACGATCAGTCAAATTAAATGAGCTAGTAAAGACTAGTAACTGTACTATTTACAACTGCATGTATGTTGTAATTTAAAGACAATAGCTAAAAATATTTGTATTCCTTCAACAGAGTAGCTTCGAAGGAAAAAAATAGATGGTAGCGCATAATTAAATGGTCAATAACAAAACATTGGTGATAATGAAAGGTCAAATGTTTAAACTGTTAATTAGCCTTGCAGAGCTATGCAGGATTTGAAGGAAAAAATACTAAAAATTTGAGGAAGAAAATAGAGTCTTAAAAGCAGAAAATGCTTAGCTGAGAAAGTTTCTGCATATTGACGAAACCGGCTATCATACTAAGGGTAAAGCAGGTTGGTGCTAGATGTTTGTCAATAATGAGGTAAGCTTTATTCAGTTACCAAACTCAAGAAGAGTGAAATTTTTAAAGAACTACCCAAATAAGGCGCCCTCAAGTACCCTAAATTTCTTGGAGAACCTTTTTATTGGTTAACTATATTTCAGTTTACAACCCTATCTAAAAAAATGCTAAAAAAAAGCAGCAGTCCTACGTAAGAGTTATTTTTAAATATGGACATACATTGACTAGAGTCGTCAAGATTGAGATCTTTATATTGGAGGTGAAACATGAACCCTATGACAAGTAGAGTGATATAAAAAATGTTATTTAATGATGACAAGATACCAGCATATAGCCATGCCATAAGAGATATTAAGTAAAACCTTTTCAACCAACATTTTGTTGCATCACCAAAATACAATGCTGTTGATTTTATTCCTAGTTTTTCATCATCCTTTTTATCTTGATGAGCGTATATGGTATCATAACCGAGTGTCCAAAAGATGCATCCTGCATAAAAGAGCATAGGCTCTATACTGACCTGGTTCTTCACTGCCGACCAGCCCATGAGCGATCCCATATTAAAAGTAAACCCTAAAAACAACTGCGGCCACCAAACATAACGCTTTAATAAAGGATAAACAGTTATCATACACATTGAAATTATCCCAAGTATAAGTGTAGTTTTATTGGTGAGTAGTAGGATTATTAGTGCAATAGATAGTAATAGAAAAAGTAAAATCAAAGCCTGCTTTACGTTTAGTGCACCACTTGCAAGTGGTCTACATTTTGTTCGTTCAACATGTGCATCTATTTCTCTGTCGAAAATATCATTGATTATGCAACCTGCAGGTCTCATTAAGAATGCACCTACAGTAAACAAAATAAGGAGAAAAAAAGTCTTCCATGATAGAGAAGTTGAGGCTAGGACAACGCCACTCAAACTGGGGAACAATACAAGCCACAAACCTGTTACACTATACAGCCTCATCAATGAAAAGTAATAGTTGAAATGCATTGATTAAGTGTGGTTACTTAGTATCTTGCTTACATTGACGAAATTATCGAATGCTAAATCAGGTTTGAAAACTAACTGAGGTATAAATCGCAAATCAACATAACTCAATATGGATTTACGTATTAACCACGCAGATTGGTTGATTTCATTAACAATAGTGTTAATATTGCAATTCCTTTCGCTTAGTGAAGACAACACGATATATACATCTGCTTTTTTTAAATCTTTACTTAATTTTACATCAAATACCACTATATCTTTATCGAATATCTTACCTTCCATTAAGACTCTAGATATTGCTCTATGTAACACAGACGCTATTTTTAGGCTTCGGATTTCTTTTCTCATATTTAGCTACTACAATATTCTTTCCTCTTGCACTAATTGATAAACTTCTAGAATATCTCCCGCTTTAATGTCGAAATTACCATCCAGAGACATTCCACACTCAAAGTTTGTAACTACTTCTTTAACATCATCCTTAAATCTACGCAATGTTTTCAATTTTCCTTCGTGTATTAATTTATTGTTGCGTATTACCTTAATTAAAGAATCTTTTTTTACGACTCCATCATTCACATAACATCCAATAATATTGCCAGCTTTAGATGGATTAAATATCTGCCTCACAGAGGCAGAGCCAATACGCACTTCTCGTGTTACAGGCTTTAACATTTTAATTAAGCGCATTTGCATACTGTCAATAAGTTCATATATTACATTATAAGTGTGTATTTCTATACCTTTTTGCTTTGCCAAATCTCTTATTTTTGAATCTACTTTGACATTAAACGCCAAAATTACTGAGTTCGATGCTTCTGCAAGCAGTACATCAGAATCTGTTATTCCTCCTACTGCTTTGTGTAGGATATTTAATTTCACTTGACCTTTACGAAGCTTATCAATTGAATTTGATATTGCTTCAATAGAACCACTTACATCGCACTTTAAAACTACAGATAGCTCTTCTATTTCACTATCGTTACAACTGAATATATCTAAATTACTATTGCTTGAATTTTCTTCCTTTTTCTTGATTAACTCTAACCTGTATTCAACTATTTCACGTGCCTGCTTTTCAGAACTTACAACAACAAATTTATCTCCAGCATTTGGCACGCCGTTTAAACCAGTAATTTCAACCGGAGTAGAGGGTAATGCTGTCTTTTCTCTTTGACCAAGGTGATTAACCATACTGCGTACTTTACCATACGTTGTACCCACCACCAACATATCACCAACTTTTAGTGTTCCTTCTTCAACTATCAATGTAGCTGATATTCCTTTGGCTTTATCTATCTTAGATTCTACCACCCACCCAAGTGCTCGACAATCTTCTATTGCCTCAAGCTTCATTAATTCAGCAATTAACAAAATTGCCTCTTCTAGTTTGTCTAAGTTGATTTTCTTTTTTGCTGATACTGGCACAACCATAACATCACCACCAAGTTCTTCAGGAATAAGATCATATTGAGGTAAACTACTAACTATCCTTTCTACATCACCAGATTGCGACTTATCGATCTTATTAATAGCAACTATAATAGAAACATCTGCTGCTTTTGCGTGGCTTATTGCCTCAACTGTCTGTTTCATTATTCCATCATCAGCTGCAACTACTATTACAACTATATTGGTAATGTTGGCGCCACATTCACGCATTGCAGTGAACGCCTCATGCCCTGGTGTATCAATAAAAGTAATTTTCTGCTCATCTTTTGTAATTATCTGATAAGCACCTATGTGTTGAGTTATCCCACCTGATTCATTTTCTGCAACATTAGACTCGCGAAATGCATCGAGCAATGAAGTTTTACCATGATCAACGTGCCCCATAAAAGTAACAACCGGCGGCTTAGGTCTTTTAAGTAAGTTTCCTCTGTCTTCTATGAAAAATAAATCCCTCTCTTTGTCAGCATCACTTACTCGTTTAGCTGCATGATTGAATTTTTCCACTATTTCACATGCTATATCCGGGTTCACCAAATCATCCACTCCGTAACTCTCATTAACTTCTTCTTTTAACACTTTTAGCACACTTTTACTATCTTCTGCCATACGAATAGATAATTCCCTGATTGTGATCTTGTCTGGTACTATAACTTCCCTTGATATATTTTTACCTTTAGTGAACTTTGATTTTTTATTTCTTATACCAAACCTTTGCTTAAACACAAAAGATTGTTCAAGCTTATCATCTATTGAATGTGCAATTATTAGCTTGGAATGCTTAGAATATATATCTTTGCTAGCCTTTAAAGGCTTTTTATTAGCATTCTCATCGTCAATTCCATCTTCAGTTAGCTTAACTAAGCTAGCACCATTCAAGCCTTTCTTTTTGGTTTCTTTAAATGCAGCATCCGAAATGCCATCTTCATCATCAACCTTTTTACAACTATCTTCTTCCGCTACTACTTCTTTTTCTTCTTTTAGATTCCTTTCTTTCAGTAAAGCAGCATTCTGTACAGCATTAATACGGAAAACTTGCTCTTTTTCTGTTAAAGAACCTAATTTACTCTTATATTGTTCTTCTGACCCATGAGGTTTTTTTCTTCTTTTTTTTACTATCGTAGCTACTGTACTTGCACTTGCCGAAGAGGCCAAATTAACACCCAATTTAAGCTTGCTAAAGCCTTGAAGTGTTAATTTTTTACTACTGATATCTTCTTCATTATTCATATTGTTTGTTATACTACACCAAGCCTCTTACGCGCTTCCATGATTATTGAGTCCACTGTATCTTTTAAATTTTCTTTATCGCTTGCTGAAGAAGAAAGTATACTACAAAATTCATAACTTGACAAATCTGCTATGTCCTCTAAAGTTTTGATACCATGTTTACTGAGAGCAATTTTATCATCTATTGACAAAGGTAAATTTATTACCTGATCTTTCATACCTAAACCTCTTAAACCTTCTATTTTTTTATCATTTTCTGCTTTTAGATACTTATTTGCCCTGTTACGCAATTCATTCGCAATATCCTCGTTAAAGCCTTCTATTGAAGCAAGCTCTTTAATTGAAGCATTGGATATATCCTCCACACTTGAAAAACCTTCTGTGACTAACAGTTGACCCATAATCTCCTCTAAATTTAGAGCTTCAGCAAACAAAACTGAACACTGACTAAGTTCCCTACCCCGCCTCTCTGATTCCTGCTGAGTACTCAGTATCTCAATCTTCCACCCAACAAGCTCTGAGGCTAATCTTACATTTTGACCTTTCTTTCCTATAGCTAAGCTCAATTGATCTTCAGCAACTATTAATTCTACACAATTTTCATTCTCGTCAATAATAACCTTCGACACTTCTGCAGGAGTAATTGCCTTAATAACAAATTGGCCTAGGTCTGAAGAGTAATGTATGACATCAATTTTTTCTCCATTTAATTCATGTATGATGGTTTTTATTCTCTCCCCCTTAACTCCAACACAAGCACCTACTGGATCGATGTTCTTATCAGGAGAAAAAACAGCAACTTTAGACCTTGAACCAGCATCTCTAGCTATACCTTTAATTTTTACCAAACCATCAGCAATTTCTGGTATCTCTTGATTTAACAATGCTTCCAAAAAACCCTCATGGGCCCTAGAAAGAATAATTTGGCGCCCATCGTCAGAACGCTTAACAGTTTGTATATAAGCTTTAACCTTATCACCTTCACGAAATGACTCACCACCGATTAAATTTCGCAATGGAAGGTACGCCTTAGCACCATTTATGTCTATAATCAGATCTGAATATTCCACTTGTTTAACAATACCATATCTTATTTCTCCCACCTTATCTTTAAATTCCTCATATTGCTTTTTTAATTCTTCATATTTAATTACTTGAGCAATTCTTTGTTGGGCAATTCTTGCTGAAGCAAGATCAGTGTTAAGAGAAAGCAATTCATTAATAGTATCCCCAACTTTTGCACCTTCTTTTATTAACTTGGCTCGTGTAAGAGTAATTGATTCACATCCAGCAGTCTCTTCCCTATTTGGTCCATCATCAATAACCTTTAACTCTCTGTATGAGGTAACTTTTCCTGTGCTTCTATTTATATTAACTACAATCTTATTTTTGCTACCATATTTTTGACGGGCCACTGCTTCTATGGCACTTTCTAATGCCTTCATTATAACTTCAAAATCTAGACCTTTTTGCAGTGAAAGCTCCCCTGCTGTCTTTATTATATCAATGCTTCCAACCAAATTATTTTTGTCACTTTTCTGTTTAACACTGCTTTTGCGATTAGCAACCATACAAATAAACCCTATACAATTAGTTATAATTATAACTTCAACGGGCAAAAAATACTATCCTCAATGTTAAATAATTGTTAATTTAAGTCAAGTTTTTTCATGTCTTTGCATCACAAGCAAAGCAGGAGTAAAAAATAAGGTTAAAGCCGTTGCAGCTAATACTCCACATGCTATTGTTGTTGAAATGTCAACCCACCACTGGCTTGATGGGGCATCATATGTGATTTGTAACGTGAAAAAATTGATATTTAACTTGGTGATCATCGGTATTAAGCCAAGAACTGTGGTTGAAACAGTAAGCAATATTGGCCTAACACGAGAAATTGAAGCATTTATTACACATTGCTTAATGTCATTTTTGCGTACCTTAACTTGGTGATGAAAATCATCAAGTAATAGTATATTATTATTCACTATGATCCCTGCTAAAGCAATTATTCCTACTCCACACATAACAATTACAAAAACTTTATGGATGAGGAAGAAAACAAAGAACACACATGTAGTAGATAAAAATACTGCCGTCATTACAATGAACGTATGATATACACTATTAAAGTGTGTCATTAATACCAAGATCATCAAAGTAATTGCCAGTATAAAAGCCTTTAACAAAAAGGCCCCTGACTTTTGTTGATTTTCTTTATCACCTTTAAAATCAATTTTTATTTTCTTACCCCAGTCTCGAGCAATTGAATCTTGAATGAACTTAACTCTTTCATCAACCAAATAGCTAGGGTCAACATCAGCAGAGATTGTCACTGCGCGTGATCCATTAGTCCTATTCAGTTTGCTTATCTTTTTTTCGGGAGCATATTTCACTATGTTGCTCATAGGATACGGGCCATTGGCCGTACTAATAAAAAGATTCTCTATAGCCTTCATGTTACGATCCCTTTCAGGAAAACGAAGTATAATATCTACTTCCTGATCCAGGTTACTTGATCTATATTTTCCAATCAATAATCCACTTGTAACCATTTTTATGAAATCGCCAATAGTTGAAACACTTACTTCAGAACTTGCAGCCTTGTTCTTGTCAACACTTATGTTCCACTCTATTTTAGGTGTTGACCTGCTATCTTGGATATTTATAAACCCTGATGAAGGTTGATCCATAATTTTTAGAATTTGCCCTGCTGCTAAATCCAAACTAGACTCATCCCCACTGAGATTAATTTGTATTGGCTTGTCAGCTGACGGTCCTAAATTCTCTTCTTGAATATCAATTACCACTCCCTTAATACCCTGCACACTGCTTCTTATATCATTCAATATGTCACTAGCTTTGCGCCTGAGGTTCCAATCCACAAGTTCTAGTTGGATCTTAGCGATAACATCATCATCAAACAATCCTGACTTAGCGTAGAAAACTTTAACATCTTTTTCCACATTTAAAATAAGATTTTCTACTTCTCTAAGTAGAAGATCTCGTTCCTTAGCTGATAAGCTTTCTTTTGCTTTAACACTGATAAAAATATTATCTGAGTCCACCTTCGGGAAAAACTTTACTCCAGGGCCAAAAGTGAAGTACAACACACTAAACGAAAACAAAACGAATACAACAGCACATACAAATTTTTTAGGATGGTTTAAGACTTTTTCTAGCATGCATACGTAAGCCCTTATTATAGGCCCAGTACTCTTTATTTCACCGCTTTCTATTGCACTCATCCTTTCAATTTTCTCTTTCGAAGTTACCGAGGGCCTGCCAAATATAGCACCAAGTGTTGATATGAAAACCAAAGCCATGATGAGCGAACCAATCAAAGTTAAAATCATTGTAATTGGTATATACTGCATGAACTTACCGACTGTGTCAGGCCACAATAACAGAGGAAAAAATACTACCAATTTAGTCAACGTTGACGATAGAACTGGACAGAACATATCATGGACTGAAGTGTGAAAGGCTTCTACCTTATCCATTCCGCAGATCATCTTTCTATCAGCATATTCGCTAATTACAATTGCATCATCAACCAACATACCAACTGCCATAATTAAGCTAAAAAGTACAACTATATTTAAAGTTATGCCCATGAAGTAAAGAGCTATTATTCCAATAAGAAAGGAACCAGGTATCGAAAGGGCCACAAGGATAGCTATCCTTGTGCCCATAGAGAGTATTATTATAACTAATACTAACAACACAGCAAATATTATGCTATTTTCCAGATCATCAAGTACATTGCGGACATTTTTCGATTGGTCGTTCAAATACACCACTTTTAGATTTTTAGGTAACTGATCTTTTGCCTTATCCATTAAGTATTTTACTTGATTCACTGTATCTATTATGTTCTTGCCATTACGTTTTGAAATTTCTAATACAACACTAGACAATCCGTTAATGCGAGCAAATTCTTTATAATCTTCAAATCTAGGATACACTTTTGCCACATCCTTTATTCTCAAGACTGCATCGCCTTGAGATCTAATAGGAATATTCATAATATCTTCTATATCTTTTAATAATCCTGATACCTTGATTGAGTATCTGCCTGTGTCACTGTCAAGAGACCCAACTCTTACTAATTTATTATTGTTTAACATAGCATGAAATATTTCATCTAATTGAATGTTATATCTTGTGAGAACTGTGGGCTCAATTATCACTTCCACGGTCTCCTTACGCATACCTGCCACTTTAACTTTGAGAACATTTGGCAGAGATTCTATTTCCTTTTTTAATTTAAGCGCTATCTCAGTTAAAGCCCTTTCCGGTAAATTACCAATCAATCCAACATTTAATATAGGAAATAAGCTTAAGTTTACTTCACTGATTATCGGAGATTCTGCTTCAATAGGTAATTTTGATTTTATATCTGAAAGCTTTGAACGGACGTTACTGAGCACTTCCTTATTACTGTACTCTATGCCAAATTTAAGTATTATATGGGCACCACCATTAGTTGCCAGAGCCTGCAGCTCCTTAACTCCTTCTATAGACCTTAATTCATTTTCTATTGGAATAACTAATAACTTCTCACTATCTTCAACGGAAATTCCAGAAAATCCAATAAACACACTTATTATAGGAATTTGTATACCTGGGTTGCTTTCTCTTGGCATTTTTATATAAGCATATGAACCAAAGGTAAAAATCACTATAAGCAACAATATTACTGTCCTGTTCCTCTCTACGAGCAAGCTTTTCATGTTAATATTTTATTGAATATGCATACTTTTATACAACATTATATCTAAGATACGTTATATATTAATTAATTCTTATATAACTTTTAGAATATCTATATTAAGTATTAAAATCATCACTAAATTACAATAGACCTCCTGTATAACCTAGAAAAAAGGTAATTATTTAAAATATTAGCTTTTTTGTGTGCTCTTAAATTGCAACTAATCAAAACATTAGGAAATTTACTAAATAAAAAAAGGCAAAAGAAGCCCCGGTTAATATCTATTTTCAGTATTGGCGTTTTTTAAGTCTTAAACAGTGCAATCTAGCTGCCTTTAAACTTCAACTAATCTTAGCTTTAATGCTTAAGCAATTTACCAAGCAGAAAAAAGACAAAAAAACCACGTGGTAGCTAATTACTCCACTCTTTATTAAAATTTGACGTTGGGTGATGTCTTGAACGCTTTATAAGCGCATTTCAACTTATATAAGACAAAACCTAGAAATTTCATAAAGACATACGACGCACATAGTACAAAAAATTAAACAATAGTACGCCAAACACAAGTTTTCTTGTCTTTTTAATCTGCACAGACTGGGAAGTTAAATAATACCTTTAAGGACTGGCAAGATTTGTCAAGGAATTTCTTCATTTCTGACGGTCCTAACACACTATCAAAAACTATACAAGAAGTCTATTTTCAAAAGAAAAATTCAAATCAATCCAAACACATAAGCTTAGTATTGCCGCCAAATGCTGTAGTATTGACACTTACAACCTTTTCTGTAGAAAAACGCTGTAAATAATGAGGCCCCCCAATTTTCGGCCCAGTGCCAGATAATCCTCTACCGCCAAATGGTTGTACGCCAACTACTGCGCCTATCTGATTGCGATTGATGTACACATTTCCAACCGATATCTTCTTACTTATTAAATCAATCCGACTTTGTATACGGCTTTGCAAAGAAAACGTAAGCCCATATCCTGTATTGTTTATATCACTTATAACTTCACTTAACTGTGACTTATTAAAGCGAATGATATGTAAAATAGGGCCGAACACTTCTTGCTTTAGTTGCGAAATTTTTTGTATCTCATAAATGTATGGAGGAAAGAAATAACCACTATGAGAATTTGCATCTATGGATACTTTAGATAAAAGGCTTGAATCTTTATCCCTCGACTTTTTCTCTGTGTATTTAGTCAGCATATCAATAGATGCTTTGTCAATTATTGGACCAATATCAGTGCTAAGTTGTATTGGATCACCAATCTTTAATTCTTGAGCCGCATCACATATCATTTTTATCTGTCTTTCTGCTATATCTTCTTGAATAAATAGCACTCTAAGCGCAGAACAACGTTGACCACTACTCCGAAATGCAGAAAGTAAAACGTCTGTAGTCACTTGCTCTAAGAGAGCAGAACTGTCAATAACCATGGCATTTAATCCGCCAGTTTCAGCGATAAGTGGTACAATGGGGCCATCCCTACTAGCAAGCATTTTGTTAATCATTTGAGCGGTTTGTATCGAACCAGTAAAAGCTACACCAGAGATTCTATTATCTAGCACTAATGTTTTACCTAAATATTGACCATCCCCTGGAATAAAGTGCAGCACATTCTTTGGTATTCCAGCTTCATGTAGTATCTTAACAGCTTCATAGGCAATAATTGGCGTTTGCTCTGCTGAGCTTGCCAGCACTGTATTACCTGCTGCAAGCGCAGCTGAAACCTGTCCAATAAAGGTAGCGAGTGGAAAATTCCACGGTGATATGCACAAAAAAACTCCTCTGCCTTCAAAAAAAATGAAGTTATCTTCACCTGTTGGGCCTAGTAATTTTTTCCAGTTATTCAGTTCATTTTTTGCTATCATTGCATAATAACGCAAAAAGTCGACTGCCTCTCTTACCTCTGCTATTGCATCGGGTAAAATTTTTCCTGCTTCTACGATCAGGATGTAAATCACATCTTTCATTCTTTCCTCAAGCAAATCTGCAGCTCTTTCAAGGTGTTTAGCACGCTCTTCTGCTAAAACATTCTGCCATTCAATAAAAGCACTATGTGCTATTTCAAGAGCACTTAAAGCTTGATCACTTGTTGTATTCGACACTTCTCCTATTACATTTTTCAAATGTGCTGGATTAACCACTTCAGTAAATTCAGCACTATCAAACAGTAACTCTCCATTAATTATTGGTCCAACCTGCCATTTCTTTTCATCAAGCTCTTTAATATAATTTGCAAATCGTGAAATTGTAACTGAATCGCTAATATCCATTCCTAAAGAGTTTTTCCTTCCCTCTCCAAAAATATCTTGTGGTAGTGAAATGCTTGGATGAGGCTCATACTCTAAGCTTTTGGCTTTTTCTAACGGATCTGAAATTAGCTCCTCAATTTTAACATTAGGATCATTTATTTGATTGATAAACGAACTATTAGCCCCATTTTCTAGAAGGCACCTAATAAGGTACGGTAATAAATCACTATGTTTACCAACTGGTGTACATATACGGCAATTGATATTTGTTGCAAGTTCTGACATTGCATAATCATATAAGCCCTTACCCATTCCGTATAAGCGCTGAAACTCAAACCCAGGATGATTTTTGTCAGCAAGCTCTATTATAGTAGCAAAAGTGTAGGCATTATGAGTGCCAAAACATGGATAAAAATGACTTGATTTACTTAAAAGTTTCTGTGCGCAGGCAAGGTAGCATACATCTGTGTAGCTTTTTCTCGTAAACACTGGGTACCCACTTAACCCTAATTCTTGTGCGCGCTTGATTTCTGAGTCCCAATATGCTCCTTTCACAAGTCTCGCCATGATTTTATGCTTTGAACGAATAGCAACATCTTCGACAAAATCGAGAACAGACAAAGCACGTTTCTGATACGCTTGCACAGCCAAGCCAAGTCCTTCCCACTCAGAAAGTGACTCATCGAGACGCAATTGCTCGAATAACACTAATGACATCTCAAGCCTTTCAGATTCTTCTGCACTTATACATAATGAAATGTTATACTTTTTTGCTTCACGACAGAGCTCCAATACCTTAGCTTTCAGCCCATCAGCTATATTACCAAATTTGCTAAACTCATAACGGGGATGCAATGAAGATAATCTAATTGAAATTCCATGAGACTTAAAGCAATCGTCTATATCAGTGGATTCACCTATGGCTTTTATTGAGTACATATATGAATTGAAATATTCTTCTGCATCATCAGCTGTATGCACAACTTTACCGGGCATATCAAAAGAATATAAATATTTGCTATAGTCATCTGACTGTATACTTTTTAATGCTTTTTCCATGGTTTCTCCAACAATAAAGTGCTGACCAAGTGCTAGCATTGCTTGCTTCACTGCTTTGCGGATTATTGGCTCTCCTAAATTTTTAAGTAATCTAGAAATTGCGTGATAGAGTTTTGGATCTTCTCCATTCTTTCCCAATATACTGCTTCCTATTACTAAACTCCACGTAGAAGCATTAACAAACAATGAAGATGAACGTCCTAAGTGTTTATTCCATTCTTGATTAACAATTTTGTCTTTGATTAGTTCATCTATTGTATAGTCATCTGGTATTCTAAGTAGTGATTCAGCAAGACACATTAGCGCTATTCCTTCGTCATTGGAAAGAGAGTATTGCTGCATAAAAGAATCTATGATATCTAATTTATTACCTTTGATTTTTTCAGCAACTTGTTTTGCAATATTATAAATTCTATTTTTCGAATCAGCCGAGAGTTCTATTTTTTCTACAAGATAACGCACATAACTTTTTTCATCAGTACGATAAAAGCCTTGTAAACGTTTTCTCAATTCGTTAGGTTCTTGTATAGAGCTGATCATGATTATCCACAAAATACCCATTACTATATAAGGTGAAATTATATCATAACTTCGCGTAGAATGTATTATTATTTACATCAAGGACCAGAATAGACTAAAAAAACTAGTGCTTACTGTAATAACTTTACTAAGTCAAGAAGACTGTGCGAGTATGTAGCTCAACACTCCACCACTCATAAAGTATTTCATCTCAGTTGCAGTTAGTACACAACACTTGAGCTGAATCGATTGCCCTGAATCATCCTTCTTTTTGATGATACATTCTAGATTTCCATTTGGCACTATTTCACCTTTTATGCTTATTGTTTCGTTACCATCAAATATCTTTCTGGTTACTCCACTCTGAAATACAAGCGGAAGGACACCCATACCGACTAAGTTGGACCTATGTATGCGTTCAAAGCTTTCTGCAATTACAGCTTTAATTCCTAGTAACGCTGTACCCTTTGCTGCCCAATCTCTGCTTGAACCTGTGCCATATTCTTTTCCTGCAACAACAACTAATGGAACAGCTTCTTCTTTATAGCGCATTGCTGCATCAAAAATTGACATAGTCTCTTGAGAAGGAATATATTTTGTATAGCTACCCTCAATGCTCACCATTTCATTTCTTATTCTGATATTAGCAAAGGTCCCACGCATCATCACGTTGTGGTTACCACGACGAGATCCATATGAATTAAAGTCCTGTGGTTCAATTCCAAGATTTTTTAAATATATACCTGCAGGACTATTTGAGGCAATATTTCCAGCAGGGGAAATGTGGTCAGTGGTCACGCTATCACCAAATATTGCTAATATTCGTGCATCCTTTATGTCGACCACTCTATATTTATCATTCTTCGTTGATAGACTATCAAAGTAATGAGGATTTTGTATGTAAGAGCTTTTAGTATCCCAATTATAAATTTCACTTTTCTCGAACTTTATCTTTTGCCAATGTTTATCACCAGAGAAAACATTTTCATACTTTTGTATGAACATCTCACGTGTTACTACACTTTGAATGCAATCTCCAATTTCACTATTCGTTGGCCATATATCTTTAAGATAAACGTTATTCCCATTCTTATCTTTACATATAGGGTCTTTTGTCAGATCAATTTGTACAGTACCTGCAAGTGCATACACAACAACAAGCGGCGGAGATGCCAAGTAGTTAGCTTTGGCTAAAGGATGAATTCTTCCTTCAAAATTACGATTACCAGATAAAACCGCAGCGACGGTTAAGTTTTTACTTTTTATATCATTCTCAATATCTTTATCAAGTGGACCGGAATTTCCAATGCATGTTGTACAGCCATACCCAACTAAGTTAAAACCTAAAGCATCTAGGTCTTTTTGTAATCCTGATTTTTCTAAATACTCCGTTACAACTTGTGATCCTGGGGCAAGAGAGGTTTTAACCCAGGGTTTTGATCCTATTCCAAGTTTGACTGCATTACGAGCTACAAGACCAGCAGCAATCATCACGCTTGGGTTTGAGGTATTGGTGCAGCTGGTTATTGCAGCAATAACCACACTTCCATCTCGAAGTTTATCACTTTCCTTTGACTCATTAATTGGAAACGATGTAGAAAAAGACTCTGACACTTGTGGAAGAAAAACCTTATCCTGTGGTCTTTTGGGACCAGCCATCACCGGCTTCACGTTTGATAAATCAAGCTCCAGTATATCGAAAAACGCTAACTCATTGCTGCTACGCCACAGTCCTTGTTCTTTTGCATAGACTTCGACCAACTTAATCAGCTCTTCTGGCCTCCCAGTTAAGCTTAAATAAGCTAGTGTTTTCTGATCAATTGGAAAAAATCCACAGGTTGCACCATACTCCGGAGCCATGTTGGCTATGGTTGCTCTATCTGCCACAGATAGATAATCTAAACCATCACCGAAAAATTCTACAAATTTACCAACAACACCTTTTGTTCTTAAGACATTTGTAATTGTTAGTACTAGATCAGTTGCAGTCACTTCTCCTAGAAGCCTTCCAGTTAATTTAAACCCTACTACCTCTGGAATCACCATACTAATAGGTTGACCAAGCATTACGGATTCAGCTTCTATTCCTCCAACGCCCCAACCAAGAACTGATAAGCCGTTAACCATTGTAGTGTGGCTATCCGTGCCAACTAAGGTATCTGGATATACAACCCCATCCTCGTTACATACAACTTGTGCTAAATATTCAAGATTTACTTGGTGACAAATTCCAGTACCTGGCGGCACTACTCTAAAATTTGTGAAGGATGATTCTCCCCACTTTAAGAATTGATATCTCTCTAAATTTCTTTTTACTTCTAGTTCAACATTTTTACCGAATGCAGAAGCGTTTCCATAACTATCCACTTGAACAGAGTGGTCGATCACAAGATCAACAGGGACGGACGGATTTATTTTACTTGGATCACTTCCACTTTTCCTCATATAACTGCGCATTGATGCTAAATCGACAATCGCAGGAACTCCTGTAAAATCCTGCATCAATACCCTTGCTGGTTTGTAGCTAATTTCGTGATTAGCATATTTACTAACGCAACTTGCTAGCATTTTTATATCATCCAGCTTTACATTAATTCCGTCTTCGTTGCGTAACAAATTTTCAAGTAAAACTTTTAGTGAACAGGGCAATTTAGTTAGATCCACTCCTAAAGATTTACCAGCACTGCTTAGGCTAAAGTAGCTGCATGATTTTCCATCAATGTTTAAAGTTGCTTTTGAATTTAAAGAATTGCTCATCTTATATAATCGTTATTTAAGTCGAGGAGGACCACAATATTACCATCCCGATATTACTGCATAACCGTACTAATTTCCTGTGTTGCTATAGAGCATGCAAATCACCAATGTTACCGGCAGTTGGTGCTTGATAGCTACATCTGCTGCAAAAATTTTAGGATAAACATCCTGATTGTCAATAATAAACTGAGGTAATCCTGCCTAAGACAAATACCATTTCATGTCAAGCTTGGTAAAGGAAAATAATACCTTTGCGGTAATTGGCTGGCATAGAAACGGGACTAAAAATTGAATGCAAAAACTACTTGACAAGTTTCGACAGTCTCATCACTACAGTAATGAGAGTTTTTATAACTCTAAGGTTTGTTTTTGATCTGCAGGCTCAATGACAAAATTCAGTGAAAAACTCAAAGTATTTTTTAGTGATTGTATCAAGTTATTAGGGCTGCATGTCTTTTAAATTCTTTCTACATTCAGCCAGATAGTGCTTAAACTAAGCGTCAGCACATTATTACAGTGCCAATTTAAAGTATTAAAGGGTCAAAACTCGCTACTCGTGGGTTCTCTGCCTTTTTTCACTTAGTAAGTTTCTTAATGTTTAGATTAGTTGCAGTTTAAGAGTCCAAAACAAGGTGTCACTCCAATGCTCCTATGATGTCATGCAAGTAGCTGACACTGGAGTCCAGCATTAATCATACGATTTCATCACATAAATCTTTCCATCCTTGATCTATTTCTTCAATTAAGTTTATTTTCCATTTTCTCCACCAGCTTTTAGGAGCTTTTCTCTACTCATTGCTAAATTTATGTCTTGAAACTCTTCATAACGCTAACTATGGATTAGAAAAATATTAAGATAGGAGGAAAAAAGGGTAAACTCCAGTATTTAAGCAAAAAATAGGAGGTTACCCAATAAGTAAGAACAAAACAGAATTGTTTTGTTTTATAGATGATTACTGTAAAATAATAGATGAAAACTTTGCAAGCAGATTACTACTAAAAGGCAAAAAACCTATATAGAGTACCAGATAACGTATTCTGAAATTACAACAATAATTCCACTATATCAGTAACCTAGATGTGAAAACTTTAAATCATAAGGCTGGGCTAATTCCTTTCAAAAACAAACATTCATACACTTCATAAATGCTTGTAGCTTTGGGTAATCTTAAAGAAAGCTAATCCTCAATTTTCGATATTGCAACTAGCCCAATTAATGCGCAGAAAATCATGTAAAAGCTTGCTGAAGTTTCTTGTCCTGTAAACTTGATTACTGTTGTGCATATAAATGGTGCAAGGCCACCAAAAAATCCAGCAGCTATATTTCTTGATAAACTAAATCCGCTGTACCGCACCTTTGTTGGAAATAATCCGCACATAAGCGCACTGACAGGACCAAGCGATGCGGCTATTGGAATTATAAAGAGAACGTGTGCCATTATGGTTAGCAAGTTATCACCACTTAGTATTAGTGAAAAAACTGGATAACTTACTACTATAAAAGCCATAAATGCAAATTTCATGACTTTTTTTCTCCCTATCTTATCAGAAAGTATTGCAAATAATATGGTCAATCCTCCGAGTGCAATTTGACTCAGTATTTCCACTATATAGCTAAAATGAGCATTTATTGATGACGTAAGCACATTGAAAAATACTAAGTATATATAAAGAGATGAATTTTCAACTATGTCAACCCCTACTGATATCAGAAAAGGTTTTTTATAGCTATTTAATAACTCTTTTAATGGTAACTTAGGTGGATTTTTCTGCTTCTTATACTCCGGACTCTCATTAAGTATATATCTTGTATATATGCTGATTAATCCCATTCCTAAACTGACAACGAAAGGTAGCCTCCACCCCCAAGACTCAAAATTAGATACTTTCTTGCATATGAGTACCACTGTAAGACTTAAGATTGAACCAAGAATTGCACTTAATACTTCAATGCTGCCGAAGAATCCTTTCTTGTTTTTAGTGGCATGCTCTATTAAAAAAGGTGCATTTCCTGCTTCTCCTCCAAGAGATATCCCTTGCAATAACCTTAAACATACCACCAACATTGATGCTAGTATTCCAACATTTTGATACCCAGGAACGAAGGCAATTAATACAGTCGATAGAGTCATCAATGTAATAGAGAGCAATAAAGCAACCTTTCTTCCATATTTATCACCAATATGGCCAAATATCGCAGCGCCGATTGGTCTCATTAAGAAGCCCGCTGCAAACACTCCAAAAGCCTTCAGTACACTAATCAATTGATCATCTGATGGGAAAAAAACACTGCCGATTATGCTTATCAGGTGGCCAAAAAGCATATGGTCATACCACAATAAAGTATTACAAATTAAACTCGAGAGTACTACTTTTGTTATTTGTTGCATAATCTTACAGTTTGTTTGATATTATAGCATAATACCTTGCTTTTTCAGATGTGATAAGAAAATGTGAGCGTTGTGTGAATATTATATTAATAATGACATTTCATTAAATCTCAATATTTTTATATCCTTGACTATATTCAGTATTTTCATACCATCACCCATATATTCTCATAAAATACCATGCTTCAATGAGAAAGCTATTTTTATCTGCATAAACAAGGTCTTGCGATAGAATGCTATGACACATATACCAGTTTTATTAAAAGAGATGCTATCACAACTATCACCACAAAATAATGGTATATATGTGGATGCTACTTTTGGAGCCGGGGGATACAGTAAAGCAATATTGGAGTCAGCTGATTGCAAGGTGTATGCAATTGATAGAGATGAAACGGTTGTTAAATTTTATGATAACTTAAACATCAAGCATCCAGGCAGAATAGAGCTATTTATTGAAAAATTTAGCAACATAAAAAATATATTAAATAATAATAGCTTTGAGCTAGAACCCTCTATTATCTCAAAATTTTCTCCTGTCATCCTAGCTGGAGTCCAGAAAAAAAATGTGCGGTCACGCCCTGGAATGACACCAGATGGATCTATTAATGTTGTAGATGGAGTTATATTCGACATTGGAGTTTCATCTATGCAGCTTGATAGCGGAGAGAGAGGATTCTCATTTTTACATGATGGTCCGCTTGATATGCGCATGGATAACTCTTCCCATATAAGCGCTTCAACATTTGTTAACGCTTTGCGTGAAGAAGAAATTGCAAATGCTATATATAACTACGGAGGCGAGCGTCATTCTCGCAAAATTGCCAGAGCGATAGTAAACGTACGAAAGAAAAAAACTATCAAAACTACACTTGAACTTGCAGACATTGTGCGTTCCGTGGTATCCCGTAGAAAAAGCAAGATTGATACTGCGACTAGGACATTTCAGGCAATTAGAATATGGGTAAATGATGAGCTGGAAGAACTTAAAAAGGGCATTAAAGCTGCATCTGAAATGCTAAATAAAAATGGCAAACTAATTGTCATCACTTTTCATTCTTTAGAAGACCGTATAGTCAAAACTTTTTTTAAAGATTTATGTGAGCCGAAATCTGCTGACTTTAAGAGATTTTCTCTTTTAAATAAAAAAGTGATCAAAGCAAGTGCAGAAGAAGTAAATGCAAATCCACGTTCACGTTCAGCAAAGCTAAGAGCTATACAGAGGTTATCATGAAAGTTTTTTGTATCATTTTGATAACTTCGTTCTTTCTTAGCATTGTAGTCCTATTCAGGGTAAAATCGCACGTTCAGTCACTAAATAGAGAGCTAATAAGAATAAAACGTGAAATTAAGTTAGTGCAGAGTGACATAAAAGTTTTACAAGCAGAGTGGAGTTATTTGAGTAATCCAAAAAGGCTTGCAAAGCTTATGGAGGAATACCTAAAAAACAACTCTTTAATACTAGCCAGCCAGTTTAAAGATCTTGACTCTCTAAATGGCCGCAGTGTGTTAGCACAACTCAAAAACCCGGATTGATGACTAATGTACTTTACAAGACTAAACTTAAATATAGAGTAAGTTTTTCAGCATAGCTTTAGTTTTTCTGTATGTTTTACTTCTTTCTCTATATTTGACTATAGGCTTGAAAATAAATGGTAATCCTAAAATTGTTGCACTTAAAGCTAGGGTTAAAAGTATACAAAAGGTTTTATGCTTCCCGTGTAGTTCTTTCAGGTGAAGTAGCAAGAATCTGCAAAACTTTCTATAGTTTTCTTTGATGTCTTTTTTGCTATTAACTTTGCTGATAAACGTGTCTATTGCAGTATAACCGTCTTTGCACTTAATACTAAGGTCTGCTCCTTTTTCTATTAGGAGCTGAGCTATATCAAAATGATCCTTTTGAACAGCAAGGTGCAGAGGTGTAAAACTTGGTTGCTCACAGATATTCATACTAGCTTTAACTGCCAGTAACATTCTCACAATTTTTGTATGGCCTCTTTTAGCTGCTAAATGCAGAGGAGTTCTGTTACATTTAGTGACAGCATTAACATCTACCTTAAACTTCAATAAGAGCTCGACTGCTTTAGTGTTATCATTATAGCTGGCTTTATGTAACCGGGCATTACCATTGAAATCTTGATCGTTTGCTTCTATTCCTTTTGAAACAAGAAATGCTACCATTTTCTTATTGTTATGTTCAAGAGCACAGTCCAATGAATCAAAACCATGGTTGTTTTTTGTACAAATAAATTCTTTAAAGTTGGCCTTTGCTTGCCATTTATTTACAATAAGTTTCACTATTTGCATTTTGTTGTTATACGCTGCTAGGAAAAGCGTAGTATTATTTTCTACGTTTTTTGCTTCTATGTTTGCCCCTTTCTTTATCAGGTACTCTATAATTTCTGCCCTACTTTCGTAATGTGCATTACATTGATAAATGGTTAAAAGCAAAGGGGTGTGAAAATTATTGTCTTTACATTCAAGATTTGCTCCGCCATCAATTAAAGCTTGAACACTTCTTTTGGAGCCATATAGTGAAGCTACGTGAAGAGGGGTATAGCCTACTTGGGCATCTTTTGCATTAACTTTTGCGCCTCTTACTATCAGAAAATCTATTAACTCCTTATCATCTAGTAGTGCAGCAAGGTGCAGTGAAGTAAATCCATTTTTATCCTTAGAATTAATTGTCAGTTGATTAACAAGAAGTTAAGCAATTTTCTTGTGCCCATGCATAACAGCATAATGCAGTGGATTTCTACTTTCGTTGTCTATGGCACTAAAATCAGCTTCATGCTCTAACAATGATTTTACTTTAGCTACATCACCTTCTTTTGTAAATTTATGCAAAAGAGTAATTCCATTTACATCTTTTGAGTTAATATCAAATCCACTCTCTACTAATTGGTTTATATCTTCCTCATGCGCCATACCGTTTGAATTTCTAATCAAACCCCTCTCGCATCAATAATATTCTTAATTAATTAAGTTTGAGTGAATCTGCGAGAAGTATATTAGACTTCTTGTATACCCATATAACAAACTTTTGACAGAGCATTAGGGTTATCCAGAAACGAAAAAGTTGCTTAACAAGCCTCGGCAACTTCCTTATCATGAAACTAAAGCTATTAATTTATTTTCAATTTGTGCAGATTAAACGATGAAAGTACAGCGTAGTTGGTGTATTGTGTTTAATTTTTTGCACTATGTGCACCTTATATCTTTATAAACCTTACCTAGGGCTCCAGAGATTTTTCCCCTATATAAGCTGAAACGCGCTTATAAAGCGTTTAAGACAGTATAGAACGTCAAATTGAAGGATTAGAGAGTGAAAACCAGCTATCACGTGATTTCTTTTGCCTTTTTTTCGCTTAGTAAATTTCTTAGCATTTACAGCTAAAGCAATTTAAGACACACAAAAAACGCTAATATTTTAAATAATTACCTTTTTTCTAGCTTATGCAAGAAGTCTATTATAATTTGCTTGGACAGGAACCAGTGTTTTTACTTATAACTCACTTTCACGCAATATCGATCGTTCTTAAAAAGCACTCTAACGTTTTTTATTCCTTGATTACGAAGCTTTGATGCGGCTGATTTAGCAGCCTGAGCGTTTACAAAAAATGCGACATATCCCTTACTTTCTGCACTGTCTTGTTTTGGGTGACGTTTTTGCACTTCTTTTTCATACTGCTTTCTATAATGAGGAGTTTTTTGTATTAACCGTTCCGACATTTTCCTTAAATACTGAACCTTTACCTTTGCAAGCCCAGATTTATGAAGTCCTAAAACTTTCGCTGCCTTTTCTGATAGATCTATTATCCTACCTTCAACAAATGGCCCTCTATCGTTAATCCTTATAACAAGTTTCCTTCCATTTTCTAAGTTAGTGACAAGAACAAAGCAAGGCAGAGGCAAAGTCTTATGTGCCGCAGAAATTAAGTGACGGTTAAACACTTCACCATTTGCTGTAAGTGTGCCATGATCTTCTATTCCATACCAAGAAGCTATTCCTACTTCTTCGTGATGATTACAATGTTTTGGATGATAAGTTATACCATTGACTGTGTAGCTATTACCAATTTTGTAATGACCTGCAGTATCATTACACCTACTGCGAAAACCGCAACTACTTATCAAAACAAACATTAGGCATAGAAGGGCTAGATTTTTTATCATTGTATTTAGTGAAAGGGTTCGATACCATGAGGATTGTAAGTTATACTATAATAAATTTGGTAATAAGTAAACGTTTACTGCCAAATATGAACAGTTCTCAGAAAGAAATAATACATATAATTGGTATAGGTGGAATTGGAATGAGCGCAATTGCTGAAATTCTTCATAATTTCAATTATGAAGTCCAAGGCAGTGATATGCGATTAAACGACAATTTAGATAGGTTACAAAAACTAGGTATAAAGGTCTATATTGGTCATAATGCCGATAATGTTAAGCAAGCTCAAGTGGTTGTACATTCTTCTGCAATAAAATCTGATAATGTAGAGTTATTTGCGGCAAGAAATAACAATAAAACCGTTTTGCATAGATCAGACATGCTTGCTGAAATTACGAAAGACAAATATGTGGTAGCAGTTTCAGGGTCAAGTGGAAAGACGACAACAACGGCTATGATTGCTTCCATTTTTGATCATTCTAATGGACCCCTTTCTGTTATTTCAACATACTCTCCTGTCATTCAAGTAGCTGACACTGGTATCAAGAAAAAAGATTTAGATTCCAGCGTCACGCGCTGGAATGACACCAACATGGGAATTGATGCAACTGTAATTGTGGGGGGGATATTAAACTCCTACAAGAGTAATTCAAAACTTGGCAAGAGTAACATTTTTTTAATAGAAGCTGATGAGTCTGATGGAACTATGCTAAAAATCCCTGCGAATATTGCTGTTATAACGAGCGTTAACAGCGACCATATAGATCATTACGGTACATTTGATGATATCAAAAATGCATTTTCTCAATTTGCAAACAACGCAGATTTTACAATTTTACCTGATTCTATGGTTATTAGTTGCGATGCAAGCAATTCCATAACGTTTGGGCTTGAGAATGGCAACATAAGAGCCAGCAACATCAAACAACACAATAACAGCATGAAATTTGACGTGTTGATTGATAATAACCACAAAATAAAAAATGTGGTACTATCAAACGCAGTAGGTATTCACAAAGTTAGCAATGCCCTAGCTGCAATATCGGTTGCAATAAAATTTGGTATCAGCAGTGCGGATATTAAGAAAGGCCTTTTAGAGTTTAAAGGAGTAGCAAGAAGATTTTCTTTAATTGCCAATATTAAAGGTGTTAAGTTCATTGAAGACTATGCTCATCATCCAACCGAAATACATGCAACCCTGGCAGCAACACGCTTGATCACTAAAGGAAAGGTAGTAGGAATTATCGAGCCACTTCGTTTTGCTCGTATTCGTAATTTTTTTGATGCATTCATACAAGTTTTTATGATGTTTGACCATGTAATCCTTACCACTGTTCATCCTCCAGAAGATAAGCCTATTCCAGGCTGTGGGATTGACAATATACAAGAAGCTTTAATCAGTAATGGATTTAATAACGTAAAGATTATGAACGATGCTTTGCTCATTTCACACTTTATCAGTGATTCAACAAATTTAGGCGATGTAGTACTATTTATTGGTGCTGGTAATAATATAGCTAAATTGGCAAAAGAAACCGCAGCACTTATGCCAGAAGTAGAAGTTTAATGTGATGAAAAAGGTAATTAACAATGTGTTTGCGAGAGAAATTTTAGATAGCAGGGGTTACCCTACCATTGAGGTAGAAATTGAACTCTGTGATGGAGCAGTAAGTAGAGCCTCTGTGCCTTCTGGAGCTTCAACAGGTAAACTAGAAGCTTTAGAATTGAGGGATCAAGACAAAAAAAGGTATTGTGGTAAAGGAGTGCTGAAAGCCGTTCAAGCTGTAAATGAGATGATAGCAGATGAAATTATTGGCATGGATGCAACAGACCAGAGTGCAATTGATAAAGCTTTAATTGAGTTGGATGGAACAAAAAACAAATCTAAGCTCGGAGCAAATGCAATTTTAGGTGTGTCTCTTGCAGCTGCAAAAGCGGCAGCAAGCAGTTTCAAAATGCCATTGTATAGGTATTTGGGAGGCGAACAGGCGAGTGTTATGCCGTTTCCAATGATTAACATAATTAATGGTGGAGCACATGCAGACAATAAACTCGATTTTCAAGAATTTATGATTATTCCTATTGGAGCTGAAACTTTTAGTGAAGCAGTCAGGATGTCTACAGAGGTGTTCCATAACTTGCGCAATATTCTTAAGAAAAAGGGTTATAGTACAAATGTAGGAGATGAAGGTGGTTTTGCACCAAATATAAAAAGCACAACAGAAGTGCTCTACTTGATCATACATGCTATAGAGTCTGCCGGTTACTCAGTGCAAAACCACTTTGCACTGGGTCTTGATGTTGCTTCATCTACTTTTTATGAAGATAGAATTTACAAATTTGAAAATAGAGAGCTCACTTCGGAGGAATTAGTTGAGTACTATTGTGACCTTGTAGAAAAATATCCGATAATTTCTATAGAAGATGCAATGAGTGAAGACGATTACGAAGGCTGGAAGTTACTTACTGCAAAACTTGGAAAAAAAATTCAACTAGTCGGAGATGATTTGTTCGTTACAAATTGTCAGCTAATACGTAAGGGAATAGAGGAAAAAATGGCAAATACTGTATTGATCAAACCGAATCAAATAGGGACATTAACAGAAACTTTTGCTGCTATTGGAATAGCAAAATCAGGTGGCTATAAAACTGTGATTTCTCATCGCTCAGGTGAAACAGAGGACACAACAATATCCCACATAGCGGTTGCATCAAATTGTGGGCAAATAAAGGCTGGCTCGCTATCGCGTTCTGATAGACTTGCGAAGTATAATGAGCTGATGAGAATAGAAGTCACGTTAGGAAGAAATGCTAAATATTGTCGTGGGTTAGTATGAACTTCATAGACGAAGTTAAATTGTATTTAAAAGCAGGTGATGGCGGTGATGGCTGCATGAGTTTTCGTCGAGAAAAATTCGTTGAGTTTGGTGGCCCAAATGGTGGTAATGGAGGTAAGGGGGGAGACATAGTTTTTGTCAGCAATACAAATCTCAACACTTTACTCAACTTCCGTTACAAAAGACATTTTAAAGCAGGTGATGGAAAAAGCGGTGCAAGCAGAGATAGATCTGGTACAGTAGGGAAAGACGTTATACTTAAAGTACCGGTTGGTACACAAATAGTCGATGAAAAAAGTAAGGAGGTAATAATAGATCTTAATAAGCCTGATATGGAATTCCAAATAGCAAAAGGTGGCAAAGGTGGGCTTGGGAATACCAATTTTAAGTCTTCTATTAATAGGGCGCCGAGGCATTTTACTTGCGGTCAGCCTGGCGAAGAAAAATATGTATTATTAAAACTAAAAATTTTGTCTGATGTTGGCATTATTGGTATGCCGAATGCAGGTAAATCTAAATTTTTAACTCGCTGTTCAAATGTAGATACAAAAGTAGGGAATTATCCTTTCACCACAATAAGACCTCATTTAGGTGTAGCAAAAGTGGATGATAGCGAAATTGTGATAGCAGATATTCCTGGAATAATCACTGATGCTCACCTTGGAGTTGGACTTGGGCATAAATTTTTAAAGCACATAGAAAGGTGTAAAGCTTTACTACATTTAATTGATGTAACTCATGATAATGTCATCTCAACTTATGATTGTACACACAATGAGCTGAAGCTTTACAATAATGACCTTGTTAAAAAAGAAGAAGTTGTAGTGCTAAACAAATGTGACTTACTGAGGGAAGCTGAAATTCTTGAAAAAAAGAGCTACTTAGCCAAGTATCTTAATAAAGAAATACTGTGCTTATCAATTGATGGCGACCTACAGCCCATTCTAAGATTATTAAGTGAAAAATTGAAAAAAAGCAACCCTAAGGAAATTGATGTATATGATCCTTTTAAGGCATAAATTTCCTATTCAATAGCCATGCAGGTGCTTATAAACTAAATCCTATTGATAGGTCCTACCTAACTTCAGCTTGAGTAGTTCTTTGTTAAGAATACGGAATTTAGGGATAGAACCTCCCCCATGTAAAAAAGATTCAGGAAAAGTGAGCACACCTTAGACAGAAATGTATGTATCCTTGCAAGCAATACATTTTTTACTAAATTTGGTTGTTTAATAAAAAAGCCTTCAGGCGGAGATAAATTTTGAGCTTTTCAAACATCTCTACTGTAATTAGAGTAACATTGGATAAATAAATAAAGTAATTTTTTATATGGTAGATATCCAGAAATTTTAATTTTGTTTTAGCTATCGGTCAGCTTAAGGTTAAATATCTTGACATTTATTAGACATTACTATATAATAGCCATGTGCGTTTTATACACTACAGCAATAAAATTACCTTGTAATAGGTGTATTGGACCCGAGGGCAGTGCTCGGCGCCTCCACCATATTTTTAATTCACATGGGGGCGAATAAGGATCGACATGCATAGTAAAGATGGTAACTTTGCTCGGTTAGACACCACCGCTAAGAGTTCATAATTTAAATGCAAACGATAATTTTGCTGCCGATGGTAATGTAGCATTAGCTGCTTAATTTAAGTACTATAATTTCATTACTACAAGCACGGTTCAGGGGACACCGGGTAACAGAAGTTCCCCAAGAGTTGACGTGTATAAGAGTTATATGGATAAAGCAGATTACAAGAAATCACTTAACTCTACTAAGTTTCAAGTTATCAAAAAGGTTTTAGATATCATATCAGTTAACGGTTTTACTCCGCACTTAGAAATATTATTTTTCACGTACATTAATGGTGTTATCGTGCCAGACTACCTGAGAAGGTCATACCCTACTCAAATGCTTATTATATTACAGTATCAATTTTATGATTTAAAAGTTTTTGAGGATAAATTTAGAGTCAGTTTAAGTTTCCATGGGAAACGGGAGCAAGTCACTATACCATTTTTTGCTATTAATGAGTTTCGTGATAAAGTTTCGGGAGATGTTTTAATATTTGACAAAATCAGCATCAATTCTGAAAAAGAATATAAAAGTGAAAAATGTACTGAAGAATTACCAAATGGCAGTATTATATCCATAGACCAACTTCGTGATAAGTAGTTGCTTATGAGATGTTTAAAAGTCTTTTCTCTGGCTTTGACAGAATCTCGTTTGACTTTATTGCTGTATAACAATCATCACTAAAAAAGATCTCTCAAACCTATATAAAAAGGCTATAGAGAGATTTACTTTACCTATGACCTGTTTTATTAGTAATAAATTACCAAATACTTTCTCACTTTTTAATTAACTTCATTAAACATTAGAATAATAAATTATGTTTATTTAACTCTTGATTAAAATATTAATTGCCTAACAATATAAATTGCTATATTCTCAACTAGTATAATTAAGAATTTAAGTGATTAATATGCCAAAATATGCTAAGAAATATACTAATAATATTGCTGAGTCTAATACATTAAGAGTTTACTCTTTCAAAGATAATTCTCAAATTAGAGTGTTTTTCAAAACTGTAAATGGAGAATTTGATAGAGTTTTTCGGGACAAAAAGTGACGAAGTTCTTAAATTAAGCTACCAATCTAAAAGGTCATAAAAACAAATTTGCCATTAGTAAAAATGTAGAACAGTGTATTATTTAAGATATAAAATGTATAAGTAGAATTAATGGCAGATATATAATAAAGAATCTATCACCTGATAAACAATATGAAGAACTATTTAAAAGTGAGCAAGCCATCCAATCTGATTTAAATAGTTTTATGTCACGCAGCATATCAAAAAGCGTGCACTTGAAAGATAGATTTGAAGAAATCTTGGACTTTGACCCCGAAGAAGGGTTATGTCACACGTTAAACTATTTTATTGTTCTATAGGATTGAAGAATAAAGAAGATTTTATTAAGCTTTTCAGTCTTGACAGTGCTGTATCTGAGCAAGATTTTATAACTTATGTTATTGATAAAAGCGAAAAACAAGCACCTAAATTACTAGCAATACAAATGCTGCTAAAGTGCTTACTTATTTTTGACGTTCAGAGCATTGACAAACGTGAAGGGTATCCATTTTATACAAACGAAGTAATATCGAACAATCACGTGAAGATTTATCCTTTATAAGAAGGGCAAGTCCATATTGATCAAGAACGAGTCAACCGTGTCTTAAATGATATAAGAACCGGGCATTACTTAGAATTTAATTTCTCCTGTTATACTTATAATAAAAAAGGTAACACTGATAATACTCATTACTCTTCTTATGAAGAAAGTGACAGTGGTGACTCTATAGAGAGTAATGATTATAACGAAGGCGCTACATATTATATTCTGGTCTATAAAGCGAGAAAATAGTAAATATGTATTTTTTGATTCTAACAAAGGAGTAATTGGTTTTTGCCCTAACACATGAATTGCTAACTTAACTTCTGAAGGAACTTTTGAGGTAGTAGAGTTAACTGTAAATTCTTACCCATATGATAAATATATTGAAAATTCTCCGACTTTTCCTGATGGTTGTGAGATTTTTATTACACTTAGAAACGCAACATCAATGTTAGAGAAAGCTGAAAAATTTTACGAAACAACAAAAGGCATAAGCTCAAAGTTATAGACATACCAGTTAATAAGCAGACTAATAAGTTATTATTTACACCTGTCCTAGTGTAAAAATGAATAATTGTTGTAAGACTTGATTTATACTACGCTACATAATAAATTTTAGTGTAAATTAGTGAAGATTAGCTATGCATCCAATCATATACTTACTTAACCTGCTACTTGATCTTTATAGCTTCATTCTAATATGTTGGGTTATCCTAGATTGGCTAATTAAGCTCAATGTGATAAGCATGTATAACGAAGTCGTAAGCAACGTAATGCACACTTTGAACCGACTCACCCATCTACCACTAAAGGTTATGAGAAGGTATATACAGCCGTTTAACGGGCTGGATTTGTCTGTAATGGTATTGCTAATAGTAATTCACCTTGTAAAATATACAATAAATTACTACTTTTAAGTAGATGTTAAAAAAATACCTGAAATCAGTAATATACCTATCGCTCCTAATATATATATATATATCAGTTCTTAGCTACAACTATAAAGACCCATCCCTAAACACAGCCACAGATGAAGAAGTGACGAATTTAGGTGGAATAGTAGGTTCGTATTTAGCTGATATATTAGTTCAATTTCTTGGATTAACTAGTATAGCAGTAGCTACAACAGCAGTTTATTTTTTGATCTCTAGGCCATCAAAAAGGTTGCTGAAAATTCTTTACTTAACATTAGTCAATTTAGGAGTATGCGCTATGTTACCACAACTTTCACTCGGCATCACTGCAAGGTATATGCATGGTGGAGTAATAGGAAATTTACTAACTAATAACTGCCCATTTTACGTATTCACTATAGCAATATCTATAGGTGTTGTAGGTCTGATTGGTTGGAAGAGAATAATTTACTCTCTACTCTTCCTATGTAAAGAGATAACTTACCTTTTTGTAAAGGTTCTGTTTTTTAGATTACGTAAAACTGCTGAGTATTCAATTACACCATCAGTAGTAGAGGCAGAACATGGAACTCAAATTACCACCAGACAACAACCAAAAGAAAGACAGAAAAAAACTACCAGAGAAATTTTTGAACCTTCTGATAAATTTGAGTTTCCAAGCATTCATTTACTTTCTAAGTCAGAAGAATCTTTGCAGAGAAAACATCTGAATGAAATTGAAAGCAATAAGAACTTATCTTTGTTGGAGCAGGTCCTTAATGATTTTGGCGTGCAAGGAAAAATTATCAGTGTATGCTATGGGCCAGTTGTGACTTTATATAAGCTTGAACCACAAGCTGGCACGAAATCTGCAAGAGTAATTGGCCTTGCAGATGACATTGCACGTTCAATGAGTGCACTCTCTGCGCGTATTTCAATAATACGTGGACAAAATGCTATGGGAATAGAGTTACCAAACAAGGAAAGAGAAATTGTCATGCTGCGTGATTTACTCGAATCTTCAGAATATCAAAATGCAAATTTAAATCTTCCAATTGCGCTTGGCAAAGAAATAAGCGGGAAACCAGTTGTTGCGGATCTGGCCAAAATGCCTCACTTGCTTGTTGCTGGAACCACAGGATCAGGCAAATCAGTTGCGATTAACACTATGATTCTTTCACTCGTTTATCGATTAAGCCCTGATGAATGTAAAATGATAATGATCGACCCCAAGATGCTTGAGCTTTCAATATATGATACAATACCGCATCTAATAACACCAGTAGTAACAGAGCCAAAAAAAGCTGTTATTGCTCTTAAGTGGATAGTAAAAGAGATGGAAAATCGCTATCGCATGATGTCGTATTTAAACGTACGCAATGTAATAAACTATAACCAAAAAATTACGGAAGCGATAAATAGCGGAACAGAATTAGAGCGTGTCGTGCAAATTGGGTTTAACTCAACAACAGGCAAACCTTTGTTTGAAAAAATGCCGATTAAAATGGAGACGTTTCCGTACATTGTGGTGATTGTAGATGAAATGGCAGATTTAATGCTTGTTGCTGGTAAAGAAATAGAGTGCTCCATTCAACGTTTAGCCCAGATGGCTCGTGCTGCAGGAATACACATCATAATGGCAACACAACGTCCATCTGTGGATGTGATAACAGGCGTGATAAAAGCAAACTTTCCAACAAGAATCAGTTTTGCTGTATCTTCTAAGATAGATAGCCGTACAATACTTGGTGAGCAAGGAGCTGAACAATTGCTCGGTATGGGTGATATGCTCTATATGGCCTCCGGTGGTAAGATCATTCGAGTCCATGGCCCGTTTGTGAGCGATGACGAAGTGCAAAACATAGTTGATCATCTGAAAACGCAAGGTGAGCCAAACTACATGGAGGAAATCACCAAAGAAGATGAAAATTCTTCTACGGAATTGGGTGGTGAAGCAGAGGATGAAGAGAATGATCTATACAAGCAAGCAGTGGCTATCATTCAAAGGGATCAAAAAGTTTCAACTAGTTACATTCAACGACAACTTAGAATAGGCTATAACAGAGCTGCAAATATTGTTGAAAGGATGGAAAAAGAAGGTATTATCAGTGCTCCAAATTACTCAGGAAAGAGAGAGATATTGGTAGAATGACTAGCAAATCATCTTTACTATGATATCTGCAAGCAGCTGATATAATACTTAATTTAAACAAGATTAATGGGCTTACCTACAAAAATATTTTTCACCTCGTTTATTTTTGGATTTATTCTTTCCCCTTATTTTATAAAGCTTCTAAAAAAAATCAGCAAAAATGGGCAACCACTCAGGTTATGCGGACCAAAAAGTCATTTAATTACAAAAAGAAATACTCCTACTATGGGTGGGATAGTAATACTGATTTCCTCTTTATTACCAATTCTACTTTGGGCTCAGTTAACACCAGAGATTCTATTGCTGGTATTTATAACTCTATTTTTTGTTCTGATTGGATTTATTGACGATTATTTAAAATTAAAAGCAAACGACCATCAAGGTTTAGGCACAAAAGCCAAAATACTTATCCAATTTGCTTTTGTCTTGCTTGGTATGTTTGTGTTTAAATTATACTTCACTGAGGGTTTTACGAAGACGTTCTTATTTAAAGGAATAATGATCGACTTTAGCTACCTATATGTTCCGTTTGCTACATTTGTAATAGTCGGCTCTGCTAATGCTGTAAACCTCACAGATGGCATAGATGGCCTTGCTGCAACTCAAGCTATCACTTCTTTTGTTTCTTTAGGACTAGTTGCATACGTGACTCAAGCGGACATGAGCATCATTTTATTCTGCATTGCGTTTATAGGAGCGATTTTAAGTTTCTTGTGGTTTAATACACATCCAGCAAAAATATTTATGGGTGACGTTGGCAGTTTATCAATCGGTGCAGCTTTAGGATTAACCAGCGTTTTAATTAAAAGGGAAGTGCTTTTCGCTGTTATTGGAATAATCTTTGTAATAGAAACGCTATCTGTAATTATTCAGGTATTATATTTTAAATACACAAAATTTAGATATGGAGAGGGAAAAAGAGTTTTTTTTATGGCACCAATACACCACCATTTTGAGAAGAAGGGATGGTCAGAGAATGAAATAGTTGTGAAATCTTGGATAATTGCTATTACCTGTTCAATCTTCACTATAGCTTTCTTGTTATAAAAACTTATGGCATATCCAGATTTTACGTTAGAAAATAAATTACCAGGAGTGATAGCAGGGGTGGACGAAGTTGGAAGGGGCCCACTAGCTGGTCCAGTAATGTCTGCAGCTGTAGTGCTTACCGATAGGGTAATCATTAAAGGAATTAACGATTCAAAGAAATTGACTGCTAAAAATAGGCAAGTTCTATATGAAAAAATAATGTCTGTTGCAAAGTTTAGTGTAGGGATAGCAAGCGTAGAAGAAATAAATTCATACAATATTTTGCAAGCAACGAAACTTTCAATGGAGCGTGCATTGATGGATTTAGGTCTAGAATTAGATTATGTACTGGTTGATGGTAACCAACTACCTAAAGTAAAATGGCAAGTAAAGCCCGTAGTAAACGGCGATAATTTGAGTATATTAATTGCAGCAGCTTCAATCGTTGCAAAAGTTACAAGAGATCAGCTGATGCAGGAATTGCACAACAAATATCCGGAATACAACTGGTATAAAAATAAAGGGTATGGGACAAAAGAGCACATAGACGCCATAAACCTTTATGGTGTTACAGAACATCATAGAAAAAACTTTGCACCTATTTTGAAACTACGCTGAACGAATATAAGATTATTTGTATTTATAACCATCAACAATAAATTTAAATGGTATTATACCGGCTAGAGTTGCTTTTATATTAGACAGAGTAAAGCTGATGTCAACAGTCTGATTTTTTACCTCCTTATTTTGCGCAGTTGTAAAAACTACAGTAGCATTTCCAGCAAGTGTGACTAGGTTCTTGATTGATCGATCGACAGATAACTTTATTACATTTATGTTGGAAATTTTTCTTTGAGATGAAAGCAAATCACCGGCTTCATTGTTAATTCTTTCCTGAAAATCTTGACAAATTCTATATAAAGAATTGTTTTTTATGAAGTTTTTTTGGTACTTTAGTTCGACAACTTTATTAGATTCATACATTTCAACGTATTTACTCACTAAGTACCTTGCTACGACAGTGTATTCATCTTCATCTTTACTAAAACTAAGCTTACGCATTACAGAAAACTCATCTTCTGTGTGATCAACATACTTCACAAAATTTAGATCTTTTTTAATAGGAAGCAACAGATATATGTTCAGTAATAATAAACATAAACACACCAAGAGAAATGATACTATTAGTACCATCCAAGACCTCTCTACTACACAAAACAGATATCTATGATAGTACCATTCAACTGCTTTACTGAAATAACTCTTGTTTTTTACTGATTCAAGCAGTTTATTTTCCATAATATAAAGCACGATTAGATTGTTACAACAGCAGTAGATCTCAAAAACTTCAAAGTATATCTAAATTTTCTAAAATAGGGTGAATGATTATGTTACCTTGCTCCGCAATAAGGTAGAATTTGTCGATTCTGCTCACATCCAAATTTATCATTTTTACGCCAAAATTTTCAGGATCATAAGTATTAACTTCTGCACTTTTGTGATAATTATAATAATGTAATTTATTTTGATTGTCAGAACAACCAAACTCATCAATAAGGGTTCCCACCTTTCTGCCTTTACCACTTTTAACTAGCCCAAATAAGTCAATTACATGATTTTGTGATCCAGGCTCTACAGACCCTTCTGCGGCAAAAAACTTAGGTGTATGGCCAACACATTCCTTCAAATTAAAGTTATGAGGCTTTTTTACACTACCCAAATTTACAAATTTATATTCATCTGAAACAACAGAATATTGCGGATCATACTTTTTATGTTCTAAAAACTCATTGCCTAAAATGTTGCAAAACGTTAATTTATAATCACCATCATTTAACTTAATGACCTTAAGATAACGAAAATCTCTAGGGATTTCTACTTCTTCTTTCGTAATTTGATTGCGTACAACAAACTCATCGTTAAACATATGGTAGCCAATTTTTGGTAAAGTAGCTATATTTATTGCCTTGTTTAACTTAAAATTTGCATTCATAAATGCCACCTAACAACTCCTTTCCTTTTTCTAAGGTTACTTCTTGATCTGAAGCTATACTTTTAATTAAGCTTAATTCCTTCTTCATGTTCAGTATGGCATTTGTTAGAACCTCTATTGACTGCCATATGGTTAACTTATTAACCGTCAAATTATGTACTCTTAATACTAAATCAATAAGATTCTATCTTAAATTTATGTTGAAAGTATTATACTCCTTAAACTGATGCTATGATATTAACTATATTAGCTAAAACATGCTTTTTATCTAAGTGAAGTTGTTTGGCAGTAACAAAAAGTTCATCTATTTTCTTCCACTGACCTAGCAGAATTTCAACATCGGGTGCCACTCTCTTTATGCTTTCTAAAATAAAGGTCTGAATTATATATGATGCTAGTTCTAGCTCTATTTCGCTATTAATGACTTTATTGACCACATCAGAATTCTTTAAATTACGAAGTAATTTATAAAAGCACCTGTATGATTCATAAGTATTGCTGCTTATTGTATTTATTATCATTCCTGGCGTTCCAGGAAATAAAGCAATGATCTCATCAAATATTTGATCGTCAAGTTTACATTGAGATGAAACAACATGCTTCGTTTCATCATAAGTTAGTGGTAGTAAATTCAGCTGAAAGCACCTACACTTAATAGTGGTTTGTATATTGTATGGCATATGGCTAATTATGAATATTTTAGAGTTTTTTGGTGGCTCTTCTAATGTTTTTAATATTGCATTTCTAGCGTTGTTCGTCATTGCCTCTAAGCTATCTATTATAGCTATCTTATATTCTGATTGAATAGGACTTAAGTGCAGGAAGTTTTTCATCTCTCTCACTTTTTCTACACCTATTGTATCACCTTCAACGGTACGTAAATCTAGTGCTACTTTGTCATAGTTCTTTATAAGAAACCAATTAGAAAAGGATTTTGCAAGTGTTGCTTTTCCTATACCTTTTTTACCACAGATTAGCCAAGATTGAACAGATAAGTTGTTCATTAATTTTGTTTTGGCTTGATCATGGCCTATAACTTTTTTCACTTTTTCTCCTATAGAACTCAGTCTGAAAGCATATTATTTACCATTTGTAATGAAACTTCACCCTCTCTTAAAACCTTAATCTTATTTCCAGTTAAGTCAATAATAGTAGATTCTATACCGGAAACTAATTCATCATCTTCAACCACTACAGATAAATGTTGTTTGATAGATCTAGGTATATTGCTTGCTTTGCATGCACTTTTTTCTCCTGAAGCATTGATACTAGTTGCAACTATTGGAGCTTTCAGCTCGTTTAATATTGAAATTGCTATAGGATGATCAGGAATTCTTATGCCTATACTGCCTTTGAAGAATTCATTCGGTAATATGTTGTTATTTCTGAGCGGTAAAATATAGGTGATTGGCCCAGGAGAAAAGTGATTTATTAAACCGATATATTTCTCCCCTGGCTTTGCTATTTTTGTCAAACTGTAAATATCATTAACAAATACAGATAACGGCTTATTTTGAGAACGTTTTTTTATCTTATATATTTTCTTTATGGCTCCGCTATCTAGTGCGCTACAAGCAAGGGCATACACTGTTTCTGTTGGAAAACACACTAACAAGTTGTTCTGTATTGCATTTATTGTTTCAGATATCATACAGCTAATAACTTACATTCACAGTACTCAAGAAGTGAATAATTTTATGTAACCATTTTGATGCCAACTTCAGTGAATCTTGTTGACTTTACCGATAGTTTCTCTGGAGCCATACTGAATAACAAGTACTTAAGACACCATAAAAAAGTTCGTTATAACTGCAAAAACTTCTTTGCTAAATTATATTTAAAAACTACTAAAAACATAAATTGTCATTGTAAGAGCCTAGTTTAACAGATTTTCTCTGTTTAGTGCTAGATATAGGTCGCTGAGGTTAGTAAAACCACAATAACCTATTTAAGGATAGCATTGACACAACTTGCTTTTTTCAAGCAATTTATTATATTGATTTTGGTTACTATCTCTCATTCCTTCTGGCATATTTTTCTTTAGCAGTTAAATAGTTATTTCATGATGAATTTTATTGTGACTACTAAATTTTTTAGTTATCGTGCAATAAGGCTATGCAAGTGTCGGCTACTTCGATGGCAGAAAATGATGCAAGAAGTTTTCCATCTTTTGCAGGAGATATTATTTTCTTTCATCAAACTTGACATGAAATGGTGTTGTAATTATTACTTAAGCAGGTTTACCTCAATTTATCGTTAATAATTAGGATTAAATATGTTTATTTCTGAAGTTTTTGCAGCAGATGTGACTAATAATGTATCAAGTGTTGGTGCATCTTTTGCTAATCTTATTCCATTGATTTTAATATGTGTAGTAATTTATTTTTTTATTATCCGTCCACATCACAAAAGATTAAAAGAACATAGAAAGATGGTAGATCAAATAAAGCGTGGTAATATGGTCGTTACTTCTGGTGGAATAATAGGCGAAATTAACAAAGTTGATGAAGCAAATGCACAGTTTACAATAGAAATAGCTCCAAAAGTTGAGATAAAAATCTTAAAGTCCGCTATATCTGAAGTTTTAAACAAAGAAGCCCAGACGTTAGTAGCCAAGCCAACTGAAAAAGGCAAAATTGAGAAAAACAACAAAAAGAATAAAAGTCAATCAGAGAAAAGTAGAAAGGGGCGAGATAATAAAAACGAAAGTGCCTAGTAACTCTAAAGAAAGGTTCACTTGGTTGTGTGTGGAATACTTGGCGTAGTAAGTAATGGTAATTCAGTAATACCAACGTTGCTGGCTGGATTACGGAAGTTGGAATATAGGGGTTATGATTCTTCGGGTATAGCAATCATAGGCAATGAAGGCAAAATAGAAGTTAAAAAATCAGCAGGAAAAGTCGAAAGGTTATGTGAAATTGTTAGTAACGACAAGGTATCTAGTAGTACTATTGGCATAGCACATACCCGTTGGGCTACACATGGAGCTCCAGACCTTAAAAATGCTCATCCTATTTATACAAATAACGTTGTTGTAGTTCATAATGGCATAATTGAGAATTACAATCTGCTAAAAAAGGGTCTAGAAGAAAGGGGAATGCCGTTTCATACTGACACCGACACAGAGGTCATACCAAACATGCTAACACTATATCTTAATGAAGGATTATCACCTATTGATTCTTTATGTAAGTGTTTAAGCAACCTACACGGCTCGTTCGCTTTAGCCCTATTATTTGCGGAATACCCAGATGCTCTATTTGTTGCAAAAAGAAATTTACCCTTAGCAATAGGTTATAACTGTAACACCATGTTTGCTACATCCGATTCTAATGCTTTGAGTGCACTGGTGGAGCGGATATCGTATCTAGAAGATGATGACATTGCAGTGATAAAGTCCAGCGGAGTTAGTATATACAATAATGGTGCACAAGTTAACCGTAGTATAGAAAACAATAGTCCAAGCAATTTTCTAATTGGCAAAAATGGTTACTCTAGCTTCATGCTAAAAGAGATCTTTGAACAGCCTTGTGCACTAAACAAAACAATAAGTCAATTTTACAAAAGGTATAAAGGGGTAATATCTACTAACAAAAAATTATTTTCTGAGCTGAATTACATTACTGTAGTTGGATGCGGATCATCTTATTTTGCTGGGCTAATAGCAAAATATTGGTTAGAAAGTGTTGCTCAAGTTCGAGTGTATCTGGAAATCTCATCAGAATTTAGGTATAGCAACATAAGGCTAGAAGAAGGGAGCATTGGGTTATTTCTCTCTCAATCTGGTGAAACTGCAGATACCGTCGAAGCACTGCGCTACGCAAAATCACAGAGGCAAATGATCATTAGCATAACCAATACATTTAACAGTAGCATTGAAAAAATTTCAGATATTGTGTTGCATACTCTTGCTGGACCAGAAATCGGTGTTGCTTCAACGAAAACCTTTTCTGCGCAGCTTGCGACTTTAGCGTGCTTTGCCTTAGAACTAGCAAAAATAAAAGGTACATTAAATGAAAAGAGAATAAAACAGCTAAGCAGTGCTATCAACTCTATCCCTGAATATGTTGAGCATGTTTTAGATTCGATGAAAATACAACATATATCAAGCAGTATATTAGAACATAACAACATTATTTTAATCGGTAGAGGAAGCTCATATGGAGTTGCAATGGAAGGTGCATTAAAGATAAAAGAACTTTCATACATAAATACCATTGGCATCGCGGCAGGAGAGATGAAGCACGGTTCAATTGCTTTGATAGATTCGTCTGTACTTGTTATAGCAGTTATCCCATACGACAGTTTATTTTTTAAAACGCTATCCAATATACAAGAAATTATTGCAAGAAAAGGCAGAGTAATTGCCTTCAGTAACAAGCAAGGAGTGCCATTCTTAAGAGAAATTTGTAAGGATGTAGTACAACTCCCAGATGCTGATAGTTTTATCTTTCCGATCATCTATAGTGTTGCTATGCAATTCCTTGCTTACTCTACTGCAGTAAAAAAAGGGTTAGATGCCGATTGTCCAAGAAATTTAGCTAAGTCTGTTACTGTTGAGTAATTCACTCTTTATTATCATCCCAACACGTAACGCTAGGCCATGAGATCTATAAAAACTACTTGACAAGTTTGAACAACTTCTTTACCCCGGAGCTAAGGGCTTTAAAATTAGTTCTTATCTGCAGATTCAATGACAAAATTTAGTAAAAAACTGAAAGTATTTTTTGGCAGGTTACATCAAAGCATTGGGGCTGCATGTCCTTTAAATTTTTTCACATTCAGCCAAAATCGCTCTTAAACTAAGCCTCAGCGAATTATTACAGCGCCAAGTCACAGTATTAGAGGGTTAAAACTCGCAGCTAGTGGTTTTTTTGCCTTTTTTCTTTTTTGGTAAATTTGTTAATGTTTGCAGCTAACGTGAACTGGGTAACCTATAAAAAAATAGATCCTAGTGTCCGCTACTTGGATGACAGGAGAAAGAAGATTATAGGTGAAATGAGATCCCAGTATCACGCACTGGGATGACACCCTTTTGCCAACATTATATACTGAGATGAAGGAAAATAGTGTACTTGGATGATAAGAGAAGGGCTACTTGAATGACGTTTTTCCTATGACATCAATTTCAACCACAATTTCGATTTTTTAACAAATTTAGGAGGCAAGCATGAATTTCAATATTTTTCAAAGAAGCAAAACACATAAACATTCTGCTCTACAGAGCATAATGTAGCCAAGTTGGAGTGAGCGTAATTATGTGAGTTCTGCTGAAGAAGGCTACGTCAAAAATGTTATCACCTTTTAAACAATCAATATGATAACAAATGCCGCATCTTCAGTACCGTTTATCTTATATCGGCTTACTAACCAAGGAAAATCACAACTAAAATCCATCCTTTACTGAAGTTACTTTATTCTCCTAAGCCTCATGACACTTAACGAAAAAAGAGAAGCACTTGGCTTACCGCCGTTGCCGGGTGGTGAGAGATTTGATTAAAAACCTTATATATAATGAAAGTATATTAACATTAATGAATATAAAACATTTGTTTTGCATTATTATATTAATAATAATAATTTTAAGGTAGCTTACGAATAAAATACAACAGTTAAATGAACAGCTTGCAAACGCTGTTAAAGAAAGAAACTTAGAGAGAGTTAAGGAATTGATAGGAGATGGAGCAGAAGTTAAAGTAGTATATCGGCATGGATTTACTCCTTTGCACTTAGCTATTAACTCTGGCTGTAAAGAGATAGTAGGTTTTTTACTTAACAAAGGAGCGTATACTAAAATAGGGCCTTCCATATGTCAAGCTGTCAGCTAATGACAAAGATATGGTGAAGTTTTTGCTTGCATAAGGAGAGAGTGTTAATGCAATAAATCAGGATGAAAATACTCCTTTATACTTAGCTGCTCTACATGACTACGAAGAGATGGCAGAGTTTTTACTTGAAGAAGGATCAAATATTAATGCAGTAAATCGATTTGGATTTACTCCTTTATCTTTGTCTTTTGCTGATCGAGTAGATGTTGCTACACTGATAGCAAATCACATAGCAAAGTTAGAAACTGTTGATTTTTATGTAAGTGAAGAGAACTTACAAAGAAAAGATGAATTTATAAACACTTTAAACGAGATGCGTAATAATTATTTACAGCATTTTCAAAACTGTCAGAGAGAAGCCAAAAAGATTGAAAAAGAAAATAAGCAACTATATGACTTTTTAAGAGAAAGCAATATTGATGATCTAGTCAGTATATGAGAAAGAAATAAAAATGTACGCAGTAAGTTCGGCAACCAAGAAAGCTTACAATAGCAATATCAAGAATATGCCCATATTTTAATTAACAAGGCTAATTAAGTAGAGAAAGAGATTTTTCTGCATAACCAGAAACTATTAATTGATGCTTCATCAATACATTACGGACGTAATTTTCAAGCGATGACATTTGCTGGTATAGAAAACTTTTTTAAAGTTTACAGTGGTGATTTTAATGAAAGGCTAGGAAATGGAGGAATAACTCTGATTAACTTTATAAATTTTGAGAATATTGCAAAAGAGATATCCCTACACCGACAGTAACAAGCATTTAAAAAGCTTGTAGAAAGTAGTGCACCGGGTAGAGATCTTAACAGTCCAAACGCTGAACAACTTCAAGCATCTACCCAGACTGTTTAGCTAACCGCTGGTTGCATGCAGTTGTGTATCTGTGGTGATTCGTGCAACCTAAGCTATAACAATGGCTTCAACATCTCCAGCCCCACCTTATAGTTAGGATAAATCAGAGAGACACCAAGATCTCTTTTAACTTTAACATTACTCACTTTTTTTGATCCTAAATAAAAACTCTGCACATAACCAGGCAAGGAAGAAACCTCTACCAGCTTTGGAACACTAACATTTAGAAGTTTAGCTGCGTATACTACCACTTCAGACTGTGTAGTAGGTAAATCATCTGCACAATTGTACACTTCACCAGGTTTTATCTTTTGCATGGAAGAAAATAGAATATTCGATATATCTTCAACATGAATACGAGAAAAAAAATGCCCTTCTTTTTGCACATTTCTTGCTTTGTTAAGCTGTAAATCAATTAATAGGTTTCTACCAGGACCGTATATTCCAGCTAAACGAAAAACATGTACAGGTAATTTGCTATTTAGCCATTTCTTTTCAGATCTAAGGCGGTTTTCTCCTCTGCTTTCTATGGGTTTCGTTTCAGATTCTTCTGTAACCCAATTACCAGCATGATCACCATAGACGCTAGTTGCGGACAAATAACCGAGCCATTTGATACTTTGAAAGTAATGACCATACCTCTCCAGCACATCATCACCATCTGGAGGAATAGAAATCAAAACATGTGTTATGTCTTGAAACGTACCTTTGCTCACTTCGTCATAATTAAAAAGGTCGACATCCTGTAAGTCTTGATTTCTTGAAGTACCATTAACTTTCCAACCTAAACTCAGTAACTTTTTCGATAGAAACCTAGCTACATATCCATAACCAAAGCAAAACAAGTGCATGGAAATTAGTTTTTGAAATTTTTCTTAATAAACTCTACACCTAATTTTATTCCTTCCTCATTAATAATATGTCCTAATGCATGAATTGGGTGCCCTTCAACATTTACTCCATTTTCTTTCAGAGCTTTAACTGCTAAGTCAAGAGAAGAAAAAGGTACCACATCGTCAGCATCACCGTGAATAACACACATGTTAGGTTTCGATTTAATCTTCGGTGCAACTTTTGAAGGTGAAAGAAACCTACCAGAATATGCAACAACTGACGCACAAGACTGAGAGCGGGTGAGAGCTGTGTGTATCGCAAGCATCGCACCTTGAGAAAACCCAACTAAAGAAAGTTGTGCATCTTTTAAGTTAAGCTCTTTCAACTGCGCATCAATAAAATGATTTACTATTGACGTAGCATTTTTTAATCCATTATATAGTGCTTCTTCACTGCGATCCTCCAAACTAAACCATTGATAACCGTCACCTACTTCTCCTTCAAACGGTGCATTGGGTACTACAAAACATGAATCAGGCAAAGATTTGCTCATAATTTTAGCAAGGTGAACGAAGTTATCACCACTCGAGCCCCAACCATGTAAACAAACAATTAAATTTTTCTTATCTTTACTTGCACAAATTTCTGGACCTTTAAGTTCAATCATTTCTTTTCTTTTTGTTTTATACCTTTATTTAACACTGATTTTTAAATTTGTAAAAACTATATTGAATGTTTTTCTATTATAAAGATAGAAGAAAACTATGTTAATTGCTTGTACAAGGACTTATTTGGATATATATTTTAGTTTATTTAACAAGCACCATGGACACTGATGATAAAGTAGTTTTTAAGATTTATAAACCAGCAAAAACTGCCACACAATCTGGTCTAGGTAACACACGTTTTTGGTACCTAAAAACTGAACCTGACTCTTACTATATTGAACCTCTAATGGGGTGGATTGGTTCAAAAAACCCAAAAAAGCAGATTGTATTAAAGTTTGATTCCCTTGAAAAAGCAGTATCCTACGCAAAAAAACGCAATATTAAATATATAATTGAAATGCCAAAAGATGTTAAGAGGCGTCCAAAATCTTATGCAAGTAATTTCATATCAAAGTAAGTCCTATTGTAGGATGTAGTAGTTTATGCTTCACAGAAGCTCTGCTATTCAACTTGTTCATCCATTTTTTATCAAGCTCGAAACACAAATAATTCTTATTTTAATACGAACAATACCTGCTATCATAATTATAGCACATACTAATTTAGTAATAGATTAACTAATAAGCATTATAATATTGCTAATTGTAAATTTACTGAGAGGTTTCTATGAGTGAAAAGAAGTACATTTTTAAGATAGCAAAAGGCGAACCAATTGACCCTAAATTAACAAAAGAAAAAATTTATAGAATAAAACTAGTAGCAGAAGATTCTCAAGAAAGTAAACAAGAAGTAACCTTAGATGAACCTTATTTTATACAATATAAACTGCTTAATAACGAAGATTGTAGTCTTGCTTGCAGTCCGGTTAACGGCCTCATTGATAATATCGACAATACAAAAGCTAAATCTTTTTGCTCAGACGACTATCCTTGCATTAATAATAACGAAGTATTTAAAACTGTAAAAATAACACGGAGCGGGGATAACAAATATCAATTGATGGTCAATAATAGAAACGACATCCACCTTATTAGATAAATTGCTTGTTTTGTATGAATCTTTTCTTTTACCTAATCCTTCATTAGAATTCCCCGTAAATGATTCGACGTTGAAAGAATATTATGACAGGCAATCTAATACGGGAGAAATGCAACTAACTGTTAGTGGGCGCGGCGACCAAACAGGTCATAGTGGCTTATTAATTAAAGACCTTAGCGGGAATATAGTCTGCAAGGTACATAGTAACATGCTGGTTATAACAGAAAAAACAAAACTTACAGAATACCTTGGTGAATTACTACAAAAAGATTATGAATACGTTACTGTAGCTACAAGCAATAAAACTAAAACTATGATGACCTTGCAATCTACATTTCAGATAGAGATGGAAATCCTATTGCTGATACAAACAATGTTAATGTTCAATTGAGCAATATATTAAAGAACTCAAATTTATATAATTCTATAAACTGTCAACAAATCTCAAAGGGTATACTTAAAAATCCAACCAATGATCAACTTCAAGTTTTAGTAGAGCACTTATTCAGCGATCAACTTCCAGTCTTAGCAGAACACTTAACAGATGACCAACTCCTAGCTTTAGTATAGTATTTCAGTAATGAACAGTTACAAACTCTTACTAAGGAATTGAATGAGACAAAACTGAAAATTATTGTCCCTGTTTTAAATGAAGATCAACTTGAAATTTTAGTGAGAGAATTAAAACCATATCAGGTGAAAAACATTCTATCTTGCCTTAAAACAGATCAGTTCAAGACACTTATTAGATGATCTAGTTTGTAGAACTAGAAAAAGATTTAGCTGAGCACCGCCTCGCTATCCTTTCTAAGGAATTAGAAGATAACCAACTTAGAACCCTACTAAATTATCTCGAGGAGATAAATTAAAGGATTTAGTTAATAAGCTAGACCATGACAAGCTTGAAGTAATAGCTCAGGATTTGATTGACCCTGGCAGAATCGAAATTATAATTGATCACCTGTCTATCAATCCTGAAAAACCTTAAACTTTTGCTAACAAAATGCACGACCAACAATTTGCAGAATTTTTAAATAAACTAAACGCAAAAAACCTAAAAGACATTATTCATAAGCTACCTCATGAGAAAGCCATACCTATGATTGATACTTTTTGCAAGAACAATCAATTCAGAAATGTTCTTGATATGATAAAAGGAAAACTTGAAAATCAGAACAAGCAAACCACAGAAGTTATTTAGATGCCTAAGCAAATCAAGAAGGATATGCCAAAAATTGCTCAGGCTCCAGATCTTGCAGTGGTAGACAGTAGTAACAATTCGATACTATTTGTATAACAGTAATTTATAAAGTAATTAATTTTTTATAGGAGGACTTTATTATGAACAAAAATAATATAGAATTCTATTCTGGCAAAGAAGTTTCACAAAAAAGTGAATTACACAAACTTCAGAAACCAGAGTTTATAAAACCTGAAATGAAGGAGATAAGTACTAGTAAGGGAAAGTTCAATATAACTCAGAATATGAAACAAGAGGATATTGATAATGTGCAACCAATCGGACTAAATGTTAAATATCCTAAGTACTTTTATGATGGCCTTATGCATAGTATTAATACATACAACAATGATATGGATACTGCTATCAAAAAAGGTATGGTAGAACCACATTCACTAACTACAGATAGCATAGGACAAAGGACAAGCAATATAAAAAGTGAACTAAAAAAACTTTGGGAGAAAATGCCAGAAATTGCGGAAGCTTTTCTATCACCCCATGTTACTGAAGAAGAAAATATATTACTTTAGTGGAAAAGGTAATAACCTGATGTCAAGCTGTTGCCTTCATTACATACTATATCAGTATAAGTTTTAAAACTTTAATTTTTTATGTAGGTAATTTATATGAAAATAGATCAAATCTTACAAACTGATGAGTTGAATGCAATATTAATAGAGGAAAGGGAAAAAGTTGAAAAACCAAATTAATATGTTGGTAATGATGACGGTAGCCTAATAAAAAGGCCAAATGATTTAGGGTTTAGGGTACAAACTTTAGAAGGTAGCAGTATTAGTAAAGATGCTTAGAATTAGATACATTACGGTGGAATAAAAGATAGCCAGGTGAGCTATTTCTTGTGCACAAGTGTTTTTAATGCATTAGGTAGAAATGGCAATCCAAAAGGGCATTCATGCATATTCCACATTGCTTCCAGTCGCACCCCTTACATGCGTAATCAAATTTCTTCAAAGACATTTTCTTTCTAATTTTTTTTACCACTTCATTCCAGGTCAAAATCTCACCAATTTTTATTCCTAAAACTTTCATATGCCTTCTATCTAGCTCTAAAACTTTAGCTTGTTTAGTGCATTTACCTTGTTCGGTCTGGTTTGGGCAAGCACTGCAGATACCATCAAGATTACCGACTACTTTGATTCGAGTATTGGGGTCATTGATTACTTTATTCGCTATCTTTCTATAGTTCTTCACAAAACCCTGAGAATACCCATACCCTTGAAATGCAAGAGTGCACATGAAATGATGAGGACGAAACCTTATCATTTTTTCAAATACTGTAAAGCCGCTACAAGTAAAAAAATCTTCACTAAACCAGGCAGGATAAACGGCAGAATACCAACCATTATTGCCTGTTTCAGACCTACGTAAACAGCAAGCCAACTGACACCACAGACAAAGATTACAACTGTGCCAGTCAGACAACCTAAAGAATTGCGTGTAAATGATCCACATTTAGAGCTTAGAAATTCATTTACTTCTCCCATCACTATAACAGCAGCTAAAAACCCAATTAAATATCCACCCACTGGTCCAAGAAAAATATGATAACCACCAGAAAAATTTGCAAGAATAGGCAATCCTGCTGCACCAAGTAATAGATATGTAAGCACAGAATAAAATGCCGTCTTGCGGTTAAATTTAAGCCCGATAAGCATCACTCCTAAACTTTGCAGTGTGATAGGCACAGGCTGCAGCGGTATGCTTATTTGAGCCATTAAAAATAAAAGTAATACGCAAGAGAAAACTTCAACTAATGTTAACTTGCTGTTAGATTGCGCTGTAAACATACTCCTCCAGTGAAACATATTAATGTTAATTATATTCCAGAGGTTTTGCAATTTAAATTTGCTTATATTGTGCTACAATAAGTTACTTTATATACCTAAATAAAAATGATAAATAAGTAAGATCTATTGACGTTGATGAAGGTAAGGCACAGCAGGCGTTCATATGACCCAGATAAAGTAGTACATCAGGAAGAGATAAATATGCTAATAGAAGATGCACGGTTATCTCCCTCATGTTTTGGTGATGAACCTTGGAGATATATAATATGTAATAAACAAAGTAACCAAAATTCATTGAAAGATTTGCTGAGTTGCCTTACTGAACCAAATCAAAATTGGATAAAAAATGCACAAGTATTAATTATATCATTAAGTTCCAAAAATTTCCGCAAGCCGGATAAAGGAAAAAATTTTTGGGCTAAGCACGATACTGGTGCAGCAAATTACGCACTTATACTGCTGGCTGCTTCTATGAACTTAACGGCACATCAGATGAGTGGTTTTGATAGGAATAAAATAGAGGAAAAATTCAACATACCTGGTGATTTTAATATAATGTCAGTGATGGCAGTTGTTTACGCAGAAGAAGTCACTGAAATCAAGAAAAAAGCGAGAAGGCCAATAAAGGAAATATTCTTTTATGACTAGTGGCCAAAGTTCTGAAAGTTTTATCAACATGCATGGCACTGGTAATAACTTTGTTATCATAGACTCACGTTCAACAAACAACTTAGACTGGAATTATAAAGGAATTGCCGATCAAAACGGTTGCGATCAAGTAATAGTTATAACTAACTCCAGTGTAGCCAATTGCTTCATGCACATTTATAATGCTGACGGCAGCGAAGTTGAAATGTGCGGAAATGCAGCACGCTGCGTTGGATATTTGATAATGTCAGAAAAAAACACTGAGTATGCCACTATTGAACTAATAAACAAGCGCATCTTAGAGTGTTTTAAAGTTGGCGATAAATTCATAAAGGTTAATATGGGTAAACCACTGCTTAAGTGGCTTGAAATTCCCTTGTCTACTCAATATAACACTCTTCACCTACCTATAGAAATAGAAATGCTAAAAGACCCAGTTGCAGTAAATATTGGTAATCCTCACATAGTCTTTTTCGTTGATAATATAAGTGAAATACCGTTGCAAAACTTAGGGCCAAAGTTAGAAAACCACATATTCTTTCCCAAGAAAGTGAATGTCAGCGTTGCGCAAATTGAAAAATCTGGAGAAATAGCTTTAAGAGTTTGGGAAAGAGGTGCAGGCATTACTGCTTCATGCGGTAGTGCAGCCTGTGCAGCACTTGTTGCATCCGTACTTCGTGGATACGTAAATCCCTTGATGTTACTCCAGTACTTGACACCGAAATCCAGAAAAAAAGAAGAAGAACAGATCCCAGTATCAGCCACTCGGATGACAGGAGAGGGAGATACTCGGATGACAAGGATGAACACCGGGATGGCAGGTGATAGTGCAAAAAGTCTAGTGAATTTACCAGGAGGTCAGTTATTGATTGAGTGGCCAGATAACGTATTCATGACCGGTAATATAGGGTTTTTGTGATCCTAATTCTAGGCTAGGCACTGATGCATAACTTCCAACACCTTCTTACCAATCACTGCAGGAGTCTCTGCAATTGAAATACCAGCACTTCTCATAACCTCTAGCTTTGCACCAGCACTTCCTCCACTGGAAGAGATGATAGCTCCAGCGTGTCCCATTCGTTTTCCTGTAGGCGCCGTTTGACCAGCTACAAATCCAACAACTGGTTTCTTAGTTTTTTCTGTCTTTATAAAATGTGATACATCCTCTTCCTCGCTTCCACCTATTTCACCAATGACCACAATACCATGAGTATCGTCATCTTTCAAAAACAGCTCCATACAGTCAACAAAAGTCATACCGTGAACAGGATCTCCTCCAATTCCGATACATGTTGACTGACCAAGACCAACAGCAGTTGTTTGCGCTACCGCCTCATAAGTTAAAGTTCCAGAACGAGACATAATTCCTATATGCCCGCGCTTGTGAATATGCCCCGGCATAATTCCTATTTTGCATTTCTCAGGTGTAATAACTCCCGGGCAGTTTGGACCAATTAACCGACTTTTTGAACCAATAAGCGCGTGCTTAACCTTTACCATATCAAGTATGGGAATGCCTTCTGTAATACAAACTATCAATTCTATTTTTGCATCTATTGCTTCGAGTATCGCAGTAGCAGCAAACTTAGCAGGCACATATATCACCGTGGCATCTGCATCAGTTTTTTCTTTAGCTTCTGCTACAGTATTAAAAACTGGTAAATTAAGGTGAGTGCTCCCACCCTTGCCAGGAGTTACACCACCAACCATTTTTGTTCCATAGCTAATTGCCTGCTCTGAGTGGAATGTACCCTGTGCACCAGTAAAACCCTGGCATATTAACCTTGTATCTTTGCTTACTAAAACGGACATACTCTATTTACCTCTTTTACTATCTTCTGCGCAGCTTCATTAAGCCCATCTGCAGCAATAATATTTAACCCTGACTCTTCCAAGATTCTTTTGCCTTCTTCAAAATTAGTGCCTGATAATCTAATCACTAGAGGAACTTTTATGCTCATTTCTTTTGCAGCTTCAACAATACCGCTTGCAATAATATCGCAACGCATTATACCGCCAAATATGTTAACTAAAATTCCTTTTACGTTACTATCAGACAATATAATTTTGAATGCTTTGGTAACAGTCTCCTTACTTGCTCCACCACCAACATCCAAAAAGTTGGCAGGCTTTGCTCCGTAGTACTTTATTATATCCATTGTTGCCATAGCAAGACCTGCACCGTTCACCATGCAACCAATATTGCCATCCATTTTTATATAACTGAGCCCATGTTTTGAAGCTTCTATTTCTTCCTTTACTTCTTCATCATAATCACGGAGTTGTACAACCTCCGGATGACGATATAAAGCATTGTCATCAAAGTTAATTTTTGCATCAAGTGCAACAAAATCTCCAAAATTTGTTTCAACCAGCGGGTTAACCTCTATTTGACTTGCGTCGGTTAAAGTAAATGCATCATATATATTTTTTGCAACATTTGTTATTTTTTCTACCTGTTCTGGACTTAAATTAAAACTGCTGCTTAATTTGCATCTATCAAAACTTGTAAAACCTGCAACATAATCAATATCAAATTTTACAATCTTTGCAGGAGAATTTTTTGCAACTTCTTCAATATCCATTCCACCTTCTGAGGAAAATATGAATGCCGGCCTACTGAGCTTTGGATCAATTACCAGGCTTAAATAATATTCTTTCTTAATGCTTGATCCTTCCTCAATATATACTCTTCTCACTTGCTGCCCATTTGGCCCTGTTTGGTGAGTAACTAAAGTCATGCCAAGCATAGACTTTACAAATTGCTTAGCTTCTTCGGCTGATTTTGCTAACTTCACGCCACCAGCTTTACCTCTACCACCTGCATGTATTTGAGCCTTAACCACAAACATGTCAGATTTTAATAGGTTTACTTGAGCCTCTACTTCTTCTGCAGAAGTAGTAACAAAACCCTTCGGCACTGGGACATTAAATTTACGTAAAATCTCCTTTGCTTGATATTCGTGAATATCCATAAAACAACCAACGATAAACTATTAAAAATTACCAGCCATAACGCTGCCTTCTGCTCTCTTGTTGGCGCCTCTTTTTTTTAGCTTCAGCTTTTTTTTTAGTTCTTTTTTCTGACTTTTTCTCATGATATTGTTTTCTCATTTTTATTCCTCTTCCTTCTTTCTGAATTGTTTTTTTCAATACTGGAAAAGCTCTATCTACATCACCATAATGAACTGATACTTCAATCAAACGCTATACCTCCTTCGGTAATTATCTCAAAAGTTTACTTATAAATTAGAAAATTAACATTGTCAATTATTTTATAAACTCAAGCATTAAGCTGTAATATGACTAGCACTCCTTAAAAAGCTCTGCTATTAAAAGCGTTAAAGCCTTTTAACTTGCTGTGCAATAAAGCAATTACACACTGGAATGACAAGAATAGTGCCATATCAATTAAAATTCTCATTGCTAGCGTTGCTTTTTTGTTGTTGACTTTGCTGCTTATACATAGCTTCGAAATCTATAGGATCTAGCATAAGTGGAGGAAATCCACCACTACTTGTAGCCCTTGCAATTATTTCTCTCGCAAAAGGGAAAAGAAAAGTAGGCCCACCAATAAATAAAGCTTGCCTTACCTCTTCTGCACTCAGCTCTGCAGGGTTTTCTATTGAAAAAATACCACAATATTTCGTTTCACAAATAAAAGCAACACCATCTTTTACGTTCTCATTTTTTACCATCGCTTTAGCTTCTATATGCAAAGTAATCTCATGGAAAGATTTTTTCTTCTCTCCCTCTTCTTTACCTTCAGTTCCTTCCAATTTCACTGAATTGACATTAACCATTACATTAATACTGGGAGCTTCTTTTGAAGAAAGGAATGGTGAATTCGGATTTTCAAACGATAGATCCTTAATATATTGACCATGAATTTTCATTTTTTGTTGTGACACTTCTGACGTCTCCTTATAATTAAGTTGAAGTATTTAATATTTTCTTGTATAATATACCCATTTATAAATGAATAGCAAACCTAACTGTAGATTGACATAGAATAAGCACATTTTCTTCAATAATTAATAATGTTCAGGTATTTTGTATGTTAAGGCTAAGGAGTTGAGTTAGTATGATAGAACTCGTAATATATGCTTTATTAGCAGCGTTCGTTTTTTCGCGCTTGTACAATTCCTTAGGAAAGTCAACAAATCTCAACCTCAATAAACTGACTAGCGTACTGAATACAAGCCAAAGTGGAGAAGATGTAGAAAACATTGAAGATTACATCGATAGCAACGACAAAAATTCAATAAAAGCTACTTACGAACAAATATTACAAAAAAACAAAGACTTCTCCATTTCTCATTTCATGAAAGGTTCAAGTATAGCTTTTGAATTAATAATAAAATATTTCAATCAAGGAAATTTGTCCCAGTTAAAACCTCTCTTGGATAAAGACTTATATAACAACTTTGTAGAGAAAATCAAACATCGTAAGGAAGTACATGAATCTATAATTGTTTCTATCATTTCACAAAAGATTTTAGAAATAAAACTAGTAAAAAATGTAGCACTCATCGCAGTATATTTCCTTTCAGAGCAAATTAACTTTGTTAAGAACGACAAAGGAGACGTTATATCAGGTAGCACATCCACGATCAATAAAGTTGAGGATGTATGGCAATTCAAAAAAAACGTTACCTCATCAAACCCAAGCTGGTTGCTTATTTCCATAAACTATAAAAAGGCAGACGATGGCAAGAAAAACAGTAAGCATGACTAGTTTCATTTAACATGGAAAATAAGCTACGTGAAATAGTACTTGATACTGAAACTACTGGTCTTGATATAGAATCTGGTCATCGAATTATTGAAATAGGGTGTGTGGAATTAATTAACCGCATCCCAACAGGCAAAGTATTCCATCAGTATCTTAATCCAGAAAGAGATATACCTTATCACTCATTTAAGATTCACGGCATTAGTGAAGGGTTTTTAGAAGATAAACCATTATTTTCAGATGTTGTACTTGAATTTCTGGACTTTATATCTAGCGATATTTTGATAATTCACAACGCTGAGTTTGACATTAAGTTTCTTAATATGGAACTGGATAAACTAAATGTTGGGTTAATTTCTTTAGACAGAGTACTAGATACATTGCCACTTGCGAGAAAAAAGTTTGCAGGGTCACCTGCGTCTTTAAGTGCATTATGCAAACGTTTTGACATATCACTAGAGGATAGAGAATTTCATGGAGCACTAATTGACGCTCAGTTGCTCGCAAAAGTGTATGTTGAGCTTACAGGGGGATTACAAACTTTTCTATTTGATAATAGGTGTGAGCAGGACAGCAACGCCACAGTTACCCAGCATAAAACACGTAATTTAACTTGCAGGAAATACTTACCAAGTAATGAAGAAATCAATGAACATAGAAAACTATTAGATAAAATCAACAGTCCACTTTGGAAAAAATATATTGAATAAGTCAACCAATAAAGATATGATCTTACTTTACTTAAGGATTTCTAATGGTAAAGCTTGTAAGGTTATTATCTAGCGTAATAGTAGCACTAGCAGCTATTTTCCTTGGTTATTGTTATTTTACTAAAAAAGGTATTTTTGCTCCAGCAGTAATTCACAACGCAGAGGTTAAGATAGAAGCAGATTTTGTTCTGACTAACCAAGACAAGCAGATCGTACGCAGTAGTGATTTTAAAGATAAGTATATGATGATTTTCTTCGGGTTTTCTTCATGTAAAAAGATTTGCCCTATGAATCTTGGAATAATTTCAGAAATACTTGCAATGTTAGATGAGAAAACTAATGACAAACTACAAACATTTTTCATAACAGTCGACCCTGAACGCGACAGTACAGAAAAACTTAAAGAATTTCAGCAGCAATTTGACCATAGAATACAAATGTTAACTGGTGAAAGAGAAAAAATAGATGAGGTAATTGCAAATTATAAAGTATACGCCAGCAAAGTTGGTGGAGAAGAGGAAATCAACCATTCTTCAATAATATATCTTATTGGCCCTGGAGGAAAATATGTTGCACACTTTGTAGCAGATTTAAATTCAGATAAAAGCCAATCTGATAAAATTGCAGCCGAAGTCAAGAAATATGTAAATGGGCTATAGGCTTTTCTGTCCTGGGTTGTACATTAAGATCAAGCTAATTAGTTAAAGACTACAAATGAAAACTTTATTCACCAACATAGAGTTGTCTTGGCCTACAAATTTTAGCTTCTTTATCATTCATCATTTCGTACCACTGAGTAACCCAACCAGTGGTCCTTGCAAGTGCAAAAATAGGTGTAAACATATTTGAAGGAATATCAATAGCGTTCATTATTATACCTGAGTAAAAATCAACATTAGGGTATAATTTACGCATAACAAAATACTCATCCTTCAAAGCTACCTCTTCAAGTCCTTTTGCGATCTTGAGTAGTTTATTATCTTGTTCTAGTTTATCTAAAACCTCATTACAAGCTCCTTTCAGTATACGCGCACGTGGATCGTAATTTTTATAAATACGATGGCCAAACCCCATCAATTTAAATGGATCTTTATCATCCTTAGCTTTCTCAATGAATTTACCTATATCTCCACTTTGCTCTATCTCTCTTAACATGTTTATAACTGCTTCATTAGCTCCACCATGCGCTGGCCCCCAAAGTGTAGCAATCCCTGCAGAGAGGCTTGCAAACAAATTAGAACCAGCCGATCCCACTAATCTGATAGCTGCCGTAGAAGCATTTTGTTCATGATCAGCATGGAGAATGAATATTTTATCCAAAGCTTTCACAAAAAGAGAGCTTTTATCGTTATTAAAAGCATCACCAAACATCATTCTTAAGAAATTTTCACTATAGCTCAATTCATTTTGAGCATTTATAAATTCCTGATTTTTGATATGCCTATATATCATTGCAACAATTGCAGGAACTTGCGCTATTGCAGAAATTCCGCAATCTAGGTTCTCACTATTGACAGTGTTACCATATCTCTCATGGTAAAATGCCGACAAACTTGCAAAACATGCAATCAAAATTGACATAGGGTGAGCAGTTTTTGGAAATGCCTTAATTACGTTTATAACCTGCTCTGATACTTTGGATAATTCTCCTATTTTTAAAAGAAACTTTTTGTGTTGCTCTAAATTAGGCAACGCACCATAGAGTAATAGATAAATTATAGCAGTAAAATTATTATTTTCTGCCAAATCAGCTATATCATGCCCCCTATATTTAAGAACTCCCTCATCGCCATCAATAAATGTAATTGAAGAAGAACATGAAGCTGTGGAAACAAACCCTGGATCATAAGTGAATAATCCAGTTGTCCTATACAAATCCTTAATATTTAACACATTAGGACCTATTGTTCCACTTAATATAGGTAGCTCAATTTTTAATCCATTGTTTAGTTCCAATAACGCTTTTTTATCCATCACTTAAGCTACTAAAACTCTATACAAAGCACACAACTTAAGAGTATATCTTAACCTGGTTAACTTTAAATTAACCACACTAAGCGATCATCAATGCTTTTACTTTTGCATTTAAGCGACTTATTTTACGCGCTGCAGCGTTTTTGTGAATAACACCTTTATTCACACACTTGTGTAAATTAGATTCAGCATTTCGAAATGCTAGAATGACGTTTTCTTTGTCACCAGACTTAATTATATCAACCAATTTCCTAATAGCAGTGCTGGTTTTGCTTTTGCGCATTTTACTTACTAAAGTGCGCTTTGCTATTACCTTTATCATTTTTTTAGCACTCTTATGATTTGCCATATATTAATACCTAAAACACTGTACTCTCTTCTCATTATAAGAATTTTCCACTAACCTGCAATACTAGTTTTTTCTGCAATCAACTTGTTACTTTTCTCTTCTATAGCTTTTCCTAAATTTTCCAAAAATTTGTCCTTGCTTAACCCAGGATATATTGGCGGTAATATCTCTATTATTGCCTTTCCTGGATTTTTTCTTATGGAAAGTATGCTCTTTGGCCAAAATAAACCGGTATTTAAAGCAACTGGTAATACAGGAACAGACAACACGCCATATAAAGCAGCAACACCTGGCCGATATTTTGCTTCTTGCTTTGCAGCTGTTCTGGTGCCTTCAGGAAATATTATTATGCTTCTATTTTCCTTTATATGCATCTTAGCTAACTTAATAATATAGCGTATAGAACTGATACCATCTAAACGGTTAATAAAAATCATCCTGAGCGCCATTAGATACAAGCCAATAAACGGAATCCACTTCAGTTCACGTTTTAAAATAAAAACTGCGTTTCTAAATAAAAGTATAAAAATAAATGTTTCCAATGGAGATTGGTGCTTAGAGGCAATTACAAATGGCTGCTTTGGAATGTTTTCTACCCCTCTAATTTCATATTCAATTCTACATAATAAACGAAGTATGAGCAATACAACCTTCACTGAGTAGACAAGAAAAATATTTACTATACGTGCAGGAAAGAAAATTATAGGAAGAGTAATTAAAGTATAGAGCACTTCCCATAATATAAGAAAGAAGTTAAACAATAAACTTGAAATCACAAACTCAGATAAATTTACTTAAGTTTAACTCTACTACAAATTAAAAACAATAAGTTTAACCACTGATTACCTGAGTGATAGGGTGTGAATCAGCCAATTTGTCCTTCAATTTCTTGTTAGCAATATGGGTATATATTTGTGTTGTAGAAAGGTTAGTATGGCCAAGAACTTTCTGTATCAGCACAATACTTGCTCCACTATCCAATAGATGAGTAGCAAAAGAATGTCTAATCACATGTGGAGAAATTTTGTTTTCATCAATACTGCATTTTCTTGCTAATTCCTTAATTAACTGACCAATTCTCTGCCTTGTAATTGGCTTACTAAGTTTACTACCTGGAAATAACCAACTAGACCCCTTTCCGTTAGAAATCAGGTTGTCACGCACTGATAAATAATTTCTAAGGCTTTGTAGTGCTTGTTGATTAAAAAGGATTTGCCTTTCCTTACCACTTTTCCCTTTTATTATTACATAACATTCTTTATCATCACTGTTTACTAAATGTGACACTTCACATAACTTCATACTAATCAGTTCAGAAATACGCATGCCAGAAGAGTAAAGGATGTCTAAAATAGCACATAGCCTTTTACTGTTTATCTCTTTATTTGACTCGCTTGCTGATTTTCTTACTGTGTCCATTAACAAAAGCATTTCTTCAACACTTAAATACTTTGGTAAAGAACGAAAAACTTTTGGATTTTTTAATTCATCATCATTAGCTGGAGCCGGGTTGAAATCTATTATTCCATCATTAAATAGGCACTTATAAAAATTTTTCATAGCAGATATTTTTCTCGATACAGAACTGCTTTTATATTTCTTTTGTGCGTACAGAGACTTCACATAATCTTTAATATTAGCTTTGCTTGCACCAACTAAAGTAGTGCCACTTTCTAATAAAAAATCTTCAAGTTGACGTAAATCTGAACGATAACTTTCTAAAGTATTTCGTGTAGCAGACCTTTCTGATACCAAAGCATCTACGTAATATGTTATATAAAGATTTTCTTTCTTATCTTGTAATTGCTTACTTTTCATTATCGGCTCCTATATTTACTTCCTTAACTATAATTCGATTGGAAATGTCATTTGTATTCCTTATTAAAAAATACGAGATAAATAAAGCATTTACCAATAGAACAAGTACAATAAACCTTCGTCTTAACTTTTTTTTTAGATTTGATCTAACTCTTACCATGGTTAAATTATAACATCAAATCTATAGAAAGCATATTACAAAGTGAATTCTACTATAATATACCACTTATTATTTGCATCCACTTATACTTATTATAGTATAAGATTTTTTCACAGCACCAGTACAACCAAGCGGTGATCCCTGCATTAGGGCCACAGATGTTAGTAAATTCTTAGTATATATAACAAACGCTCTGTAAAAGAAGAAATCACATAATATCTTTTTTTAATAAAGCGCTAACAAAAGGAATGGTAACACTTGATCCCATAGACTTGTCATCTATTTTCTCTACAATTTTATTAATGCTGCAAAAAGAACGTTCTATTCTTGCCAAAATATAATTTACCACTTTCAAATCAACTTTTAATTGTTTGTCTGAAAACCGTTTTACTAACATAATTCTTAATAACTCCTCGCTCGCAGGTGGAATTTTTACGCTGGCAGTTGATAATATACGAGAACTTAAATCTTTTAATTTAAAATTAAGCCTTTTTGGCAAAGCTGAAGAAGTAATTAGCAATCTCTTGTTATTTTCTTTCATGTAGTTGTAACAATGCAATAACATTGCTTCATCTTGAATATTTTGTATATCTTCCAAGATAAAAGCGTCGCTATATCTAATCTCACTTATAAAATTGCTCACATTGATAAAATGTGCATTGTTTATCGATTGCCAAACGTTAGCAAGATGAGTTTTACCAGAGCATTTAGGCCCAAAAAGAATTAGACATTTCCAAGACAAATCACTAATTACTGAATTGTACATATGCTTATTCTCTTCTAAAACGATGAAATTTTGCCGATTGTAATCAGTTTGATTACTGTTAAATAAATTCAATTGCACATTAAACACTTTGTGCTCCTGACAGTAATTTTTGTGTCAAAATTTGCTTACTCTTTTTTAGTACATTAGGCATTCTGTGGTTCACATTTCATTATCACAAACTGGTTACGCAAAAACCTGCTAGCCATTTTTATAAAACTCACTTTTAAGGTATCTATTAATTGCACATCCTACTGATACAGTAAATATTGCTATTATTGGAACAAAAAGCAATACACCAATAAATCCAAAACATGAAGCACACATAGTAATTCCAAGAATAATTACAGCTGGATGTATATGAACTTTTTTTCCTATTAATAAAGGAACTAGTATATTTGCATCCATTAACTGTCCAACACCAAATAATAGTAAAACAGCAATGCTTTCAAGCCACCCACTAAATTGAGTAACAGCACTCAAAAACCCAACAGTGGTATATAATAATGAGCCTATATAAGGTATAAACGTTAGTGTTCCCGATAAAATTCCAATAGCAACAGGATATTTCAACCCAATTATACTAAGGCCTACAGAGTAAAAGACCATCATAATAATGCATACATTTGCTTGTCCTTTTAAGTAATTAGATACAATGAAATCCACTTTTGAAAAATAATCTGCAACTTCTTCTCTATAAGGAACAGGAACTAATTTACTAACTTTTGCTACAATCAGAGGCCAATCACGCAATATATAGAAGAACATTACTGGAGTGATTACTACTAAAGACACTGTATGAACTAAGCTAAAGCTCGAGCTTAATACCTGGATTACAAAATTACTGGCAATACCAAAAGCATTTATGAAATAAGATATATAATCGCCATAATTTTCTGCTAGATTTCTAGATGAGTGATCAAACAAACCATCTCCTATTTTTACATTAAGAAACTCTAATACAGATGGAATAATTTTAAGGTTTAACGAAGGTGCTTTACTTACTATAAAATTCAATATCGAAGTAATTTGAGCGTATACAATAGGTAAAACAAACGTAACAGCAAATACAAAAACCATCAATAAGATAAATATTATAAAAATTACAGAATATAGGCGCGGTATTTTATACTTTTCAAACTTTACTACTAGCGGATTAAACAAATATGCAGCAACAATAGATATTAAGCATGGAAAAATCATAGGAAGCACTAAAAATAATGCACCAATTATAATAAGCAATATAAGACAAACAGTTACATGACGTTTTTGCATGCTTTTAGCATAGTCAATTTATTGAAATAATACATAATTTATTTTGTCTATGTTAAAGGTATTTTACAATTTGCTACAGATACCAACTACGTTTCACAGAATTATTTTAGAAAATTGACAAAAGAAGAAGTCTTTGAAATAAGTAATGCTACAACTACTGTATAGCTTATTTACACTACCGCACTTAGCAAACTTAGATCATTTTAGCTACATTTTAATGCTTTAGCGTTTCCAGGTCAGGAAAATTATCATCTTTATTTTTTATAGGGGAAGATGGTGCACTGTTTCCATTATCGTTTTTAATTGGAATAATAGGTTGTATCAAAGCAATTTTTATAACTTCATCAATACTCTTGACAAAAACCACGTTAACTTTCTCCTTAATATTTGCCGGGATTTCTTGCATGTCCTTTTCATTTTCGCTAGGTATAATCACAGTCTTGATTGATCCCCTGAGTGCTGCAAGCAACTTTTCTCTCAAGCCTCCAACAGCTAAAACCCTACCACGCAATGTCACTTCACCTGTCATAGCAACACTTTTGTTAACTGGTATATTTGTCATAAGAGAAACAATGGACGTACATACTGCACTACCAGCAGAAGGCCCATCCTTTGGTACAGCGCCTTCAGGTAAATGCAAATGTATATCATTATTTTGAAATTTTTCAGGTTTTATACCAAAAAATAGACAATTTGATCGAATATAACTATACGCAGCCTTTATAGATTCTTTCATAACTTCTCCAAGCTTTCCCGTATATTTTATTTCTCCCTTGCCTGGGATCAGAACTGACTCTATCATTAAGATATCACCACCTGTTTCAGTATAGGCAAGTCCAGTTACTATCCCTACTAAACTCTCGTTTTCTGCAATACCAAAGGTATATTTACGTATCCCTAAATAATCTTGCAAATTGCCAACCCCTACGGATATCTTCTTATTTTTATCGGTCAATATCCTTTTAACTGCTTTCCTCATGAGCTTTGCAAGCTCCCTTTCCATACTACGAACACCACTTTCACGTGTGTATAAGCGTATCAATTCATACAGTGCATCGCTAGTTATGCTCCACTCTTTCTGACGTAAACCGTGCTCTTTTCTTAATTTGGGAATTAGATGATATTTAGCAATGCTAACTTTTTCATCTTCAGTATAACCAGATAATTGTATAATTTCCATCCTATCACGCAAAGGGTGTGGCAAATTTAAGCTGTTTGCCGTAGCTACAAACATTACACTTGAAAGATCAAACTCAACTTCTAAGTAATGGTCCGTAAAGTGCTTATTGTGCTCAGTGTCCAAAACCTCAAGTAATGCAGATGCAGGGTCACCACGCGAGTCAGAACCCATCTTATCTATTTCATCAAGTAAAAAAAGCGGGTTGCACGAATTAGCTTTTTTCATGTGTTGAATGATTTTGCCAGGCATTGAACCAATATAAGTTTTCCTGTGACCACGTATTTCAGATTCGTCACGCACACCACCAAGAGCTATGCGAACAAAATCTCTCCCTACTGCTCTTGCCATAGACTTGGCCAAAGAAGTTTTACCAACGCCAGGCGGCCCAACCAAGCAAAGCATAGGACCTTTTATCTCTTTTACTCTCTTTAATACTGCCAGAAACTCTATTATTCTATCTTTTACTTTCTCTATGCCATAGTGGTTTTCATCTAAGATTTTCTTAGCTGCATTTAAATTAATTTTTACATCTTTGCATTTCCCCCATGGTAAATCAAGCAACCAATACAGATAATTAAATATAACCGTAGCTTCAGGAGAAATGGGATTCATTTTCTTGTATCTCTTCAACTCAGTCATAGCTTTTTCCCTTGCCTCCTGAGAAAGCTTTGTTTCATTTATCTTTTTTTCAAATTCATTTATTATATTTCCTTCTTCTCCATTCTCAAATTCGCCCAATTCTTTCTGTATAGCTTTCAATTGCTCATTAAGATAGTAAGCTTTCTGAGTGCTCTCAACTTGAGATTTAATTGTTTTATATAAACGGTTTTGTGCATTCAAAATGCTTATTTCTCTCTCAATAAAAGTAAAAGTTTTTCTTAAACGCTCTACTGGACCATAAGTTTCAAGTATGCTTTGTTTATCTGACGCTTTTATATTTAAATATGAAACTATCGTGTCTACAAGTTGATCAATTTCTTTGATCTGATCAATGGGATTAACAACAACTTCAGGCTGATTTTTCTTGTTCAGTTTACACCAGCTATCAAATGCACTTACAACAGACCGTCTTAAAGCTTCCAGGTCAATATTATCCTTACCTTCCTCACATTCATGATGAATATCTAACTCTATTCTAGCTTGTAATAAATTATGAGAGTTGATATACTCTATAATTCTTCCTCTGCCTACTCCTTGGATTACAACTTTTACAGCATTATCAGGTAATTTTATTAATGGTTGTACAATATTTGCTAGTACACCTACTCCATAAAGATCTTGTGGTTCCGGGTTATCAATAGAGCCATCTTGCTGTGTCACAAGAAAAATCTCATTTTGACGAATACTATTATTAATTGCATACTCTAGTGCATTAATAGACTTTTCTCTACCTATAAATAAAGGCACCACTATATTTGGAAAAATTACTACATCTCTTAAAGGTAATACCGGCAATATAGCAAAATTAGAGTCCACAGCATATTCAATGCTCATAATACATGCCTCAAATTAATCATTAACTGTTATAATACCACCCCTGTTGTTACAGTTAATTACTGCTTTTCCCAATTCTACCATTTCCTTAGTGATTACTATTGTACTACCTTCAAAACCTCCATTTCCAGTTGTGTACATAACATCAAGCAAAAGTGACTCTAAAATAGCACGTAACATTCTTGCACCCGTTTTGTAACTCATAGCTTTTTCAGCAATAGCTGATATTGCTTCATCTGAAAACTCAAGATTTACTTTGTTAAATGCAAGTAATGCTTTGTATTGCTTTATTAGTGCATTTCTTGGCTCTACCAATACATGTACCAAATCTTCATGATCTAACTCATCTAAAACAGCAGTTATTGGAACCCGCCCTACGAATTCTGGTATTAGCCCGAATTTGATCAAATCTTCAGGCTGCACATCATGTAAAGCATTTTTTTTTCTTTGCTCTTTAGATTGACTGATATCTGCTCCAAAGCCAACTGATGTTCCTTTCTTTCTCGCTTCAATGATCTTATCTAGACCTTCAAAAGCTCCTCCACAAATAAACAGTATATTATTAGTATCGACTTGTATAAATTCTTGTTGTGGGTGTTTCCGCCCCCCCTGCGGCGGAACGTAAGCAACTGTACCTTCCATAATCTTAAGCAGAGCCTGCTGGACTCCCTCACCTGAAACGTCACGCGTTATTGAAGTGCTTTCAGATTTTCTTGTGATTTTATCTATTTCATCTATAAACACTATACCACGCTGTGCCTTCGCAACATCATAATTTGCAGCCTGCAATAGACGTGACAACACGCTTTCCACATCATCACCTACATAACCCGCTTCAGTCAAAGTTGTTGCATCAGCCATAGCAAATGGTACATCTGAAACTTTAGCAAGTGTTTTAGCTAACAAAGTTTTACCAGAACCAGTGGGCCCAATGAGCATTACATTAGATTTTTCGATTTCAACATCACTTATAGAGTGAAGTTGCGCCATGGATTGACAATGGTTATACATAGCAACAGATAAAACATGCTGTGCATGTTCTTGACCCACAACATGCTTGCTAAGAAAGTTTTTTATATCCTCAGGCTTCTTCAGCAATAACTTTACATCAGACATATAATTTGAATTAAAAGCCCCCCCTTTCTTTTGACTTATTGCTTTATGAGATAACTCTATGCACTCATTACAAATAAATGCCTTCAAACCATCTGAAGAATTAGTAATCAACTTATCTACTTCGTTTTGCGCCTTATTGCAAAAAGAACAGTAGTGTAAATCGTTATTGTTATCCATTAACTCACCTTTTGTTCAATTTTAATGTTTTCAATCTTAATATCTTTACGCTCAGCTATTACTCTGTCAACTAAGCCAATTTTCTTTGCTTCTTCAGGATCCATGAATTTATCTCTTTCCATCATTCCTTCAATTTTCTTTAGCGAATTCCCAGTATGTTTTTCATAAACCTGATTCAGCTTCTTCTTAACTCGCAAAATTTCATTAGCATGTATTTCTATATCAGTTGCCTGCCCCTGATAACCACCAGATGGCTGATGTATCATAATTCTTGAATGAGGCAAAGAATAACGCTTACCTTTTGTGCCAGCCGCAAGCAACAGAGAGCCCATAGATGCAGCTTGACCTATACATAAAGTTGAAACATCTGACTTTATATACTGCATCGTATCATAGATCGATAAACCAGCAGTTACAACACCACCTGGTGAGTTAATATACATATAAATATCTTTATCAGGGTTCTCCGATTCTAAAAACAAAAGCTGCGCTACTATTACGCTGGCCATGTTATCTTCAATAGGACCAGTTACAAAAATTATTCTCTCTTTTACTAACCTCGAATATATGTCATAAGCACGTTCACCGCGACTAGTTTGCTCAATTACAATTGGTATAAGAGTCATACTCTTTCCTACTAAATATTATCAAATAACTCCTTTAACTCTTTCACAGAAATAACCTGTTTTTCTTTATTAACTTTTTCTATTATATAATCTGTAACTTTACGCTCAAGAGCATGTCCTCTCACTAACTCCTGAAACTGTCTGTTCGACCTAAAATGTTTTAATACTCTATCAAATGGCATATTTTTACCGACATACTGATTCATAGTAACACTCAAAATATCATTTTGAGTTAATGATATTCTATGTTCTGCACTAAACTTCATAAACAACATTGCAAGCTTTACACGCCTTTCAGCCTCTTTACACGAGTCACCTTTAGAGTTCAATTCCCTTTCCACTCTCTGTTGTTCCTGCTTTACCACATCTGTAGGTAAATCAAAGCTATAACTAGCATCCAAGCAATCAAACAGCTCTTTCTTAATCAATAGATCTCCCATTTCTTTACATTGATCACCAATCATTTTTTTTGCATGATTTACTAGCGACAAATGATCTTCAAACCCAATCCCTTTAGCTACTTCATCATCACTCTCAAAATCTTTGGCAACCTGAATATCATTAACTCGAACAGAAAAATTAGCCTCCTGCCCCGCAAGGGAAACTGCTTGGTAGTCTTCAGGAAACTTCAACTTAAAGCTTTTCGTTTCTCCTTTTTTCATACCAATTAATTGATCCTCAAAACCATCAATAAATGTGCTAGACCCTAAAGTAACTTCAAAGTTTTTGTTACTTCCACCTTGAAAAAGCTTGTTCCTAATTCGCCCTTCAAAGTCAATTATCAGTTTATCACCATTTTTCGTTTGATAAGAAGCATCATCAACAGAGACAAAATTAGGAAATTCTATTTTCACAGAACCAATAAATTCTTTTATGTCACCCTCTTCAATCTTTGCCTCAACTCTTTTCAAATTTATTTTATCAAGATCTATTACTGGCACTTCTGGCATCAATTCAAAAGATAGTTTGTATACAAAATTGCCTTTCTCATCCTTTTTGTCTAGATCTGGTAATGATACAATATCAACTTTAGTATAAATGTGAGACTTGACTTCAATTTTTTTCATTAAATCACTTGAGCAATAGTCAATTGCACTATTTATCACATATTCCAACGCTTCACTTTTATAATTCTTAACAACAAGATTATAGGGCATCTTTCCAGACCTAAATCCAGGCAATTTTGCGTTTTTTGCTATTGCTTGTAATCTAGAATTTATCTTCTGCTTTATATAATCACTACTAACTGTAATTTCATACTCGTGCTTTAGTCTATCTACACTAAGTTCCCTATAGGCATATACGTCACTTGATGTATCTACTTCGACTGTATTTTGAGGTATATTACTAGACATTACAATCCACTTGTAAATATTTTAATTTATTTCTTAATAAAGCCATTTTACCAGAATTTCAGTTAAACACAATCCTCAAAACGGATTTTTCATACAGACAAAAGTGTATTTGGTAATTATAAATTTTTTCTTAAAATCTGAGTTACTTAATTCAAGTGCGGATAGAGGGACTTGAACCCACACGAGCAAGCTCACCAGGACCTAAACCTGGCACGTCTACCAATTCCGTCATATCCGCAAGAAATCTTCAATACTCCATTATAGGTACCTTACTAAAATATTCAAGGTTTAAAGTCTTACTTAATTTATGGTATTTACACAATCAAGAAACCTTATTAACATTTCTTAATGAAGGGACTAAATCCTGAAAATCAATAATGAGATTAATAACTAGCTTCTTACTCACAATTTTTTTGATCACACAGAGTAGCTGCACGCCTCTTATAATAGGTAGTGTAGTGGCCACAGCAACATCAATAACAATGCAAGATAAATCCCTAGGAAATATCATTGACGATACAACTATGGTAATTAGAATCAATAAGGGTCTCTTAAAACATGGGCTATTTTCGTCTATAAAGGTTAAAGTAAGTGAAGGAAGAGTACTACTCATTGGAAACGTTGACACTCCCGAAAAACAACTCACAGCAGAAAAAATAGCTTGGCAACAAAAAGAAGTCAAAGAAGTAATCAATGAAATAAGAGTAACACCAATTCAAATGACTTCCATGCTCGACACCACTGTAGATGGTATAATAACAGGGGAAATAAGAACAAGACTTCTGGGAAAAAGAAATATCAAATCAATTAATTACAGCGTCAATACGGTTGATAGAGTTGTGTATTTGATGGGTATAGCTCAAAATAAAGCGGAACTAAAAGCTGTAATAGCAATTGCAAGAAAAGTAAAGGGAGTAAAACAAGTTGTAAGTTATATACGATATAGACACAGCAAGTTACGTCACTAATGAAAACTTAGTTTCTAAACGGCAATTTTATGTTAAAAGTGATATGCAAATGAGAGTAACTTTTCAAATGGATGAAAGTATAAACTTTGAAACTGATACTACATTTGCATTAATAAAAGAGGCACAAAGAAGGAGGCATGAAGTTTTCGTCTATACTCCTAATAATTTATCCTTATCGGTATCATTCCAACGCGCGATGCTAGAATCTAGAGAGAAAGAAACATGGATCCCAGTATCAGCTACTCGGACAACAGAAGGTCTAATTGCTCTTGCTCAGAAAGTTAGTGTTGATGATTTTAATTTCATCTCCAAAAAAGATGTAGCTATCAATTTGAATGAAATGGATATCATATTTATCAGACAGGATCCACCCTTTAATATGCGTTATATCACAGCCACCTATATTTTAGAAAAAACTAGCGCATTGGTAATTAACAATCCAACGGAGATAAGAAATTGTCCTGAAAAATTAATCACTTCATTATTTCCAGAGCTAATTCTGCCAACTTTGATTACTGAGAATATATTGATGATCAGAGATTTTTATCATAGCTATCAAGATATTATTCTGAAGCCATTGTATAGCTATGGAGGAAACGATGTAATAAGAATACAAGATGAAAACAATATTCAAGTAGTAGCTGAACTCATGATTGCGAAATATGAATGTCCTATAATTGCGCAAGCATTTTGCAAAAATATAGATAAAGATAAAAGAATATTGTTACTGGATGGCCAACCAATTGGAGTAATGAAGCGAGTTCCAAGAGTTAGTGGAGAAATCAGGACAAATATACGGCTTGGAGCAAGTTTTGAACCTGTTGAAATGAACGACAGGGACAATGAGATATGTAATAAAATTGGTCCTGAACTGAAGAAAAGAGGGCTAACATTTGTCGGTATCGATATTATAGATGACTTCCTCCTTGAAATTAACACAACTTCACCCACGGGAGTAGCTTACATCAATAAACTATATAATATATCACTAGAAAAAAAATTATGGGATGTGTTTGAAGAAAAAGTAAGCAGCCATATCCGTCAACTAAATTTTTGAATTACCTTAATAAATTCAGTAATCCCATTTTTTATCCTTGTTTTCTTAGTATTACTGGCCATACCACGCAATTTTTGATGATCCTGTAATAAATCAAACAATAACTCTCTTAGATTTTTTTTTGTTTCACCATTTTGCTCAACTATTACAGCTGCTCCCAAATCTTCAATATACTTTGCATTATAAAATTGATGATTATCTTTTGAGTGAGGGTAAGGAATATATATAGCAGGGCGCTTAGCAAGAGTGATTTCCGCTATTGAAGTTGCCCCTGCTCTGCTAATTACTAAATGAGCACTCGCCAACCTATTTTCCATATCATCAAAAAACTCACTTAATTCACAATTGATTTTCTCACTTTCGTATAAGTTCTCAACTTTGCTTATATTTTTCTTCGTGCATTGCTGTGTTACTCTAATCTTCTCTTTCATTTCAATAGGCAGACTACAAATTACATCACTTACTACATCATCAAAAAAATTTGCACCTTGACTACCTGCTATTATTAATATGTTTAGGTTTCCTTGAGCATAAGTGTGAGAATAGTTCTGTGCTTTTATCTCAACAAAATTTCCTATAAAAATACATTTACTGCTCTTTGCACACTTAGTCTCTGGAAAGCTAATTGCAATTAATCCCGCATCATTGAAAAAGAATCTATTTACTCTCCCTAAAACTGTATTTTGTTCATGCAAAATTATAGGTATAGAGAGAACCTTTGCTGCAAGAAGAGTTGGAAAAGAAGCATAACCACCAAAACCAATGACTAGCCTCGGTTTTAATTTCCTTATTTGATATAGCGCTAATACACAGCTATACGTTAACAAAAGGAAAAACTTAAGCTTGCTGCTGCTTGGTTTACATAAAGGCAAAGCGTTGCCCTCCACATCAGTATTTTTATCTGTTTTTTTATCAGTAAATAATATACAATTGTACCCTTGCATCTTTAGTGCTTTTGCTAAAGTTATAGCTGGAAAAATGTGTCCGCCTGTACCGCCTGTTGCTAAAATAACATCCATTTGTGAATAGGAAATTGATACTAGACGTTAACTATTATTTAATAATTTGCAAGTAAAATTTTATTAAGCTTTATGGTAGGGAGTTAAAAATGCCTGAAAATAATAGTAAAAAAGAACTCAATGAAAAAAATAAGCCTCAAGAACAAGAAGAAGGTAGAAGCGGAAGTTTTGTAGAATTGCTAAAAAACATAATAAAAGCTCTCTTTAATTCGGGAGTTGATCTATCTCAGCAAGAGCAATTTAATACAATGCAAATTGATCAGCAGCAAGGCTTAGATAACAAAGGAAAAAGTCCAGAAGAGCTTAATCCGAAGGCAAAGCTTAAGGTGAAAGAAGCAGCTGAAGGGCTGAAAGAAAGGTTGCAAAAACCTGATGCTGATAATCAATCTGTTGAAATTAAAGCACCCAATCAAACTTCCGTGCAAGATATTGATAGTTCCAAAACAATGGAACGTTAGCTCAACTATTTAACGATTTACCATCTGCAGCAAGAACTGATTCGTGTATCATCTCTGAAATGGTTGGATGAGGAAAAATTGTAGACTTTATATCAAAATCTGTTCCTTCCAGTTGCTTTGCAAGAGTAAAATTGCTAATTAACTCTGTTATTTCTGCTCCTATCATGTGAGCCCCAAGAAGTTCACCTGTTTTTTTGTCTATCACTGTTTTCACTAACCCTTCAGTTTCATTGAGTGCAATAGACTTACCATTAAAATTAGCATGAAATTTTCCTATTTTTATATCATATCCACTCTCTATTGCCTGTTTCTCAGTGAGGCCAACGCTTGCTATTTGCGGATGAGAGTAAGTGCAACTCGGTATGCACTCCCTTTTTAATGCATGAGTATTATTACCAGCGATCTTTTCAACGCAGATCACAGCTTCATGACTTGCTTTATGTGCTAAACACGGCGGACCAGCTACATCACCTATTGCATACACATTCGATTCATTAGTTTCATACCATTCATTCGTTTCAATAAAACCAGAAGAGCTTAATTTAATCTTTGTATTTTCCAAACCTATATTTTCAGTGTTTGCTTGAACACCAACTGCTACAATTACTCCATCAAATTCTTTGCTCTCACCACTACTAAGTAGTACTTTAATAAAGCCTTTATTCTTAGTAAGAGTTTTTACACTATTATTTGTATATATTTTTATTCCCTGTTTTGTAAATATCTCTTGTGCTAAACTTGAAATGTCTCTATCCTCCAACGGTAAAATAGTGTCTTTTACCTCTACAATTGTTACATCAACTCCCAAAGTGCTATAAAAACTTGCAAATTCTACTCCAATTGCACCAGACCCTATAATCAGCAGTGACTTTAGTAATCTATCTGGGGTCATAGCATGCTGTGCATTCCATGTTAAATCTCCATCTGCCTCTATTCCAGGAAGGTTTCGCGCTCTAACACCTGTTGCTAAAATAATATGCCTGGAAGAAATTTCTTGTTCTTCCTTGTCACTCTTATCACCAAAAATTTTTATAGCATGATTACCCGCAAGTTTACCAAAGCCATGATAGACTTTGATGTTATTTTTTTTCATCAAATACACAACCCCGCTTGATAATTTGTCAACAACGCTTTTTGAGTACTTTACTATTGACCGTATATCAAAGCTTGCATCCTTTACTTTTATACCAAATTCCTCTGATTTTTTTATCAGTCTATAAACTTCAGATGTTCTAAGCAGCGATTTTGTTGGTATACATCCCCAATTTAAGCATATACCGCCTAAATTCTTTTCTTTTTCAACAATTGCAGTCTTAAACCCAAGCTGCGCTGCTCTAATTGCTGCTATATAACCACCAGGACCGCTGCCTATAACTGTAATATCGTATTCATCCATTAGTTTTCTTCGTATTCAAAAGACTATATATAACAGATGGAACCCGTGCAATCAATGAAATTACCTCCTATCACGTGAGTAGGTAACTGGCATTCAGATTTTTTTCGCCATAGAAACGGAATTAAAAATTGAATGCAAAAACTACTTGATAAATTTCATCAGCCTCATTATCATGGCACTAAAGGTATTTCTGGTTAAAAACTTGTTTTTGGTTCGCGCGGGTCCAATGGTAAAATTTAGTAAAAACTAAAGGTATTTTTTGGCAGGTTACATTAAATTACTATGCTTGCATGTCTTTTAAGCTTTCTCTATATTCAGCCAAGTCGTACTTAAATTAAGCGTCAGCACATTATTACAGTGCCAACTTAAAGTATTAGAGGGTTAAAACATGCTACTCGGGGTTTCTTTGTCTTTTTTTATTTAGTAAATTCCTTAACATTCAGATTAATTGCAGTTTAAGAGCCCAAGAGAGTGTCACGCGTGACACCGTCCACTTTATGATAATTGTCATTCCAGTGCGTGATACTGGTATGGCTTTGTCGCAAAATAGGCATTGGGCATTAGTGTATTGCTACATACTTCTAAAAACTTTACATAATAATATAATATTTTGCTTATAAATCAATGTTTTTAACGCACAATAAGAACATTTTCGTTGTGATCAAGGTTTCTAGTATGTATATTAATAAGTCTTGTTTTCAATAAGTAATGAGAGTAATAATTATTATGACAATGTTATTGTGTAGCAATTACACAATGGCAAGCGAGCAAATAAGTCTAGTAGATAAAGGCCTATCCCAAGGATACGTAGCTCCAGTGCTTACAGAAAATAGCGTCATTCTGGCAGATAAGTATGGCACCTTATATTCCTTTAATGTTGATAACTCGAAGGTTACAAATTGGAAATTGCACCTTCCACACAGAAAAAAAATTGGTAACATGAGCCTATCGAGCCACGGAGGAAATGTTTTTTTGATAGTAAATAACGTTCTGCACACAATAGATGCAAAAACTGGTGAGATTCGGTGGCAAAAAGAACTGAGAGCTCCAGTAAGAGGGAAAGCAGTAGTAATAAACAACAAATTGATAGTATTAACCATTGATAACTATCTGTACGCGTTTGATATAAAAGACGTCAGCTCCATTTGGGCTTATCAAAATGGCATCAACGAGTTTCGAGGTTTATATCCCGTATCGCCTGCAATTTCTGATAATAAAATAATAGCACCGTTTTCAAATGGTGAGTTAATAGCTTTTAATGAAGATGGTAAAAAATTGTGGAGCCAAAAATTGGCTACAAATCTTTTTGAAACACAGCTTACAGATGTAACCACTACACCAAGAGTACTTGGTGATACTTTAATAGCTACAAACAATTCTTATATCTATGGTATTGATGTGAAATCAGGAAACATTTTATGGTCAAAGCCACTGCAAGTAAAAAGTGTATCTGACATTGAATCGTATTATAGTCCTCTTATTCCTGTAAAGGAACAAAGAGCCGGTGGTAGAATCTTTATAGTAACTAAAGACAATAAAATAATCGGTATCGACATACAAAGCGGAGAGACAGTCTGGACGTCTGATTTAATAGAAAATACGCAATTGTTTGCTCCAATTATGTATGCCCATACGTTATGGGTAACAAGCAACAAAAGTTCAATGTTTGCTTTTCCTGGGTCTGAAAGTGCGGTAAAGGCAATCAAAATACCAGGTAATGTGTTCCATACTCCAGTATTTTCTCATGATAAGATATATATAACAACCGAGGGAAATGGTGTTTATTCTTTAGAAAATAGGTTAGTTTTTTATGACTGATTATGATCTGATTGTTATAGGTGGTGGCCCAGGAGGCTATAAGTGTGCTATTGCCTCTGCAAAACTTGGACTGAAAGTTGCCTGCATAGACAAAAACAGCATTCTTGGCGGTACGTGCTTGCGAGTTGGATGTATACCCTCTAAAGCGTTACTTCACTCCTCCTATCAGTATGTTCACACAAAAAACGACTTGTCAAAACTTGGCATAAAAATCAAGGGTGCAAGTTTTGACTTAAAAGAAATGCTAGAATACAAGGACGCCAGAGTTCAGGAACTTGGAAAAGGAATAGAGTATTTTTTTAACCTTTACAAGATTACTAAAATTAACGGACTTGGAAAAATTACTTCTTTTGATCAAAGCAACCTTGAAGTTTCAGTTGAAGGCAAGGCGCTGAAGACAAAAAATATAGTCATTGCAACCGGCTCTGATGTTAGTTCTTTACCAGGAATTAATATCGATGAGAAAAACATTATTTCATCTACCGGTGCTCTATCCCTAACTGAAGTGCCAAAAAAGCTCGTCTTAATTGGAGCTGGAGCAATAGGACTTGAAATGTCTTCTATATGGAGCAGGCTGGGGTCTGAAGTTACTGTAGTAGAGTTTCTTGATAGAATCGCTGCAGCAATGGATGGAGAATTAAGCAAGTCTCTACTTTCCAGTCTTCAAAAACAAGGAATAAAATTTTTACTTAGCACTAAAATTGAGGAGATAAAACAAAGTAGTAATTCTTTAAACGTGAAAGTTTGCTCTACTAAAGATAACCAAACAAACATTATAGAAGCAGATAAGGTGCTCATTGCAGTGGGCCGCAAACCATGCACTGATGGTTTTGGTATCGATGACAAGATAAAAAAAAGTAATAGTGGTTTCGTTCAAGTTAACAACAGATATGAAACCAATGTGAAAGGAATATTTGCTATTGGTGACGCAATCGGTGGGGCAATGCTTGCTCATAAAGCAGAGGAAGAAGGAATAGCAGCTGCAGAGATAATAGCAGGACAATCACCTCACGTTGATTATGAAATCATACCATCTGTAATTTACACTCACCCTGCGGTTTCTTCAATAGGGAAAACCGAAGAGGCATTAAAAAGTGCTGGTCGAAAGTATAAAGTTGGTAAATGTCGATTTGCTGCAAACGGCAGAGCAAAAATTACTGATGATACCGAAGGATTCGTGAAGGTGATAACATGCGGCACAACAGATACAATATTAGGCGTGCATATCATAGGGGCATACGCTGATACGCTAATTAACGAAGCAGCAGTTGCTATGGCATATGGTGCAGCAGCAGAGGATATATATAGAATTTGTCACTCTCATCCTGATGTAAACGAAGCCTTCCGTGATGCGTGTATTGACGCTTTCTTTAAAAAGTAACCGTGAACCTCGATTCAATCATTAAAGAATGGTATGAGTGGCTGAGGTGCAATAGATCTTATTCACCTAACACTTTAGAATCATACATGAGAGATTTGAAAGATCTTATAAGTTTCCTAAGCGCTCATATTGATGAAGAAGTAAATGTTGGCTCTTTGAAGAAGTTGAGCGTACCTGAGCTCAGAAGTTGGCTCACCTTTCGTTACGCAAGAGGTGTAAATACAAGATCTAACACTCGCGCATTGTCAGTAATCAGAAGTTTCTTCAAGTACATAAAAAATAACTACGAAATAAACAATGAGGCTGTATTTTCCTTGTCAAGGCCAATTCAGAGAAGAACTCTGCCTAAAGCACTTTCAATATCTGATATAAAAACTTTAGTGAAAGAAATAAAATTACCTGACTTAGGCGAACCTTGGGTGGTAAAAAGAGAAATTGCGATTATTGTTCTGCTATATGGCACAGGCTTAAGAATCAGCGAAGCATTGAACCTTAAAATCAGTGATATCAGTAACGAAAGTTTAATAGTCACAGGTAAGGGAGACAAACAAAGAGAGGTATTCATTCTCCCGGTAGTAAAAAAGTGCATACAAGAATACGTAAAAGCTTGTCCTTACCTGAGCATTAATAATAAAGCACAATACCTCTTTATAGGAGTGAGAGGAAAAAAATTGAAAAGAACTTATGTCGCTAATCGTTTGCAAAAAATAAGAAGAATTTTAAACTTACCAGAAATCTTATCTCCACATGCATTTCGTCACAGTTTTGCCACTCATTTGCTTCAAGAAAATGTTGACATAAGATCTATACAACAACTACTTGGCCATTCAAGCCTTGAAACCACCCAGGTTTACACTCACCTAAATTATCAAGATGTTTTCAACATGTATAAAAATTTTCAGCAGAATTTGGAGAAGAAATCAAAACCCTTGTAATTTGAGGATTGTCGGTAGCGCCACCAAGTTCTATGTCTTGCTTATTTATATCGTATAAGACATACCCTACTAAAAAAAGAACCAGTGCAATTGCAACAAAACAAGCACTGATCGCTGGATAATCTTCTATTGCTAAACATGCGATAATAGCAAATGCTCCAGACAATATAAAAAATATAGAAGCACAGTTACTTTGTTTTCTGTCAGGAAAAACTGCTCGTTGGGGTTCATCACTTTCCTTCTTTATACAACTGCGACTTTCTCTTCGCTTATCTAAGTTATGTCTTACATCTTTCTCTGTAACTTGAGTTCTTGTCCCCTCGAGCTCATTAGGACTTTTAAGTTGCTGCGATTCTTGAGCAATAAATTCTTCGTTTACCTCTGGTGTAATATTATGTGTATTTGCTAAAGGTTGTGCTGCACTTGCAGGAAATTTTTCATTTAAATAATTTGTGATAGGTGCAATCAGATTGTTAACATCCCTCAACACAGCAGTCACAAACCCACGATTGATGAAGCAATTATCTTCTACTAATTTTTCCACATCATCTAAATCTTTTCTATCAATAGCATCAGTTAATCGTTCTTTAATAGCCTGCTCAACTATCTGCTTTAATTGTATATTCTGCTCTATCGCAGGTGTTGATTTTATTTGACTAAAATCTAGATCCTTATGTTTTAAAAGTTTAATCAATACTTCTTTTTTATCTTCTGTTATTCCTTCTGAACATGACTCGGTAATGAGGTCAAAAAACGTTCGCATTTCACCTCTTGTATTCCTTCTCCAACAATTAGGATTAAATTGTTCATTCAATAGCACTTTCGCTTGATAAATGTTTCTGTTAGAAAGAGCTTTTAATAATTGTTTTCCTTTTTGTGCTTTTTCAAATTCTAATTTTATTACATTTCTAGAACCCCTTTCAATACAACCCTCAGGTTTTTTATACTCACAATTTCTAATATCAGTTTTTATACCTGGGTGGGTGAGCAATATTTTTACTATATCTTTAGCTCCAACTTGGCAAGCAACATGTAAAGCCGTATCTTTGCGCTTATTAGGTGTTATTATAAACTCTGATACTTCATCTAGTAGAATAAAATTATATTTCGATCGTGTCACAGTCTCAAATTGCTTACTTTGAATATTAATATCAACACTGCTGTTTTTCATGAGCAATTTAGACATTTTCTCCAAAGTAGCCTGTCCATCACCGCTGACAACACAGACATTAGCAATAGACATTAAAGGCGTCATACCTTCTTTATCAAAAGCATTAACATCTGCCCCTTCCTCTATAGCTTGCCTAAAACCTTCCAAGTCTTCATCATCAATAGCCTTAAATAGCTTTTTTGTTGGCGCATCAAGTGGCTCTGGAGCCCTCCGATTATACCCGTAACTATTAATATTTGCTTTATTCCTTCCATAACCCATATCAAACCTACTTAATAACTGCCTAATATAAAACTATACAAGAAAAAAAGAAAACAACAATAGAACTGGCCAAAAAACTAGTATTACTACCTTACATATTCTCTACTTTTTAACTCTTTATCTAACTTGCACATTCTAAAAACTTCTCTGCATCAAGTGCAGCCATGCACCCTGTTCCTGCTGCAACTATTGCTTGTCGATACACCTTATCTTGAACATCACCTGCAGCAAACACCCCTGCCCTACTAGTTAAAGTTGTCCCAGGCTTCGTAATTATATAACCCTGTTCATCCATCTCAACAAAGCCCTTAAAAATACCCGTATTTGGTGCATGTCCAATTGCAATAAATACCCCATCTACATTCAATTCTTGAGTTTTCGTTGATTTAATTACAATACCAGTAACTTTTCTTGGATTTTCTTCTCCAAGAATTTGCTCTACAGTATGATTCCACATTACTTTTATCTTATCATTTTTAAAGAGCCTGTCTTGCATCACTTTCTCAGCTCTTAATTTATCACGCCTGTGTATTAGTATAACCTCTTTAGCAAACCGAGTTAAAAATATTGCTTCTTCAACAGCGGTGTTTCCACCACCGATTACAGCTACAACTTTACTCCTAAAAAATGCACCATCACAAGTTGCACATGCTGAAATCCCGTAACCTTGAAATCTCTTTTCACTCTCCAGACCAAGCCATTTCGCTTGTGCACCAGATGCAATGATAATTGCATCAGAATAGTAGTCATTAGTATTACCAAAAGATCTAAATCTATATTCATTAGAATCCTCAAGTTGTTTAACGCTCTTTATTTCATCATCCACTATTCTCGTCCCAACCTTCTCTGCATGCAATCTCTTTTGTTCCATGAGCTCTGGACCTTGTATTGAAACAAAACCAGGATAATTTTCAACATCTCTAGTAATCATAAGCTGACCACCAGGCTGCATTCCCGTTACTACAATTGGCTCTAAGTTTGCACGTGCTACATATATAGCAGCAGAATAACCTGCTGCTCCAGATCCAATAATAAGAACTCTTGTACTAAGTAGCCCCATCTATAATTCTTCACTATATGAGTTTAGATAGTCAGCTACTCCTTCATCACTTGCTTGCATTGCTGGCTTGCCCTTCTTCCACCCGGCTGGACATACTTCACCATGCTCTTCATTATGTTTAATCGCATCGACAATTCTAATAAACTCACAGATATTACGCCCTAAAGGCAAATCATTTATCGATTGATGACGTACAACAAACTTATCATCAATAATAAAAGTTGCTCTTAGCGCAACCGAGTCATCATACAATACTCCATAGTCTCTTGATATAGACTTTTTGATATCAGACACTAAAGTGTAGCTAATCTCTCCAATACCACCATCATTAACTGGAGTCTCTCGCCATTTATAATGTGAGAACTTTGAATCTACACTTATTCCTATAACTTCAACACCACGTTTTGAAAAATCTTCTATTTTATTACTAAATGATATCAATTCAGTTGGACAGACAAAGGTAAAATCAAGTGGATAGAAAAAAAGGATAGCATACTTATCTTTTACGTGTTTGCTTAGACAGAAATCATCAACAATTTCTCCATCAGGGAGAACAGCCGAAGCAGTAAAATCGATAGCGAATTTTGTTACAAGATTCATAACCAACCTCATCATTCTAAAATATTTGTAATTCTACACCTTTATAAATTTATATACAAGTTTTCTTTCTCCTTAAGGATTTTTACAGTTAGTTGTTTCTATTAGCTTAAAAACACTCTCAAGCTAACAATGGGCCTTCAGATGCATTACCGACCACATTAATCTGATTTAATATCTTATTACTTGGATAAAAATAATTTTTTATAAATTCCTTATATATAGCTGTTAATTTGTGTACATCATCCACTAACACGCATTCGTTTACCTGATGTGCAGTTTTGTTGACCATACCAAATTCAATCACCAGACAAACATCTTTAATAAATGCAGCGTCAGATGTACCACCACTCGTGCTCAGAGTAGCATCAATACTGGTAACTTTATTTATCGCATCAAGCATAATATCAATATTCCTATCGGGAGTAGAGAGAAAAGTACCCCTGCTGCTGTGCATAGAGAGTTTATAATCGTTAGTCACACTGGAGCATATTTCATCAATCAACTTATATAAATTATCCGGCGTTTGTATATTGTTATATCGAATGTTGAAACTTGCAGTTATTAAACCAGGTATTAGATTATCAGTATCGTTTCCAACATCGACAGTAGTAATTTCGCAATTTGAAGGCTGAAAATATTTATTACCATTATCAAAAGTAGTATCTTTTACCTTACTCAATATCGATACCATCTTATATATTGGATTATCCGCTAAGTCCGGGTAAGCAACGTGCCCTTGTTTCCCATGGCAAATTAATTTGAACGTTGCAGATCCTCTTCTGCCTATTTTTATAGTATCACCCAATTTTTCACTACTGGTTGGCTCAGCAACCACACAATAATCTATCTTCTTGTGCTTGCTTTCCATCCATTTCAAAACTGCCTTTGTTCCATATTCTTCCATGCTTTCTTCAGCACTGGTAATCAACGCACTTATCGAACCACTAAATTGAAACTTTTCTGCGACTAAATTTACCATAGCAGCAATAAATGCAGCTATTCCGCTTTTCATATCAGCTGCTCCTCTTCCATACAACATTCCATCTCTAACCTCTGGACTAAATGGATCGAGTGTCCAACCTTTTAACTGACCCGGGTGCACAACATCAACATGGCCAGCAAAACATAAGTTTGGTACTCCATTTATATATTTCGCATAAAGATTTTTAATTTTAGTTCCACCATCACCAAACTCTAAAATCTCACAGTCAAAACCACTTTTCTTAAGGATTGTTGCTATATACTCTATTGCTCCACCGTCCCTTGGCGTTATACTCTTAAAAGAAACTAATTTCTTAGTTAGTTTTACAGGGTCAATCTTCATACCAACCTTGTAGTACCGATATTACTATATTGTAAACATTCTATGCATTATTTAAAACAAATATTACGCCAAGCAGAACAAATTTTTATAAGAGAAGTAACAGTAGATCATCACCTTGCTGACAGTATCTGTGAAATATGCACGCAATACGGAAATGACATTTTTCTGGTTGCAGATGAAAATATAGCAAAGCTTTTAAATAAAAACGTATTTAATAAAATCATCAATTTAATTATCCCCAGCAATTCCACTGCCTCTCTTGAAACTGTAAATTTAGTCAGAAGCAAAATAAAAAGTAGTGACTCAATAGTTGCATTCGGCAGCGGCACTGTTAACGATATCTGCAAGTACGCAAGCTACCTAGAAGGCAAAGACTACATATCCTTTCCAACAGCTGCTTCTATGAATGGATATAGCTCTGCAAATGCTTCAGTATTAGTAGATGGATATAAAAAATCGTTTGCAGCACATCTCCCCAAGGCAATATACATTGATACCAATATAATTGCCAACGCACCACTACGTCTCACATTAAGCGGATTTGCAGATTTCATGTGTCGGTCAACAGTGCAAGCCGATTGGTTGTTATCTCACTTATTATTCGGCATAGAATACAACGAACTACCCTTTACATTTGTTCATGACCTGGAGCAAACCTTGCTAAGAGAGTATCTAGCGCTTGCAAAAAGAAGCAAAAAAGTGGTCTTACTACTTATGGAAGCCTTACTGATTTCAGGACTTGGAATGGTAATATCAAAAGGTAGCTATTCTGCAAGCCAAGGAGAGCATATGATAGCTCACGCAATGGAGATGGTAACAAAAGATTATTCCTCCTCATTACATGGCGAAAAAATTGCTGTTACAGCGATCACTATGGCTAATTTGCAGGAAAAAATATTATCAATACAAAACCCTATCATTAAACCAACTACCTTGAATGTAAAACATGTGATTGAGTGTTTTGGCAATACCGAATTTACAAAAATTCTCAAGCAGAAGCAAATTCTGCAACAAAAAATTAAAGAGATCTCTCATAAAGAATGGAATAACATTTCCGGTCTAATTAAGCAAAACTTACTACCTGCAAGACGTCTACAAAAAATGTTTGAAGATTTGTCAATTCCACACTTACCAGAGCACCTAGGTTGGAGCAAAGAGCAATACTGCAAAGTGGTCAATCTTGCATTTGCAACAAGAGATAGATTCACTTTTCTTGACTTAGCTAATTGCATAAAAGAAAGTGAAGTGTTGTAGCTAGAGCAATTTAGAAAATTATTAACACTTTATTTCCTGGTGAGCGCTCTATTTTGCTTTCCAACTCAAGTTCCAAAAGAGCCATTAAAGAGAGGTTTGTGGACAATCCACTTGTTAAGATGAGCTCATATATACCAATGGGTAAAGAGTTGACATTATTAACTATAACAGATCTTGCTTGTTGTAATTTTTCCTGTTTTTGGTTAACAGAACAGAACTCAATATCAAACAGACTCTTTTACCGAGGAGGTAAACTAAACCTCACACTCTCTATTACATCATCAGCGGATTCAATAAACTTAGCACCGTTCTTAATTAAATAATTGCTACCACTACAGCACAAATCCAAAGGGAAATCAGAAACCGCAAACACCTTTCTTCCCTGTTCCAAAGCAAAATTCTCTGCTATTAAAGAACCAGAACTCTTCGATGCTTCGATCACTGTTAATCCCAGGAATAGACCAGACATAATTCAATTTATTTGAGGAAAATACTGATGCTTTGGTTTAGTAGCAATGGAAGCTCAGGTAATTATTAACCCGCCATTTTCAGTGATTTTCTTGTACAGATCAATATTTTCCCTTGGGTACACTATATCAATTCCACTCGCTGTAACTGCAATAATTGGATAATTTTTATATATACACTGTTTGCTGCAGTGTCAATGCTTCTTGCGAGCCCAGAAACGATAATGAAACTAGCCTTGCTTAAGTCGAGCGCCAGCTTACTGGCAAAATTTCTCCTATTTATTGAAGAGTTACGCCACCAATTATTGCAATTATCTCACGACTTAATAACGATACATCACCAAGTGCAGTTATTACAGAAGGACAACCCGGTATATTTCTTAAAATGTCAGGGTAATCTGAATCACATGCAGGTATAATTTTAGCTCCAATTTTCTCTGCACTATCGATTTCTTTTCGTGCATCTTGAACGCTATATACCCTTTTATTGTTAGTAAGCCCACCTAGATATTTTAATGCTTTATCCAACGATCCATACACCCTTAGCACACTAGAAAACTTCGTTGGTCCTAAAGCTCTAGCTAGGCTCAACCATATCTCTAACTCTTCATTATTCAACTTATTTATCTTCATAAAGGAATTTTCTTCCAACTGCCTAAAAACACTCAATATTTACTAATATTTAAACTATAATATATATAGATAAATATTTCACCAAAAGACTTGAATTTCTTATTAGTTTAGTGTACCTAAGATTATATAAGTACACAGTGATTTATGACGCATTTTGTTACAGATAAATGCATAAAATGTAAATATACAGATTGTGTAGAAGTGTGTCCTGTTGACTGCTTCTATGAAGGCAAAAATATGCTCGTGATTAATCCAGATGAATGCATTGATTGCGGGGTGTGTATATCCGAGTGTCCAGTAGACGCAATTGTCACTGATGATTCTATAAAGGACATTTCAGAACTAGATGAAGATTTATTGAGCAGTGAACAAAAAACCTTCAAGTCATTTTACAACATAAATGTAAAATACTCGCAAAAGTGGCCAAATATTACAGCTAAAAAGCAACCTTTGGGTACTGCTGAAGAGTATAAAGAAAAAAAAGACAAAGCAGCATATTTTTTTGAAAATCTAGAATAATGCTACTGAAGAAAAAGAAACCTCTTGCATCTCACGGTTGTTGTTTTGCATTTCTTAAAATAGCTGTATTGTTTATGCCTTTAACAGCATTCAATGCTAACTAGCTTACCTGAGAACACAAACAGTAATACAGCAATTTTACTACTATTTAACTGTTAATAGGTACATTAGGCAATCATGTAGGGATAAAGTGTTAAAGTAAGCTATGCAGAAATTACTAAACGTGTTGCAGCGTATATAGCTGACCAAACGATATTCCTAGCCTGCTGTTCATCATTTTTTTTATTAATATCATTTATATTACCAGAAGAATCCCTTGCTAGCTTTTTTAATCATATCTTTCCTAATACTGACATTGATACAGAACTTATGTCAATACTATATGAAATATTAGAAGACTTAGGTACATTACTAAGAAGTTTAGTATATATAGAATTAGAAGCATCAATGATAACAAGACTTGGTTGAACTCCAGGAATTACTACTTGGTATATGCATAAAAGATTCAAACACTCTTAAAAATGCTGCTTTAATGCAAGTAGCATTGAGAAGCACTCTCAAGACATTTTTATTTGTATCTCTCTATTTCTGAGTGGTTTTTAATTTTACCAATCTTAGTTTTAATATTTGCAGCATTTGATAAACGTAAGCAGTTCTTTCACGATAAAATTGCAAACATGGTAGTGATAGACTATAAACCTGAAGAATGTCATTCAAATTTAAACTATGTGGGAATAACTAGGCGCATTATAGCGGACATTATTGACTATTTTATTTTTAAGGTAATTTCCTTAGTCTATGTGATTTTTGTATGGGTAATTTTGCGCACTACTACACCTTTATTATTAAATTATATATACTTGCTCATCTTTTTTGCTATCAGTGATATTTGGAGTATTCATGATAAAAAATCTGGTGGTGCTCCAGAACAATTATTGTGTGGTATTCATATAAAAGATGCAAATACACTTGAAAATGTTATCCTAGTGCAAGCAATAATTAGGTATATTTTGATTGAAGTTATTCACTTCCCTACTCTTATTAAGAGAAGGGAATTTTTTAATAAGTATACTTCTGAGTGGTAGATTGACCATTCATCAGGCTTAATCCTTATGGCCATAATACTAATTTTTGTATGTGCAATATTTGACAGCGCAAGTAGTTTCTTCATGATAAAATTGCAAAGGCAGTAGCAATAAACCATAAATCTTCAAACTAACTTTCACTTCTGTTTACGATGCTCAAATATATAGTTATAATTAATACAATTCTTCTAAAAGCACTCATGACTCCAACTATAGTAATTTTAAGTGGTGGATTCTCTCGTGAAAGAGAAATATCACTTATGAGCGGAAAAGCAGTAAAAAAGGCGCTTGATAGCCTTTCATATAAGGCAGTAGAAATAGATGTTGATAGCAAAATTGCTGAAAAGCTTAAAAAAATTAACCCTGATCTTGCTTTTATTGCTCTGCATGGAGCTTATGGCGAAGATGGCTGCATTCAAGGTTTATTGGAAATTTTAGGTATAAAATATACACACTCTAGAGTCATGGCTTCGGCTGTTGCTATGAATAAAGCAATGTCAAAACACATATTTTGGTCTATCGGTATCAACACTCCAAAAGGATACGTAGTTAATCGAGAAGATGTACTAAAAAATAATATTAAAATTAGCTACCCATATGTCTTAAAACCAATTAACGAAGGCTCAAGCATCGGAGTGCACATAATTTTCTCGCACGAGGATTATTTAAAATTAAAAAACATGTTTGCAGCGCGTAACACTGAAATCCAGGAAAAAGAACTAGTGTCAGCTACCCCGATGACAAGAGATTTGATGATCATAGAAGAGTATATATCTGGTGTAGAGTTACAAACTGCTGTGTTGCTAGACGAAGCAATCGGTACTATGGAAATACGACCAAAAAATAAATTCTATAATTATGAAGCAAAATATACAGATGGGTTTGCAGAATACATATTTCCTGCAGAAATTCCTGACAATATATACAAAATGACCTTAGAACATGCGTTGAAAGTTCATCAATTTCTAGGATGCAAAACTATTTCTCGCTCAGATTTTCGTTATAATCCTAAGAAAAATACCTTAAAAATGCTTGAAATCAACACACACCCTGGCTTTACTGAGTTATCGTTAGTGCCAAAAATTGCAAAATCGACAAAAGGAATCGATTTTAATGAATTAGTTAAAATTATCGTTGAAGATAGTTTGCAGCATAAAAATATCAAAGATTAAGTAAATGTTGAGCAACGTTACCAGAAGCCAAAGGAGTTTTTTGCGTAAGTGTGCTTTGTTTATTATAATAGCACTCTTTCTTACGTTAGTACTCTATAGCTCACTCGATAAAATTATAAGTCGATTTAATTATTTCCTCACTTTGTGCAATGATCGCTTATCCAGCTTATTGCTCAGTAACGGGTTTTCAATTGATAAAGTGGTTGTTACTGGCAACAAATTTACAAATGAGAAGGACATTTTAAATTTGGTAAATAAAACGCAACCAATTATGTATATATCACTTTCAAAGCTTGCTGATAGCATACAATCCGCAAGCGGATGGGTAAAACATGTAAGAATTCATAGAATGTTGCCCAATACCCTATATATTAACATAGATGAACATAAACCATTTGCTCTCTGGAAAAATGATAACAAAACTTCAGTAATTGATTCTGAAGGTAAAGTGATCGTAAATGACTACCTGATAGATAATCTCGCTGTAATCACAGGACAAAATTCGTTATCAAATCTAAAATTTATTAAAGATATATTAGAGAGCAAAACTCAATTAAGTGACCATATTTCTTCTTGTATTTATGTAGGTAAAAGAAGATGGAACATCATACTTGATAACGGTTCAACAGTAAAACTGCCCGAAGATAATCCTTATAGCGCATGGGATTATTTAAATCACTTACAAAACACAACCGATTTCACTTTTAGCGATTGGAGTATAATTGATATACGTATTACTGATAAAATCTTCGTGAAGAGGTGATAGACTTCATGCTGCTATCCAAGTAGCCTCTATGATATCATCCAAGCAGCGCGGCACTGGTTGATTATAAAATTTGAGAAAATATTTAAGAAGTTTGTCAGACAGAAAAAAGGCAAAAAAGATCCCAGTCATTGTCTATTTTCAGTACCGGCGTTTTTCAAGTCCTAAACATTGCGATCTAGCTGCTCTTAAACTGCAACTAACCTTAGCTTTAATGCTTAAGAAGCTTACCAAGCAGAAAAAAAGACAAAAAAAACCGTTGTAGCTAGTTATTCTACTCTTTATTTCAAAATTTGACGTTGGGTGATGTCTTGAACGCTTTATAAGCG
>NZ_JAUCRB010000006.1 GCF_030373985.1 Wolbachia pipientis
AACGTCGTCTTCCCATGATCCACATGCCCTATTGTCCCTACATTCACATGTGGCTTCCCAAATGCTTCTACTATTTGTGCTGTAGCTTCCACTGCTGTTGTCATAATCGTTACCTTTAATTATACTTTAACTCATTAACCACATACTGCGGTACTTGTTCATAACAAGAAAAATGCATGCTATATTGAGCTCTTCCTTGAGATATAGAACGCAAAACATTTATATAACCAAACATATTTGCAAGAGGCACTAAAGCAAGGATTATAGCACTATTATTATGCATTTCCACACTTGAAACTTGCCCTCTTCTACTATTTATATCACCCATAATATCACCCATATACTCTTCAGGCGTAATAATTTCAACTTTCATTATAGGTTCTAACATCTTCGGGCCAGCTTTATTTGCCATTTCCTTAAAAGCACTTTTGGCAGCCAGCTCAAAAGCTAAAGGACTTGAATCAACTTCATGAAAGGCACCATCAACAAGAGTAGCCTTAAAATCAATAACTGGAAAACCAGAAATCACACCCCCTTCCTTTATTAACTCTAAACCATTTTGTACACCAGGAATATATTCTTTTGGAATTGCACCACCTACAATTTTACTTTCAAATTGAAACCCAGAACCAGGCTCAAGAGGTTCAAACAAGATCTTTACTCTAGCAAATTGACCAGCACCACCTGATTGTTTTTTGTGAGTATAATCAATTTCAACAGATTTAGTAATAGTCTCACGATATGCAACCTGAGGCGCACCAACATTGACATCAACATTAAACTCACGCCTTATCCTATCTGTAATAATTTCAAGATGTAATTCACCCATGCCTTTCAATATAGTCTGACCACTTTCCGTATTCACCGACATTCTTAAAGAAGGATCCTCCGCAACTAATCTATTTAAAGCAATGCCTAACTTTTCCTGATCTGAAGTAATCTTAGGTTCCACAGCAATTTCAATAACAGGCTCAGGAAATTCCATACGCTCTAATAATATAGGAAAATCATATGAACACAAAGTATCACCAGTAATTGTTTTTTTCAAACCAACTAAAGCAACTATATCACCAACTTTAGCTTCGTTAATATCTTCTCTATTGTTTGCATGCATAAGCAGCATCCTGCCAACTCCTTCAGTTTCATTTCTTGCCGCATTCAGCACAGCAGATTTAGACTTCAACTTCCCAGAATAAATACGAATAAATGTTAAGCTACCAACGAATTTATCTGTCATTACTTTAAATGCAAGAGCAACAAACCTTTCTTGCTCTGAAGGTTTAACCGCTATTTTTTTTTCTGAATCTTTAGGATCAGTTCCAATAATTTCATCAACATCAATAGGAGAAGGTAGAAAATTTACTATACTATCTAAAAGTGGCTGTACTCCTTTATTTTTAAAAGCTGATCCACATAATATAGGAACGAATGCTCTTTTAATAGTTCCTCTTCTTACGCATTTTTTCAGTAAATCTACTGGCAGGTCATTAGATTCAAAGTAAATATCCATTGCTTCATCATACATCCCAGCCGCAGCGTCTAATAAAAGACTTCTATACTCTTGAGCACGATCAAGTAAGTCAACAGGAATATCTTCATAGAAAAATTTAGCACCTAACGTCTCTTCCTTCCATATAATAGCTCTCATAGAGATAAGATCTACTATGCCCTTAAAATCTTTTTCACTCCCTATTGGTAGCTGAATGACTAAAGGCATTGCTCCAAGCTTACTTTTAATCATATCAACACATCGATAAAAGTTTGCCCCCATTCTATCCATTTTGTTGATAAAACAGATGCGAGGAACATTATATTTATCAGCTTGACGCCAAACAGTCTCAGATTGGGGCTCAACTCCTGCAACTCCATCAAATACAGCAACTGCACCATCTAAAACCCTTAAAGATCTCTCAACTTCAATAGTAAAGTCAACATGCCCAGGAGTGTCTATTATATTAACTCTATGACCATTCCAAAAACAAGTAGTCGCAGCAGATGTGATTGTAATACCACGCTCCTTTTCCTGCTCCATCCAATCCATAGAAGCTGCACCATCATGGACTTCACCAATTCTATTCTGTTTACCAGTATAAAATAAAACACGCTCTGTTGTGGTAGTCTTACCAGCATCTATGTGAGCCATTATACCTATATTCCTGTATTTAGATATATCAAATTCCATACCACCATTAATTAGCCAACATCAAAAACGAAGATGAGAAAAGGCCTTATTAGCTTCAGCCATTTTATATTTTTCTTCATACATCTTAAATGCACCACCGCGTTTATTATAAGCATCTATTATTTCAGATTGCAGACAATCAGCAGAAGTTTTTCCACCCTTCTTTCGAGCAGCAGAAGCAGCCTTAGCAATCCACCTTAATGCTAAAGAAGTCGCTCTATCTTTTCTAACTTCAACAGGTACTTGATAAGTTGCACCACCAATACGACGAGAACGCACTTCTATTGAAGGTGTAACATTTTCTACTGCTGCTTCAAAAATTGATACCCCGCTTTCGTCCATTTTCTTTTCAGCCGAAGATAAAGCATCATAGACAATTTTTTCTGCAATAGATTTTTTACCACATTTCATGATTACATTAATGAAACGCATCAATAAAACACTACCATAACGCGAATCAGGGTTTATTTCCCTCTTCCTTGCTTTATTTCGACGAGCCATAAACTTTAACCAGATTTCTTTACACCATATTTTGAACGAGCTTTCTTTCGATTTTGTACACCACGCAGATCAAGGGCACCTCTTATTATGTGATAACGTACACCAGGCAAATCTTTAACTCGTCCACCACGTATCAAAATAACAGAGTGCTCTTGTAAATTATGGCCTTCACCAGGTATATAAGCCGTCACTTCACCATACCCACTAATTCTCACCCTAGCCACCTTACGTAGTGCTGAATTAGGCTTTCTAGGAGTTGTAGTATACACTTTAGTACAAACACCTCTCCTCTGAGGGTTGCCTCTTCCCAAAGCTGGCACCTTTTTCTTACAGGGCAATTTTGATCTACCCTTACGCACTAACTGATTTATTGTAGGCACGTGTTAAAAATTCAAACTCACAAAATAACTTAAGCTCCAGTTATAAAATAATAAACCTCAATAGTCAATATAAAAATAAACATTATTATTCTAATAATTTTAGCTCAACTCTTACGATTATTGTCCAATAAAAGACTCAAATTTTGTGAAATCTTTTAAAACCTAGATTGCATTTGCTTGGTGGAAGTACAAGAAGATCTCAGTTTCATAATCTAAGCAACCCTTGATAGCATTACCATTTTCCTGAGCTTGGAAACACAATTTTTTGCTGCAACGATTTTACCACCATATAATATTATACGATTAATATAATTAATTGCTCTAAATGAGATGGAAGGACGAAGGTATCATTATAGCTACCAAAAAGTACGGTGATAAAAACCTAATTCTTTCTCTGTTTACGAAAAATCATGGAAAGCGCAGGGGATTAACCAGGTTAACAAACGATAGCAATTATAAGTTTCAAACAAGTAACCTATTACATGCAGAGTGGAGTGCTAAGTTCCCTGAAAGTCTGGGGTTTTTTAAGTGTGAATTGATCAAATCCCCATCACATCATTTCTTCCAGGAAAGATTAAAAAGCATCACTATTGTTTCTTTTTCTTCTATTTTAGAAAAAGTGCTTCCAGAGAGTGAGCCTTGTGTTGTACTATATGATAATTTTCTATACTTCATCGACGTAATTAAGCACAACAATCAATCCTGGCAAGGCCATTACCTCAACTTAGAGCTTCTACTTCTTACACAACTCGGGTTTAAGTTAGACCTATCCAAATGCGCCGTAACAGGTGCTAAGGAAAACTTACAATTTATTTCTCCAAAAACCGGCAGAGCGGTATCAAAAAAAGCAGGAGACCGTTACGCAGATAAACTACTACCTTTCCCACAAATGCTGCACGATGTATATAATAATAACCTACAAAACAGCTACTCATATCAAGAATTTCAATCAGGACTGAAAGTCACAGGGTATTTTTTAAATAAGTATCTATTTTCGCAATTAAACACAAGATTTCCAGAGTCAAGAAACCTCATGTTATCGCTTTAATCTTAGTTATCATTTCTTTGAGGAATACAACATATCCTTTAATCAATAAAAACCTAAAACTACTTGATAAACCTTACCGGTCACCTCATCATGGTATTGAAGCTATTATTTAACTCCCCAATCTGAGCAGATTAAAAAAACAAGAAAACTTGTATTTGGCGTACTATTGTTTAATTTTTTGCACTATGTGCGTCGTATGTCTTTATAAAATTCTAGGTTTTTACCTACATAAGCTGAAACGCGCTTATAAAGCGTTCAAGACATCGCTCAACGTCAAATTCTAAAATAAAGAAGAGTAGAATAACCAGTTACCACGGGGTTTTTTGTCTTTTTTTCTGCCTGGTAAATTTCACAAGCATTAAAGCTAAGGTTAGTTGCAGTTTAAAAACAATTAGATTGCAGTTTTAAGACTTAAAAAACGTCAACACTGAAAATAGATATTAACTGGGGTTTCTTTTGCTTTTTTTTCGATTTAGTAAATTTCTTAAGTATTTATAGCTAAAAACCCTAAACCCAGGTGATCTCTGACAGTCGTTTTCTTCTTTAATATACCCAAAGTTAAAAAAAATAAGATTTATTATATACAATTAAAAAGATTAAATATTTTTACAGAACAGTGTACAATTGTTAATGTCTCCTAATAATATCAATATGGCTCTTTCAAAGAGCCTCGACCCCAAAAATGATATATCGTTCCAGCGTATCTTTGGTACTGAGAAAAATAAAGATATTCTCATTCATTTCCTCAATGATATCCTAGGCTTCTCTGGCAAAAGAGCAATAAAGGATATAGAGTTTTTAAATACTATTCAAGGCCATGATATTGCAACTAAAAAGCAAAGTATTGTTGATGTTCTTTGTAAAGATGAGAATGGAGTGCAGGTGATAGTCGCAATGCAGGTCGCTAAAACTAAAGGCTTTGAAAAACGCGCTCAGTACTATGCTGCCAAAGCTTATTCAAGACAAGCTGATAAGGGTGATCAATACTACGACCTTAAAGAGATTATCTTTATTGATATAGCAGATTGTGCCCTATTCCCCAGTAAGTCTGAGTATAAATGATGAACATACTAATGAACATGATTTAAAAGATTTTTATTTCATCTTTATTGAATTGCCAAAATTTCGAAGACTAAGGAAGACCAGCTGGAAAATATAGTTGAAAAGTGGGTTTATTTCTTTAGGTATGCAGATGAGGCTTAGTGAAGAGGAGCTGGAAAAAATAATAGGTAGTGATGTAATAATTAAAAAGGCATATAAAGAGCTAAATAGATTTAACTATTCAGAGAAAGAATTTATAGCCCACAATCAAGAGATAAAGCGTATTCTTGATGAACAGGCTACCTTCGTTCAAAAACTTGATGATGCTAATGAAAAAGGTAGACAAATTGGTCATCAAAAAGGCAAACAAGAAGGCATCCAAATCGGCGAAGAAAAAGGTGAAATGAAAGCTAAAATCACTGTGGCTAAAAATTCACTTAAAGCCGGCGTCTCTATAGATGTTATTGCTGAAGTCACCGTCCTCTCAGAAGATGAAATAAAACAACTACAAAAAGAAATTGTTCAATGCCCTAGCAATCTATTCAGATGCTCGCCCATGATTACGCCACTCAAATGAGATTCAGGTCCACCAAATTCTTGTTTCTGACCGACTAACTCTAGTAAGAGCAACAGTAGTAAGTACGTGATTAATCACTCCTTTAGCCAACTCTGATAAAGATTGTTTTAGTCTGCGTATTTTCTCTGCTTCTTCAATTTCATGTCTTGAGCTTATAAAAGGAATTACTTTGGTTGCTTGTACTACTTCCTTCATATTCTGACCATCCTTTAAACTATCAAGATAACCCCTAACTGTCATACCCACTTCTTTTCTATCTAGGCGCTCTTGAAATTTTTTACTACTTAAATTCTTATCAGCATTGACAAGTAATAGTACACCGCCTCCTATGTTAATCTTAGTGCCAAAGTCATATAACTGTACTCTGGATATCTCTTGACCATTAATCTTAATAAGGCCAAATTTCTTACCTTGCTCTGCTAGAAGTTGACGTTCTGTTTTTATTTCTTTTGCTAAAATTTGCTCATCTTCATTGTATAACTGACTGTCAACTTTAGCAATGTCAAAGTGTTCAACAAGAAAATCTTTTTCTTCCATATTATGGCTAGCAGACTTTACTCCCTATTTCTACAGCTTCTATAAGCTGGTCAACATTTATCTCAGAAACAAACGCTGCATTGCTATCAAAACAAGCATAGCTGTCACCAGCTATATAAATTGCAACAACATGATTATTTATTACTCAATGAATAGCAAAGTCACCTTTAATTCCGGCTATATAACTCGAAAGCTCACTAAATGACTTATAACCTGAGTATGAATTAAGCTTGAAAGTAGACTGTTCGTAGCAGAATCTTGTTGTCTTTCAAAATTATTATGTAACTTAATAAAAGCTAAAGCTCCTCTTTCTCCTCTTTTAGATACCTACTTACCTTGTGCTATGCACTCATAAATTTTAGCTGAAGTTGCCAAATTACTTAGAAAAGATTTCTTACTATATAAGAACAAGGCCTGAGATACCCCACAGCAACAGCAACACACTCACCATCAATTTTAAAATTGCTTGCTTCAAAAGAAGACAAATCGTGACTTGTTTCACTGACTCAATTGATGCGTTTTGTATATTACGCGATACAAATTGTGATAAATGTAAATACGCTTCCTGCTGTTTTTGATAGAACTATATTATACAGCCATTGTTGTTTCTATTTCTTTTTTTGCACACTCTAGGTCCGTACACAAGTACGTACTTCCATATCATATCCCTTTGCATCTCTCATTCTTCAGTAATCTGCCTTCCTCTTTCAAGAGCATCGTCTATAAATTGGTTTGTCCCTCCTAGCACATTTCCCACAAATTGGAAAAGTCGGTCTACACCGTCTGGTTCTCTTTCACGTTCTTTTTGTCTTTCCCGTTCCCTGCTTTGTGATTACTTTTTCTCTACCTCTTCCATTCTTTTAAGGAGTAATTTCTCAATACTTGAATGAAAACTCCTATAGGCAGTCTCAACTAGCCTTTCACCACTCTTAGCTCTAGCATGAAATTAGCCTCTCTATCAATTAGAAACTCCACAACCTCTAACTTACCCCAATAAGCAGCGTAGTGTAGTGTCCAACCACCCATATATTCCTCTGTCAATCAATATTAGCATCTCTATCCACTAGAAATTTACAATCTCCAAGTAACCACCCATGCAGCATAATATAGTGGTGTACAATTGCTTCAATCAGTATCGTTCACACTTACACCTCTGCTTAGGAAAAACTCTACAACATTTTTATGAACAGAGTGAGCAGTAACATGTATAGGCTTTATATTAAGAACAGTATATTCAGCGTGAATATTAGCCCCTCAATCAATACATCTTTTAACCCTACTAAGATTACCTTGCTTTACAGCATAAAATAATTCCTGATCAATTTTTCTCATAAACCCTCTAAATAATACTAGTCTCTACTTTACTCTATAAAGTTGTTACTAAATTATGTAAATTCATTACTTGTGCCACGAATATTTTTGATTGCAACAAGTTTTTTTGGAATCGTTATATCAACCACTAACGCAAATTCTGGATTAAAATAGGAATAGAAAAGGCAGAAAAGATAACAGAAAAAAATTTATTTAGTTAGCTTAAACTAGTTTGTACCCCTTTCTCTTTTGAAGAAAAGCATTCACTAACTTTTTCAACTATTGATCAATAACGTAACCTGTTGTAGAAACTCCCCTATAATAAATGCTAAGACTCCTATCATTGCACCTGTTAAAGGTGTAGGCCCAGCTCCAATCATTGCAACAAGAAAAATAGCAGTTGTAGCTGCAGCAAGACCAATTCCGATTGCAACATTCGCAAGTGCTATAGTAGCAACACAAATAGGTTTAAGATTTTCTTCTTTTTCACTAAGATCTTTTCCGCAAATAAGATAAACTGCAAGCAGTGCTGGAGCTATAGAGCCAAAATTCCTCCTATTACTTCAAGTGATAAAGCTTAAAACTCAACCCTAAACCTGTAAGTGCTCCTATTACTGACGCTATACCATAAAATGGTAAAAGTGCTTTAGTGTTTTCATCCATACAACCTACTGAAATTTAATTTCAACTTTTTTGAAGATAGGAATTTCTTCTATTGTTATAGAATACAAATTAATAGATAATCAAGTTAGGCATATGATTCCAGAGTGTGATGATGAAAGCTATGTCTAAAAAATATTCTAAGCTTCCTTTCTACTATCTTTAGTAAGTTTACACTCTGGATTAGCCAGTAATCACTCTATTTCTACCACTGTTTTTTGCTTTGTATAGGTATCTGTCAGCACGTACTATAAATTTTTTAATATTATCAAGGTCAGATTTTTGCATCTCTGCAATTCCAATGCTCACAGTTACATTATGAGTTGTGTTCTTGTCTGAGAGTATCAAAGGTTCTGTAGCAATAATTTCACGTATCCTCTCTGCAACAGCGTATGCATCTGACATATTAGTATCAGGCATTACAACAACAAACTCCTCACCACCAAACCTAGCCAATAAATCTGTCACTCTGATATTTTCAGAAATTCTCTTCTGTACTTGTTTTAAAAGTTCATCTCCAGCACTATGTCCAAAATCATCATTCACCACTTTAAAGTAGTCTATATCAAGTATCATAAGAGATAATCTCCTATCCTTCTCTACAGAATCCTTAACAATATTTTTCAAGTGTGCATCAAAATATCTTCTGTTATAACAGTTAGTGAGTGGATCCTTGATAGACATTTCCGCATTATTGAACAAGTTCATTCTTAAGGCATCTTGATACCTCTTGCGTTTCACTTGTAAATTAACCCTCGCTATTAACTCACTCTCATCCAATGGCACTGTTAAGTAATCGTTAGCACCCACGTTAAGTGCTTTTACTAAATTGTTTTTATCATAATCTTCAGAAAGAATCAGAATTGGTGTATAACGTGTTTCTACTTTACTACGAAATTCAGAACACAAGCGCAGGCCGTCGGTTTTTGAAAATTGCATGTCAGAAATAATCAGGTCATAATTATCCTCAATACCAACCCTCAATGCCTCGGTTGGATCATTTAGTATTTTAATCGACTTAAAGCGTTGCTTTAGTACATTATATATCTGCTCTGCTTGAAAGACATCCTCATCTACAACAAGTATGCTAGCACCAAAAATCTGGTTGGAATAATCCATAATACTGCTTCCCGTTACCCCACCAATCTCAGCATTAGTTTCTCCTCTTAAACGCAATTCATCTATTACCATCTTTAAGCGTGTAAGAGACTTAATTCTCGCAGACAAAGCAGTTTCGTCTATTGGTTTAGTTAGAAAGTCATCTGCACCAGCATTAATGCCTTGCACTCTATCGTGAGTATCATGCAACGCAGTCACCATAATTATTGGAATATGGGTTGTTAAGGGATCACTCTTGAGGTTCTTACAAACTTCAAAACCATTTATTTTTGGCATCATGATATCGAGTAATATGATATCAGGCTGTTGCCTTGCCACTAAATCTATAGCCTCTTTACCATCATGAGCCACGATAACCGTATAGTACTCCGCTTTCAGTCGAGCCTCTAAAAGCTTAACATTAGATAGTACATCATCTACTACCAGAATCTTTGCCGTCATTACCTTCAGATGCACTATCTACATTGTAACTAGGATAAAACTTACCATCTTCACCAACTATATAATTTACTTTTTCGGTGTCGCACTCTTTATATAAGCCATCAACACTAGCATCTTTCAATAAATTCCTAGTTTCCGATCTCACAATCATAAAATACCTATACACACTCTTAATAAGATTAATAAATACAGGCACATCATTTTTATCAAGAACCATTATACTCACTAGAGCCACAACTAAAATTTCTGAAAGACCTATACCAAACACTTTTTCTATGAAGCAAGTACTTTAATTCTTTTGATTATAAATATTAATTTGCTTAAATCAAGCTTAGAAGCAACCATCTCATCTAAAAAACTATTGTAACGTTCTATGTAATCCTTACCATTACAAGCCCAGGTTTGAACTTTATCTTTGTGTTTATCAGTGGCTTTTATAACTTTAACAGCTAGCTTATAATGACAATTGCTTAAATTATCCAATAAATCATTAATTAAGCTGCGGTCCCAATAAGAAGAACGACCTTTCATCTTGATGGCAATTGTTCTAATCAGATCGAATCTTAGTAGCGATTTTAACTCAAAGTATATTTTACCAGCGTCAAGAATAGGTAAAGACGTTTGCTCAGCAATGGATATAACGTCAAGTGCATAGGCCAAAATGCATAGGTCAGCAACTCTCTTTGCTAGATCTTTACTTATATTAAGTGCCACTAAAGAAGCAGAGCAATGGTGATAGACCTTTAATAGGTGTTCATCCAAAACATCAGTTAAGTTTTGGCCTAAAGTTTCAATTGCATCCTTAACCCTTGTAACATCATCCAGCTTTACAAAGCTAAGTTTATCAAGGTTTCTTACTAACCAAAATGATACTCTGCCAATAAATTTTTGCACATTTCTCACTATCTGCAAGTATGAGTTAACATCAATCTTTCCATCCAATTCATCAATTTTCTGCCATAGGTTATTTAAACTATATAGGTGTTTAACAACAATATACACATTCACTGCTTCGTACACTTTAATTCCAGTACTCTCAACTAGATTATTGATAAATATACATCCCATCCTATTCACTACATCATTTGCAATGCAAGTAGAGACAATTTCTCTGCGCAGTTGGTGTTTCAATATGGAATCCTCGAATTCTTTCACCATCTTTTGTGGAAAGTAATTTAGTAAGTAATCATGACACAAAAAATCTTTTTCAGGCAGCTCAGAATGTACAATTTCATTTTTTATTGCTGTCCTAGCATAAGATATTAAAACAGCAAGCTGAGGAGAACTAAAGCCCTCTGCCCCTGTCAACATTCTCGCTATTTCCTCGTCAGCTGGAAGAAATTCTACACTTCGATTTAACAGTCCAGATTTCTCCAAACTGAGTAATAACCTGTGGTGCTGCTCCAATCTTTCTTTAGCTTGTAAGCATTCAAGGAGTAATGCTTTTGTTTCAATTTTATTATGCTCTTCAAGAACCTTAGACGCAACTTCATCTACCATGCTAGCCAGTATTTTATTCCTTTTTTCTAAAGAAATACCACCTCCTTTCATAACTGAAACAAATGCAATCTTGATGTTAACTTCAAGGTCAGAACATATTACTCCTGCCGAATTATCAATAAAATCTGCATTGATATATCCATCTTTTTCAGCATATTCTATTCTTCCAAGTTGCGTGCAGCCAAGATTACCACCCTCTATGAACATAGAAGCTCTAATATCCTTACCATTCACTCTTAACTCATCGTTTGCTTTGTCACCGACCATGCTATGACTTTCACTCTTTGCCTTAACAAACGTGCCGATTCCTCCATTCCATATAAAATCCACTTTTGCTTTCAACAGATATCGAATCAAGTCATTTGAAGATAATATATCCTCTGTTATATCAAAGCATTTTTTCATTTCTTGAGAAATATTTATTTGCTTGCTGTTACGCTCAAATACTCCGCCACCTTGAGAAATCAAATCTTTGTCATAATCCATCCAAGTCGAAAATGGTAACTTAAAAAGGCGCTTACGCTCCGTAAAACTTTTTTCTGCATCAGGATTTGGATCGACAAAAATATGCATATGGTTAAATGCGCCGATTAAACGCAAATTTCTTGAAAGCAGCATACCGTTTCCAAACAAATCACCAGCCATATCTCCAATCCCAACTACAGTCACATCTTGGTAAATATCTTTATTTATTTTCCAAAAATGCCTTTGTGCTGCAATCCACGCCCCCCTGGCTGTGATACCCATCTTTTTGTGGTCATAACCTGCCGATCCACCAGATGCAAATGCATCACTAAGCCAAAAATTATACTCAGAGGCTATTTTATTAGCATAATCAGAGAATGAAGCAGTGCCTTTATCTGCTGCAACTACCAAGTATGGGTCATCTTCGTCATACCTAATTACGTTCTTTGGTGGAACTATTTTACCATCAACTACATTATCAGTAATATCAAGCATTCCTCTGATAAAATCCTTATAGCACTCAACACTCTTCTCTCTTAAGATATTCTTGTCTCTATAAATTTTCTTTATTATAAATCCACCCTTCGCACCAACAGGAACGATAACAGCGTTTTTCGTCATTTGAGCTTTCATGAGTCCCAAAACTTCAGTGCGAAAATCTTCTGTCCTATCCGACCATCTTAAACCGCCACGCGCTAATTTTCCTCCTCTTAAATGTATTCCCTCAAAAAGGGTTGAATAAACATACAATTCACGATATGGGCGCGGGTTAGGCAAATCATTGATTTTACTTGAGTCAAATTTTATAGATAAGTAGGGTTTGTCATCCTGATAATAACTGGTTCTCAAAATGGCCATTATCAAGTTAAATATCGAACGTAAAACGTAATCATGTGAAACATTACTCACTTCCTTCAGGAGTTCCTCAATTTTTTCTCTGAAAATGTCAGTAGTTTCTGCTCTATCAATACCTATTTTAGGATCAAATCTTACATGAAATAGCTGTATCAAATACTTTACTATCTTTGGATACTCTGAGATCACTTTTTGGATATATTCTGGGTTATATTTAAATGATGTTTGCTTTAAGTAAGCACTTAGCGCTCTCATTAGAAGCACTTCTTTCCACTCTAGCCCAGCAATAATGATCAAACTGTTGAAATAGTCATTTTTAATTTCCTTGCTGAACACTTTTGCAAGCGTTATCTCAAACTGCTCTTTTAGAGTAATGTTGTTTATTAATTCATCGACCCTTGACAACACAAAATGGTGTATCCATATTCCACCGTTGATTTCTATGTAATAACCATTATGAGATAGAATCCTCGCTCCCAAATTTTTAGTAATTTTCAATATTTTCGATAATTCAAGCCCCCCATTGCTTGGAGTGTAAACCTTTAATTGATAATTAAGATTGTCACGAGTAAGCCTTAAATCAACCTCGCTAATTCCTTTCTTCCTCACTATCTCCAATTTTTTCATATCGTAATATGCATCGTGAGGTTCAAAGCTCTCCTGATAGCTTATTGGAAATGCTTTACAATAACGGATGAACACATCTTCAACAGTACTGAAAGTATTATACAGGTTATCTATAAAACGATCTTCCCACCTTTCTGTAATGTTTCTTAATTTGTCTTCGATACGCAAAACTTTATTATCAGAAACGCTAGCGTTTTTAGTCTTTAGCACCACATGCAATTTCATTAAGTCATATTCATTGATAATGTGGTGGTTATAAATATCTGAACTTTCTGCATTCATTTCATCCTTCAATACATCGCGTATCTTGAACATTAGCCTAGAGCTAGCATAACGCATCGGTATCAGCACTATACAACTAGTAAACGCTCCCACATTTCTCAAACACAACTTGACTCTTGGCCTTATTGCAAGAGACATGATAGAGGTACAAATTTGAAATAATTCTTCCTCATTATACTGGAATAACTCATCACATGAGAATGTTTGTAAAATATAAATTAGAGCTTTGTTATTGTGGCCACCAAGCACAAATCCTGCTCTTTTCTCTATTGTTTTAACTTTATCCTTTATTACTGGAATAGTGCGAATACTTTGGACTTCCGCCACAGAAGTAAATAACCCAAAAAAATGTCGCTCCCTTACCACATTACCCTGACCATTAAACTCTTTCACTCCTATACAATTCATGTATGTACGCCGATGAACTATTGAGAGCAGATCTGACCTCAATATGTATAAATGATTAAGGTCCACATAAGGAATCAATACATTTTGATACTCTTCACTTGCTCTGATCAACCCAAGACTTTCCTTGCTAACAGCAACGAATTTTCCATCCTGGTTTGCAGTGCATTCTTGATAACCTAAAAATACAAAATTATTATTTTGCAACCAATTTAGAAAATCTATAACTTGATCAGCAGCGTGTGACACTGGACCAACGTCTGCTGCCTGGATAACAGAACAAAGTTCATTTTTCGCTTCATCCAGCTTCTTAAGCATTAAGTGCCAATCTTTCACAACGCAATTAACTGCTTTCAGCGTTTTTTGTAGGGATTCTTTTAACCTATTAACAAAACTGTCACTTATACCTTTGATAATTACATATATAACTGACTCTTTGATTCCATTACTTTCTTCCAAAGGGTAAATCTCATCTATTAGGCTGTCTTTTCTTTGGATATTAATTATGCTATTGCTGTAATAGCATATGGTTAAGTCATGAGATTTAATAGTTGCAATAACAGAATCAACCAAAAATGGCATATCGTCATTTGTTATCTTAATCGTGGTAAAATAGCCTTCTATTCCTGGTATATCATCTACATTGCTTACCACTAACTTACTTTCACCTTTCCCTCTTTGAGAAACAAAATTATAAGCATCGTTTACAATATATAGCAAAAACTTATCATTGACCTTCAGGTCGCTTTTATAAACAAAACTATAAAAATACTTAATAAATTCTTTAATTTTTTCCTTTTCTTTCCGATCTTCTTGATTAACTAGCTCAAATAAAGACTCAACGTTAACATTATGATCTACACACATTTCTTTTACGAAAATACACAGTGAATTTAAACCTTTTTAACTAAGATTTCATTATTAAGAGCGTACACTATTAGCTCATCGCCTTCTACTACTTCCCCTGATAAAATCAATTTAGCTAGATTATTTTGAACACATTCTTGTATTACCCTTTTTAGAGGTCTTGCCCCATATTCATGGTCATAACCAACTTGTGCTATCAGCCCTTTAGCTTCCTGTGACAAATTTATACTCAGTTTACGCTTAGCAAGTGTTTTTTGTAAATAAGAAAATTGAACATCTATAATTTTGTAAATATCGTCCTTGGTTAAACTATGAAATATAATAATTTCATCCAGTCTATTTAAAAATTCTGGACGAAATGCCGATTTAACTATCTGCATCACTTCGCTCTTTACAAAATCAGTAATTCCCTTTAGCATTACCTCAGCACCAAGATTAGAAGTTAAAATTAGTATGGTGTTGCAAAAATTAATCAATTTGCTATGGCTATCAGTAAGCCTGCCTTCATCCAAAATCTGCAGCAATAAATTAAATATATCGGGATTTGCCTTTTCTATTTCATCAAACAAAATTACCTGATATGGTCTTCTTCTCACCGCTTCGGTTAATCTTCCATCCTGTTCATAGCCAACATATCCTGGAGGCGCACCAATTAGCTTTGAAACGGAGTGTTTTTCCATATACTCTGACATATCAAAACGCAGAAGTGCTGACTGGTCATCAAACAAGAATTCAGCGAGGGCTTTCGCAAGTTCGGTTTTTCCAACTCCAGTTGGGCCCAAGAATAAAAACGAACCAAAAGGTCGATTAGTATCTTGAACACCAGAACGAGAGCGCCTAACTGCATTACTTATCGCTTCTACCGCATCCTTCTGTCCTATCACTCTCTTCCCTATTTCATTTTCCATATTAAGGAGTTTTTCTTTTTCACTGTGCATCATACTATCAACCGGAATGCCTGTCCACTTCGCAACAATATTTGCAATGTCATTCTCAGTCACTTCTTTCTTTAGAAAACTGTCAGCAACCTTCTCCTGATTTTTCAACTCACTTTCAAGCTGAGGAATCACGCCATACATTAATTCCCCTGCCCTTCCTAAATTTCCACTGCGCTGAGCTAACTCCAGCTCTTTTCTAGCGTTATCTAATTTCTCAGCAATTTCTTGTATTCTAGCTATTTTATTCTTCTCCATCTGCCACTTGCTGTTTAGGTCAGCAAATTTACTGTTTAGGTTTTCGATCTCTTCACTTATCTTTTTTAAACGCTGCTTAGAATTTTCATCACGTTCTTTTTTTAGAGCTTCTGACTCAATTTTTAGCTGTATTATTTTTCTCTCAAGTTCATCAATCACTTCAGGTTTGCTATCCATTTCAATCCTCACTCTACTTGCTGCCTCATCAATTAAGTCAACCGCTTTATCAGGTAGAAACCTGTCTGTTATATACCTATTGGATAGCGTTGCAGCAGCAATTATTGCACCATCTGTAATTCTTATTCCATGATGCACTTCATATCTTTCTTTCAAACCCCTCAATATTGAAATGGTATCAGTTTCAGTCGGTTGGGAGATAAACACAGGCTGGAAACGCCTTGCAAGTGCAAGATCTTTTTCTATATGCTCATGATATTCATCTAACGTTGTGGCTCCTATACAGCGAATTTCTCCACGTGCAAGAGCAGGCTTCAACAGATTTGAAGCATCCATTGCACCACTTGTTGCTCCTGCTCCAACTAATGTATGAAGCTCATCTATAAACAAGATAACTTTTCCTTCTGCTTTCAAAAGCTCATTAATAACTGCTTTTAGCCTCTCCTCAAACTCTCCTCTAAATTTCGTTCCAGCAATTAATGCACCAAGATCCAAAGCTAAAACTTTTGCATTGCGTAAACCAAGTGGCACGTCATTTGTAACAATTCTATTTGCAAGCCCCTCAACTATTGCAGTTTTTCCAACACCAGGTTCACCTATCAGCACTGGATTGTTCTTTGTTCTCCTCAGAGATACCTGCATAGTTCTTCTGATCTCTTCATCACGACCAATTACAGGATCAAGCTTTCCTTGCATCGCAAGCTCTGTAACATCCTTCGTATATTTCTTCGCAGCGTTCAATTTTTCCTCACTATTTGGTGAGTCTGCACTGCTGCCTTTTCTCATTTCTGTAATAACTGAGTTCAACTTTTGCGGTGTAATACTGTTCTCTGCCAGAATTTTACCTATAGCATCATCCTTCTGTGCAGCTAGGCCCTGCAGCAAACGCTCAACGGCAACAAACGAATCCTTATTCCTCCTAGCAATACCAACTGAATCTTCAAAAACTTTTGCTACTTCTCTCGAAAGTTGAAGGCCACCACTTCCTGGACCTTCAACTACTGGAAACTTTTTTAGTGCATTATCTACAGCATCAGAAATATTTTGTATATTTCCGCCACAAGCACTTATTAAATCCTGAATTAAACCTGACTCATCCTCAAGCATTACCTTTAGTAAATGCTCCGGCATGAAAACCTGATGCCCAGCTCCCAATGCTTTCATTTGAGCACTTTGAATTAGGTTTTTTGCCTTCTCGGTAAATTTACTTAAGTCCATAACATAAGTTTAAATCATACTTGTTGGTATATATAGCAACTCCTTTCTCAATTTTAAACCTAAAGTCATTCATCACCAGGTAGAATTACAGTAGGTACCCTTAAATGTATGAATTGACGCTTAACATCTGCTTGTACTACTACCATTTATCACTACCAAGCCCCTAAAAGTTACGCAAACTTAAGGTCAACTCTATATACTATAACCATGGCCCGTCAAGTGTTTTTTATACTGAAAAACGACAAGCCTTGAGCTTGTTAAAATCTTCTTCAGCGTGATATGATGACCTAGTCAGCGGACTTGATGCAACTACCAAGAAACCTTTAGAGTAAGCAACGTATTTATAATGCTCAAATTCTTCTGGGGTAACATACCTATCGATTTTCGCATGCTTTGGAGTTGGTTGTAGATACTGACCGATCGTTATAAAATCAACCTCGGCACTGCGTAAATCATCCATAACTTGGAGCACTTCCTCTTTTGTTTCTCCAAGGCCAACCATAAGCCCTGACTTGGTGAAAAGTCTAGGATTAATCTGCTTCACTACTTTCAACAAATATAATGAATGAAAATAACGAGCTCGTGGCCTTATTTTTGCATATAATCTTGGCACTGTTTCGATGTTGTGATTATAAACATCAGGCGATGCAACAGCAATCGCTTCAAATGCCCCTTTCTTATTTAAAAAATCGGGAGTTAGAATCTCTATTGTTATTTCTGGAGTTATCTTTCTAACTTCCTCTATACACTTTATAAACTGACTAGCACCACCATCTGGCAAATCATCACGGTCAACAGAGGTAATAACAACATGTTTTAAGTTTAACTTTTTTATTGCTTTTGCTAAATTTTCCGGCTCGTTAGGGTCTAATTTATCAGGAATACCAGTTGCAACGTTGCAAAATGCACAAGCACGGGTGCAAATATAACCAAGAATCATCACAGCAGCATGACGTTTGTTCCAACACTCGCCAATATTTGGACATGCAGCTTCCTCACATACCGTATGTAGATTATGCAGCTTAACAGTACTTAAGGTCTCATTGAATACTTCACCAGTTGGAGCCTTTGCCCTGAGCCATGGAGGCTTACTATGCATCTGAAACGGCTAATTCTACCTCTTGTTTCGCTAAAACTTTTCTTAACCTTCTTTTTATTTTCTGCGCCTTTTCACTCAGTTTAACTGTTCTTGTGTTGAGCAAAAAATCGTCAAGACTGCCTTTGTAATCTATGGCCCTTAAAGTTCTCGCTGCTATGCGAAATTTAAACTTCCTATTCAATATATCACTCATCAACGTAACATTATGTAAATTTAAGAGAAAGGTACGCTTTGTTTTACAGTTCGAATGCGATACCTTATTACCAAAAGACTTCTTTCTATTTGTCAATTCGCAAACTCTACTCACTTTGATATACAAGTTATTCTACGTACTTAGATTACCTTATACAGTAAAATAGTCAATACTCTCTTGCTTAATTTTTATATCATATACTGCTTTGTAGCCAAAAAATAACGTGATTTTCTCTATTATAAGAGAGATCATGTGCTGAATTTCCAGCGCTTTACTGCCATTTGTTACTATCAGATACAAAACACCCGAATTTACATTTTGCGCATATAAGATTTTTTTTGGCTTTGCACACCCCGCTATTTCCTCTCCCACTATGCCTTTCCAGTTTAAAATAAGACGTATCTCATTTTTGCTCATCTTATTCTTCATACATTTTAATGCATAACTTTCTACTATGAGCTTTAATCTCTTTGGGCCGCTACGCTTGAGCATCCTTTCACCAATTTTCTAATTAACTATAGTATATCTCAGTGTATGATAATCTAAAAATTTCCTTTCGGTACTAAAAAGTAGCTATTTCTTAGCTACTAAGATCTTTCCTCAATCCAAGCTGCTTGTATAGCTTCGAGTATTTTTTCATTACAACGCTCATCATCATCATCAAATTGCTCTAAACCCAAGACCTTCTTTTTAAGCTCAGTAAACCTGATATTAATTATATCCTCATCTGGAAATTTTTCTTCTAAAGCTTCTACAATGTTTTCTATATCAAGCCATTTCATATTTTTTGCATCTCCTGATAAACTAAATGGTGCCCACGGGGAGACTTGAACTCCCAAGGTTGCAAAACCCACGGATTTTAAGTCCGCTGCGTCTACCGATTCCGCCACACGGGCTCTTTTTATTTATCTAGAGTAGAACTCTACTACTAAATTAACTTCCATGTCCGCTGAGTAAGGAACTTCAGAATACTGAGGCACTCTTAAATATTTCACTGAATGCTTTTTACTGTCTGTTTCTAAATAATCCGGAACCTTGCGCTCTTGTTTTTCTGCAGCTTCTACTATTACAGGAATTTTTGCTGCCCTTTCTCTTATTTTTATCACATCACCAGGTTTTACCCGATAACTTGATATATTAACCACTCTATCATTAACTGTAACATGCTTATGAGATATAAGCTGCTTTGCTGAATAAATTGTTGGTACAAGGCCAGAGTGATATAAAACAGAACTCAACCTCGATTCCAAGATACCAATAAAATTATCAGCTGTGTAGCCCTTTCTGTTATAAGCATCTAAAAACACACGCCTGAGCTGCTTACTTGAAATTGCATAATAAAACTTAAATTTCTTATGTGCAGCGAACTGCTTACCAAAATCAGATAACCTTTTGAACCCAAGAATACCGTGTTGGCCTGGAGGATACTTCCTTTTGTTTACTGGATCTTTTGCTCTACCCCACAAATTTATACCAAGCCTACGGCTGATCCTATACTTTCTATTGATAACAGTTGTCATATAAAAACTCTCACAATCTAACTTTAAACTATTAAGGATTTCAGCATTAAGTGTCAACTTGTTTTTACTAAAGTAATATATTACACTTCACTTAATTTTTTCTATTAACATATGAATCATCTACCTTTGGAATCTATGGCAAATGCTGTCCGCTTTTTATCAATTGATGCAGCACAAAAAGCAAACTCTGGGCATCCAGGTATGCCGCTTGGCATGGCAGATGTTGCAACTGTTTTGTTTGCTAAGTATCTAAATCATAACCCCGATGATTGTAAATGGTTTAATAGAGACCGTTTCGTTCTATCAAACGGCCATGGCTCAATGTTGCTATACTCCATATTATATCTGACAGGTTATATTAATATAGATGAGTTAAAGAACTTTAGGCAACTGGGATCCAAGACTCCAGGTCATCCAGAATCTGGTCTGACTCCCGGGGTGGAAGCAACTACAGGTCCTTTAGGACAAGGATTCGCCGCTTCAGTTGGCATGGCACTTGCCGAATCGATACTTAAAGAACAGTTTGGAGATAACTCCATCAATCACTACACTTATGTAATGTTAGGAGACGGCTGTCTTATGGAAGGAATAAGCCACGAAGCAGCATCACTTGCTGGACATCTTAAACTGAATAAGTTGATAGCCCTTTTCGATGATAATGGCATTTCTATAGATGGCACTACTAACCTTTCTTGCTCCGATAACGTGGAAAAGCGTTTTTCAGCTTATGGGTGGAATGTTAACAAGATTGACGGCCACAATTTCAACTCCATATCGCTTGCAATCGAGCAAGCGCAAAAATCTGAAAAACCATCGCTTATCTGCTGTAAAACCATCATTGGGAAGTTTTCAAGCCGTGCTGGCACATCTTCTGCTCATAGTGGTACTTTTACAGAGAAAGATATAAAACAGATGAGAGAAAAATTGAATTGGAACTATGAGCCATTTCATGTGCCAGAAGATGTGAAAAACGCCTGGATGGAGACAGCTGAGAGAGCAAAGCAAAACCGTAATTCAGTGTCATTCCAGTGTCAAGCACTGGAATCCAGTGAGAGTAAAGAACTACAAAGAAGACTCGATAAACGTTTGCCAGACAATATCGACAATGATTTAGCTAACCTGAAGAAACAAATACATGAAACAATGCCAAACGAAGCTACACGATCTTCTTTTGGCAGGATAATGGAACTTTTAACACAATCTATGCCGGAATTAATTGGTGGGTCTGCTGATCTTACTGGGTCAAATTACACTAAATATAAGCATATGAAGGCAATAAATAGTGACAATTACAGTGGTTCTTATGTCCACTATGGAGTGAGAGAGCACGCTATGGCAACTTGTATGAATGGTATGGCTCTTCATGGTGGAATTCTCCCTTATGGCGGCACTTTTTTGGTGTTTTCCGACTATTGCCGCCCTGCTATACGCCTTTCAGCTTTAATGAAACAGCAAGTTATATACGTAATGACTCACGACTCAATTGGAGTAGGAGAAGATGGCCCAACTCATCAGCCAATAGAGCATTTAGCTTCCCTTCGGGCTATACCAAATCTATATGTTTTTAGGACAGCCGATGCAGTTGAAACTCTAGAGTGCATTAGCATCGCATTGGAAAAAAAAGAGTCACCTGCACTGTTTGCGCTCTCAAGGCAAAACGTGAATTACATGCGTAAATTTCACTCCGATGTCGATCAATCCGCCAACCTATCAAAGTTTGGTGCATATATTTTATGTGAATGTCCAGAGAAATTAGAAGTGACGATATTTGCTACTGGATCTGAAGTTGAAATTGCAGTTGAAGCAAGGAAAAAATTACATGAAAAAGGCATAGGCACAAGAGTTGTTTCTATACCGTCCTGGAGGCTCTTTGACGAGCAAAGTGGCGAGTACAAAAAGGCAATACTAAATAATGACAGCATTAAAGTTGCAATTGAAGCTGGGAGTGAAATGGGTTGGCACAAATATATAGGCTCAAATGGTATATTTATTGGCATGAAAAGCTTTGGAGAATCAGCACCTTATAAAACACTTTATGAGCATTTTAATATCAGTGCCGATCACGTAGTAAAATGTGTCTGTGAGAAATTGGCTTACATTCATTGTAGTTAAACAGCAAACCTTTTACACAACAGTTGTTTGAATGTAAAAGCAAAAAAGAAGCAGTTTGCTGTTACAACAAACCTTGTGGGTGTTTTTCTGTGTACTTGAGTAAGCTGTATATAAGAACTGCAATTGTAGAGCATACTATTGTTAATAGTAAATTTGGTAAAATACCGTAGGAAAAGAATTTTCCTACTATATATATTCCAATAGCGCCGAACATCATATTGCAGAATGAGAGAACTGCACTACCAAGCCCTATAACTTTAATTGTTTCTAACGCAGAGGTTACATTATTGCTTATTATTAATGCAAACCCAATATTATTTGGAACCCAGCATATCACCAAGGTGGATATATTCAATGCATTCGTAAAGTAAAGATATACCAGCAAACAGTCAGATATTATTGGTAATATCAAACCTATCATTAACATCCTGCTAACTCCTACTTTTGGTACACACCTTCTATTAATCAAAGTTCCAATTATGTAAAACATGACTATAATTGATATGAGATAACCAAAATATTGCACTTCAACACCCATAAATTCAAATATGAAAGGATAGTTAGCAATGTATGCCCAAAGCCACATGAAAGTTAACCCATGAATAGCTGAAAACCCGAGGAAACGATAGTTTCTAAATATCAATATATATTGCTTTATAATACTAATAATCACACTAGTTATGCTGGTTTCATTTTTATTTACAGTAAGCGTTTCTTGTAACTTAAAGTAAACAAAAATGAGCATAATAATTGCTGCTAATGATATGATAAAGAACAAAAATTTCCAATTATAGCCGTGTGAAATTATATAACTGCTTACCACTGGAGCTATTCCAGGCGAAAGTGCTACTACCATATTTAATTTTGAAATTACTCTCGAATATTCACTACCTGAGTACATATCCCTGATTGCTGCATATCCAACAACGCCTGCAACACCAGCACCCATTCCTTGTATAAAGCGAATTAGCATTAAAAGCATAATATTGTCGGCTATGTAACATACAATACTTGCCAAAGTAAAAATTGCTATACCAATTAGCATTGTTGGGCGTCTACCATAATGGTCAGATAATGGACCATAAATTAATCCAGATACCGCAAGTCCAACTAAATTTAAGCTAATTGTAAGCTGTACTACACTGCCTTCTACTTTAAAATGATTAGCAATACTTGGCAGTGCAATTGAGTATAGGTCAGTTGCCATATCAACAACTGCTATAGAAAATATCACAATAAGGGAAGTAATACTTTGTATTGTCACTGAATGATTCACTGAGCTACAGGAGCTTAATTATAATACATTTCCTTTAATTAATACATTAATTTAACTACCTAATTTAAAAGTTTCTCTACTGTCACACAAGTAACTTGACACTGATTCCTTTTTCCTAGATTCCAGCGCGTAACGCTGGAATGACATCATTTGAGAATTTCATAAAATTGCCATATAGTGTAGTGATTGATATAATAGATAGTATGGATAAATCACAATTAGTTAAAGGGGTATTTGATTCCGTAGTAAATCGCTACGATATCATGAATGACATAATGAGCCTAGGAATACACAGGTTATGGAAGGATAAGATGGTAAATAGTGTGCATTTTACACAAAACTCTAAGGTTTTGGATATTGCTGGGGGAACCGGAGATATAGCAATTAGAATAGTAAGAAGAGAACCAAGTGCTCAAGTCACAGTATGTGATATAAATCAAAATATGCTAAGCAGAGGACGTGATAAAGCTATAAATTCAAATCAGCTCAATTTCAATTGGGTGTGTGCAAATGCAGAAAGCTTACCCTTTGAAGACTCCGAATTTGATTACTGCACAATAGCTTTTGGTATTCGGAACGTTTCCGATCGCAAGAAGGCTTTAAGTGAAGCATATAGGGTATTGAAACCGAATGGACAATTTATCTGCTTGGAGTTTGCTCCTATGCATTATCAAAATAAGACACTTACCAAATTTTATGATTTATATTCATTTAAAGTAATCCCTAAAATTGGCAGCATAGTTGCTAAAGACAAGAGTTCTTATGAATATCTAGTGAGGAGCATTAGAGAGTTTCCAACTCAAGCTGATTTTAAAATGGAGGTCGAAGAAGTAGGCTTTAAGAATGTTGAGTTTCACAATATGAGCTATGGAATAGTAGCATTACACATTGGAGCAAAATGAATATTAAACTCTGGTATAGAACACTAGATTACTATCTCATCCTTCCAGTAGTTTTTTTGTTAACTATAAGCTTCATTCTCGTTCATTCAGCAAGTCCTACAATTGCGCAGCGCCTTTCCTTACCACAAGATTATTTTATACGGCGTCACACAGTTTATATAGTTCTGTCGCTGATTACCTTAGTAACATTTTCTTTTCTCAATACAAAAACTACACTTAACCTTTCGTTTAAAGGGTTCACTCTATTCATTATTCTAATGGCAGTTGTGATAATACTTGGCGTAGAGGCAAAAGGGGCGAAAAGATGGTTACACATTGTCAAAATTTCAGTCCAACCATCTGAGTTCATAAGGCCATTTTTTTCTATTGTTATAGCTAGTATCTTGGCCAGCAGAATGAAGTTTAGAATACATATATCAATTATAATATTCATGTTAGTTTTTGTGTTGTTGCTTTTGCAACCTGATTTTAGTATGTCTATGCTTTTAGCATATTCTTTTATTGGCCAAATGTTTATTGCATATATACCACTTTTATACTTTTTATGTATAGTGGGAATAGTCACAACTGGAATTACAACGGCTTATTTATGTTTTCCACATATAAAGCAAAGGATTCACAATTTTCTCTTTTTTGCGCAGCGTGATAACTTTCAAGTTATAAAATCATTAGAAGCATTTAAAAAAGGCCAATTAACTGGAGTTGGGCCTGGTGAAGGTAGCGTAAAAACCTTTCTGCCTGATTGTCATACGGATTTTGTATTTTCTGTTTTAGCAGAAGAATTTGGTTTGATTATGTGTTTAGCCACATTGATGTTATTTGGTATCATCTCGGCTCGTTTGCTTTATCTTGCATATAATGAAAGTGAATTATTCAATCTGCTGGTAATTCTCGGTACCTCAATTCAATTTATCACACAATTCATAATAAACATAGGAGTAACATTAAATGTTTTCCCTACCACCGGCATAACTCTCCCATTACTTAGCTATGGCGGCTCTTCCCTTTTATCTTCGAGCATTGCGCTTGGCATAATGCTGTCTTTTAGCAGAAATCAGGCTATTGCATTAAATCTCCATGAGCGTATTGCTCCTTAGGGGTATTCTGTAGACTAGTTCCTTCATACTACACCTTTCCCCTTTCTCCTGCAATAAAAATCCATATACTTAGCTTTAGAAACTTTGAAATAAGATGCAATCCAATATTAGGCAATTATTTTACTACATAAAACCCAACCTACATTATTTCATTATAGCTTTTATTGCAGTTTTATTTTCAGCTTTAACGATTCTCCTCTTCGGCAGAGGTTTAAGCAACATAATTGATTCCGGTGCAGAGCACAATTTCACTACCAAACTATTAGTTACAATATTTACAGTTTTAGCCATTTCTCTCACTGCATTTATTAGATTGTATTTCATTGGAATTGGTAGCGAGAAAGTTATCGCAAGAATAAGATATGATTTATATAGCAGCATTACTGACTTGCAACTAAGTTTCTTTGAGAACACAGGCGTACAAGATGTTATCTCAGCGTTAATTACTGATACCTCTATGTTGCAATCAATAATAAATAGTAGCCTACTCACAATATTACGAAATTTTGTAACTCTGGTCGGTAGCGTCGCCATGTTATTATATACGAGTCTACACTTAACCACATACGCAGCTGCAATAATACCCATACTACTCATTATCATGACTTCACTTGGGAAAAAGGTGCGAAATTATGCGCGCTTTGCCCAGAATAAGCTGAGCGAGCTTGCATCATTTAGTGAGGAAAATTTCAGATCTATAGTAACTATCAAGTCGTTTGTGTTGGAAGAAAATGAAAAAATCCGTTTTAAGGAACACTTAAACTCAGTATCAAAATCATATGTAAGATTAGTGCTCTTGCGCGCTATTTTGGTAACTTTGGTTATCTCGTGTGTGATAGGTTCATTAGTCGTTTTGCTCTTCTTTGGCATTAAAGAAGTCTTAAGCGACAATATGACCATTGGGGAGCTCTCTTCATTTGTGTTTTATTCAGTGCTTGCAGCAGGAGCTGTGAATAACTTGAGTGATAATATCAATGATTTACAACGAGGTCTCGGAATAGTAGAGCGTTTATTTGAATTTAAAAATATGAAAAGCTCTATAATAGACACCAGTAATCCTATAAAAATTCAGAGCGTTCAAAAAGGAATTTCATTTAACGACGTGACGTTTTTTTATGAATCTCGCCCTGACAAGCCAGCGTTAAACAACGTATCATTTTCTATAGAGGCAGGTCAGGCAGTATCAATCGTTGGACCATCCGGTAGTGGTAAGAGCACCATTTTAAAGCTTCTGCTCCGTTTTCATGATCCAAGCAAAGGCAGCATTACTATCGACGGGCATAACATTAAGTCAATCGCGCTAAACAATTTAAGATCACTGTTTGGTTTAGTGCCACAAGACTACATGATATTTTCTTGTTCAATAATGGAAAATATACTATATGGCAAACCAGGTGCTGAGTATGAGGAAGTGAGGCAAGCAGCCATCAGTGCTTATGCGATGGAATTTATTGACAAGCTACCTGATAAGTTTAACACATTTGTAGGAAAAAGAGGATTGAAACTTTCCGAAGGGCAAAAACAACGCACTATAATAGCAAGAGCCATACTCAAAGACCCTCAGATTTTAATACTGGATGAGGCAACCTCTGCTCTTGATTACAAGAGTGAGACCCTCGTGCAAAAGGCACTTAGCAAATTAATGCACAACAAAACAACGATTATGATCACACACAGATTGTCAACCGCACTTAAAACTGACAAGATTATAGTAATTAATCACGGAAAAGTAGAAGAAGTAGGAACTCACGACTCTCTGATAAACAAAGATGGACTGTATGCAAAATTAGCGAAGGTACATGAGGCATGATCTATTGAAATACTATATAAATTAAGAGAAGATTTAGGCAATGTCGTTGTTAATTTAATGAATATACTAAACTTAGAACCAAAATTATCAATTTTTTAATCCTTTCATTTTATAATAGCTCCATAGTTATCTGGAAGTTTTGTGATCTGTGATTTCTTCCATAGTATTGTTCACATTATATTCATAACTTGCTCTACCTTAATATAATTTCAGCTTTGACTATATAGGAGGTCCCTGTGTTAAAGCACGATCATAGCAGTAAAATCAATAACAACTATGCATATACCAATAAATCTTTTTATGGCAATGAGAGTATAAGTGAGGATCAGATACAACTGAAGATAAAACCACAAACGAAGATCAAGCCACAAGTAAGAATCAGATCATTCGGGAGATCAAGTAACAACCGAAGATGAGACCACAACTGAGGATTAAGTCACAGATCTGAGAAATCGGATTGAAAAAGCAAAAGAGGAGGCTGAGAAGGCAATAATAGAAGCTAAACAGACAAAAGGAGGAAAAGACACTACAAGTAAGGCAAAAGAAGAAGCTGAACAAGCAAAATTAGAAGCTGAAAGAGCAAAAACGGAAGCTAAGCTGGCAAAAGAAGAAGTTGTGCAATGTAAAATTGAAAGGGCAAAAGAAGAGGCTGTACGGTATAAAAAAGAAGTTGAAGAATGTAAAAAAGAGAGAGACTCCGTTACAAGCAAACCTTGTAAAGATAGAGCCGGAGATGGAGCTGGTACAAGCAAACCTGGTACAGACAAAGACGTTAAGAACAAAGATAGCAAAGATAATAAAGGCAAAGATGGAGAAAGTATTGAAGGTATACCTATAACTGAAAAACATCTTGATGATAAGGATAATTGCGCTGGACATGCAGGTCAGCAATACAATAAGTATTATAAGTCAAAATATGGTACTGGTACTAACCACGTTGGTAAGCCTGCTTGGTTTACAAAAGACCTTTTGGAGCAATTTCTCCCTGACTTAATGAGTAAGAAAGAAATTATGGATTATGTATATAAGAATAATGCACAACAGTACCATGCGGAAAATTTTGCTATAACTTCCAAGTATGAGAAAGATATCAAGTGTGGAAGCAAAATAAACTTCACGTGGGGTGCACCTAGTAACATGTGGTGTAATAAAGAAGGAGAAATAAGAAATTCTTCAATGATGTGTCCAAAGAATTTTTTAAATTACAAGACAAGTTTCTGTTGTCCATCCGCTTCATCTTATTATGATTACACATACAGTAAAAATTTCTTTGTGAATAATAAATGTCCTAATTTTATATTAGACCTTAATAAAGAAGAATTAAAGGAATGTGCAGGCAAAGCTATAATTGCAAAATTAGAATCGCCATTGGTAACTCTTGATTCTTCTAATAGAAGAATAGGTAAAGATGGTAACAATACTAGAATTAGTATACCACTTGAAGTCCTACCTAAATCCTAATGGTACAATGAAAGACTATAGAAGCAATGTAAAATGTCAGTGATACGCTAAAATGATGGATAAAACTCTATGGACTTCTGGCAAGGAAGTAAAATTAAAAATTCCTGATAATCTTGGGGAAAAAAGTTCTTATTCCCGTAGTATTGGTAACAACCAAGATGAGATTTTCTCTTACCACGATTACTACAATAACTTAATGTAACATTTTTTCTGGATCTTCTGATCCAGAAAAGATAGCCTTACCAAAAAAGCAAAGAGAAAGCTAAGAGGTTTTTGTTACGAGGACGACAAAAAGTTACTAAAGGTACTTGCCCACAGTGAGAGATATTTAGGAAAAGCTCAGTCAAACTCTAATACGTTTGAGTACTAAATATAATATTGCAAAATATTATATGAACCAAAAAAAATTCGAATCACACTGTTATTAATTGGATTGATATACTAAATTTAGTATAAGATTATTAAACCCTTAACCATCTTAACTTATAATAATTCAATAGTATTTTTTCAAGGATTATTACGATTTATACTAATAATTTCTTATCACAACAATATATGACTTCCCATTTATCAGCACCAGTTTTACCAGCTCATACGCCCTGCATGTCTGCATATGTACCTTATGCTATTAATCCATGTCATAACCATTTTAACTCATGTCATAAATACTATGACACATATCACAATCCTTGTGACGTATTAGGCTTCTCTATTAGAAGAGAGTTTTAAACAACTTACATATGCACGTAGTGTCACTTTAGCATACGCATTTTATGTCCTTCTAAGAGCACGTGGGCAGTATTTAAATACTGCCCACGTGTATAACACCTTACTTAATAAAGAAATTCCATAAGCAAGAGCTCATTTGTTACCCATAGCAGTTTCATTATAATTCATTTGAGCAATACAACCAATCTGACTATATTTACACTCTCCTTTTTAAATTTTATCATTACTCTGTTCGCAGTTGAACTTCTGAACTCTAACACTGCTACATCAAAAGTTGTATTTTGAAATGTATTATAGATTGAGGATCTTGAACATACTAATTTTAATCTCAAGATTATTAAATAATTAATCACTTTATTCTATAATAATCTAATAGTTATTTTTTAAAGGATTTTTATTACTTGCTATTCAATTTCACAACCGTACAACGCTTATTCCTATAATAAAAATGAACGTTATTTCCCAGGTTATAAACCAGTACATACATCTGATAAATCCAATAATAAGTTTTGCTTTGATAAGGACTGCGTAACCATACACAAACTTTGCCTTAAAGGTGATCATTATATCCCTAATTTGTATACATCCCTCAAGCAGCATTATATCCCATTCCAAGGTAATCATAATCTACATTTAAAGCATTATCATAATCCATGTTACAATAGTCACCACGATGCAGCATGGTATCAAGCTCACAACTCTAGTAAAACAGTAGTGCTAAATATACCACCATACTGAAGCAGAAGCGGAAGAGTAAAAACTAGAGTAACAGAAGTTGCAGGATTGAAGGGGCAGTTGAAGATCTTTCAGAACCTATCGCAGCAGCTGATACTGCTACAAATATAATCTAAGGGCAGTAAATTTCCGTAGGTAATTGTAGCGAAAGTAACAAAAGACGTGAAAAGTGTGTAGAGGCACTATATATCAAAAGTGAGTAATGTCATATTACGATATGCATAATAGCATTGACTTAATATGATAAATAAAGTATAAAAAAAAGGGATATGTACTGCTCCTCTATCTATTGATTATAACTTTATTATAGCCCATTTGATATATGGTCTTTCTTGCCTTCCCTACTAATACTACTAATTTGAGGTAAAGTTTTAATTATATAGAAGATTTCTATACTAGGTAGTAATGATAAGAACACACATGCTGATGAATTAGCCAATGAAGCTATTCAGGGTACAAGTAGCGTGAACCAAATTGAACAAAGTGGAGTAGAATCTACTGTAGAGACTATAGTAGACAATGGAAGCGGAGGAAAGCCTCTTGAAAACTTACTACAGTAAATATAGAAAAACCTACTATAAAGCCTACAGTAGATGGAGGAATAAAATGAAACCTCCTGTAGACGAGCACCCATGCTTCAATCACCATAACCTATGCTTCAAGCATTTTCATGAGCCATATCACAATAATCATCATGCTGCATGGCACCACACACGATTCTGGCAATACAGTAATAATACCTTATTGTTGGAAAGGTGAACTACCTGTAGTAAAAGCTGGAGGGCACGTAGAATTCCCTGATTTAAATAAGACTGTGCTAATACTTGATGTAGGTTACAATGCTTTTGATTGCTGTTAACTGCAAAAAAGTTTTTTATATTGATAAAATATGGAACGAAGATAAAAAGTGGTTAATTTTGTAAGCGTGCCTATACTTTATGTGTTTTACAAGTTGCAATTAACTCCTGTGTTGTTGTTTGAGTAAACACAGCATTGGTAGGCCTTTTTTTTCTGTAGTAATTTCTATATAATTCACACAAGATAACCCTTCAACTAACCTCATTTATCCTCTATACTGCTGCAGGTTTTTATAGTTTCCTAGTTGATGAACATTTTTAAGCGGATCTCCTCTCTAATCCTTAGTAAATTAAATGAGTTGAAGCAAAAGAATATCATAAATACAAGTGCAGCAAATTTTATTGTAGGTCCTCCAAGCAATAGAGCACATGGTGATATTTATACAAATGTTGCTATGGTGCTTGCAAAGCATGAAAAGCAGAATCCCTCTAAGATCGCAGAGGTTTTAGCAAAAGAATTTGAACTTTTTGATGAAATCGCAAAAGTAGAAATAGCGGGCCCTGGCTTTATTAATATGTACTTAAAAATAGAAGTATGGCACGAAGTTCTAAAACAAATAAATAAACTAAAAACAGAATTTGGCACTCTAAACATTGGAAACAATCAAGCCATCAATGTTGAATTTGTATCTGCAAACCCAACTGGCCCCCTGCATATCGGCCATGCAAGAGGGGCAGTATTTGGAGACGTTTTAGCAAACTTATTGAAAAAAGTTGGTTATAAAGTCACTAAGGAGTATTACATTAATGACGCTGGAGCACAAGTAGATACGCTAGTTCGGTCAGTGTATTTGCGATATAAGGAAGCCCTGGGAGAAAAAGTCAGTATAGAAGAAGGATTATACCCTGGTGAATATTTAAAATCGATAGGAGAAGGGCTAGCCAAAAAATATGGCAAGGAGCTTCTAGAAAAGCAAGATAACCAAGTAATTAGAGAGTATACTCTAAGCTCTATCTTAGAACTCATAAAGAAACACATGAACTTGCTTGGAGTAAATCACGATGTTTTTACTTCAGAGTATGAACTACAGAAAAGTGGCAAAATTGAAGAGAGCATAAAGCTGTTGTCTGACAAGGGTCTAGTATATGAAGGATATCTAGGAAAACCAAAAGGCAAAGAGAGTAAAAATTGGACTTACAGGAAGGAGATGCTATTTCGCTCCACAGAGTTCGGTGATGATGTTGACCGTGCACTGAAAAAAGAGGATGGCAGTTGGACTTATTTTGCCTCGGATATCGCCTATCATTTTGATAAGATATCACGTGGTTTTTACAATATGATAGTAGAGCTTGGTAGTGACCATGGCGGTTATGTAAAAAGGCTTAAAGCAGTTGTTTCCGCGCTGAGTGATAATCAAGCAAAGATAGAGGTAAAACTGCATAATATTGTGAACTTTTTCGAAAATGGAAAACCAGTTAAGATGTCCAAAAGATCAGGAAATTTCCTCACAGTAAGAGATGTAGTGGAAGAAGTTGGAAGGGATATCACTCGTTTTATAATGCTAACACGCAAGAATGACATGGTTCTCGATTTTGATTTTGTCAAAGTTAAAAAACAGTCAAAAGACAATCCTATTTTTTACGTGCAATATGCGCACGCTCGCGCCCACTCACTGATGCGCAACGCTCCAAAAGAACTTCCAAGTGCAGATCCTTCACTTTTAAAAACCGGCGGAGAGTTATTCCTCATAAAAACCATAGCAAAGTGGCCAGACGTGGTAGAAATTGCCGTAAAACTCTGTGAACCACACAGAATTACTTTTTACCTACTTGAGGTTGCAGAAGCGTTTCATGCTCTGTGGGGATATGGCAAAAGCGACTTAAACATGCGATTCATACTCAAAGATAACCCAGATCTCACTGCCGCAAGAATGTTTCTTGTGCAAGCCTTAGCACACGTTATCGCTTCGGGACTTTCTGTCTTTAATATAGAGCCTTTAGAAGAAATGAGTTGATTTTTTTGCTATACGCCCGACAGTTAAAGTATTATTGAACTTGTAGGTAGAGCTATGGCAATGAAACATGAGCAGTGGAAAGAAATATTAAGCGCAGTTAATGAGGAAAAGATTTAAGTAGGATCATGTAATTGAAAAAATAAAAAATAAATTAGAAGCAGAAGATAAAGGTGAGTATTATGAAAAGTGGAAAGGGGCTGGTTTTGGTGCAAATTACCTGTTTTACGCTGTTGACGAACACAGTCTTCCATTCTCATTACGCCGGGGATCATTTGTACATTACTACACTTAGTTGCTCACAATAAACTAGGAAATGTGGTAGATGCCTTACCAAAAGCAGAAGAGACGATATCAATGCAGTAAATGGGTCAGCTAGATGGACTCCTTTACATGTTGCTGCTGAATTTAATAGTGGAAAGGTAATATATGTTTTGTTAAGAGGAGAAATAAATGTCAATGCAAGAAGCCATAATGAGTATACTCCTTTGCACACAACTGCTTACTATGGCAGTGAGAAAGCAATAGATGCTCTGTTAAAGGCAAAAGTCATTGATGTTAATGCAGTAAATTAAGATTGTGAAACACCTTTGCACTGCGCTACTCGGTTTTGCAATGAAGGAGCAATAAGTGCTCTACTGAGAGTAAAAGGCATTGACGTTAATGCAATAAATAAAGGACAGCAAAACTCCTTTATTTTTAGCTGCCTAAGTTGGAATAATAAAGAAGCCTTTAATATTCTAATAGAAAGAGGAGCTAATGTTGAAGTGGTAGATAAAGATGGGAATACTCCTTTGCATTTAGTCGCTTCACGTTATGACGATAAAGAAGTTGTAAAAGCTCTAATAGAAAATGGAGCAAGTGTTAAAGTGGTAAATAAAAATAGAAGTACCACTTTACATTTGGCTGCTACTAGTAACGAACGGATAGTAATGATTCTCATAGAAAATGGAGAGATCCTTTATCAAAAGAAAATGAGGGTCAAACTCTAAGAGACCTAGCTAAAGGTGATTATATAAAGAAGCTTTTGAAAGTAGCAGAAGAAAAACAACTTAAAAAACTAAACGAAAAAAAGAACAATTTACTGCAAAATGGCACTGACAAGGATGACAATAAACATCTTTTAAGAAAAAAAGAATCTACATCAGAAGTTACAAAAATCGCCAGCTCTTCAGCTCAACCCACATCAGCGATTACGAAAGGAGTTTTTGCCGGTAGTACAACCGCATTATTAGGCATTGCTGCAACGGTAGCACTTTTTCAACCGGAACAGTTGCAGTTGAATTGATGCCTGCAGTAATAGCGGTAGCTGCAGTCGGAACAGCGGCGCTAGAGGTTGGTGGTGTTACAATATGCTATTAGAGCCTAGTGTTGAAAAAGTTACTGGGAATGAACGGAAAGTATAGCGTCAGATCTATAACAAGGTGCATTGAAAGCCCGCCAGTGTATTAAGTTGTAGCTGTGTAACGTTTCTCTTTTTTACTGTCGATAATTATTTCACCTATTGTAACTGCTGCTAAAATAAAGCATTAATATACTTGTGTTAATAAAGAAATAGGTAATACAGAGGCTATGCTACCTGCCAGCAGTAGTTGAGAATCATAATGCAAGATACCTTTTGTAATGCAGGCAAAGATATCTAACAAATATGCACTACGGTACGATGCAACATCATGTTTTTGCGCTAGCCTTTTTGCAATACCATTTAATAAAATAGCAATGATATTATTGGCAACCAAAATAGTAACCATAGACGCTATTCCTGCTATTACAAGTTCAGTTTTAGTTTTTGTTATACTACTTTCATCGATGAGTTTATGTAATGCCTTTCGACCTTGTTTGCACATTATATGGCTTAACCTGCCGATAAATAGAGAAAATATCACTATTCCACTTGCTTTTAAAACCATTATATATGTCATTAGAGTATTGAATTACAGCATAATCAAAAAAAGTTATTCCCAGTATACCAGCAATAATTATGTTTATAGTTATCGTTACCAAGGTGGTAATCTCAAATAGGCCCATGATTATTAGAGAAAATAAGGAATAATTTTTACCACTGACAAATAATCTAAATTTGATACATGGACATTTTTTGTACTACATGCGGTAACTACTAGGCAAGTCAGTATTATAATGCTGGCAACAAACGCTACTTTAAAGTTCTCTTTAAGTTTATCTTTGATTGTAGCTCCCTGTGAAGAAACAGATACAATAGTGGTGTCAGATATAATTGAGAGGTCATCGCCAAATACAGCACCACCTACCACAGTTGCAGTTTCTATCTCAAGACCAAAAGCCCCATTTTTTGTTAGATTAACAGCTATAGGTACCATCAGTGCAACAACTCCCATAGATGTGCCAATTGCAGTTGAAATAAAAGCAGAAGCCAAAATACTCCAGGTAGTAGTAATCGTGCTGGAAGAAAGTCGAGAATTAAATTAGCAACAGTATCTGCGCTACCAATTGATTGAGTAACAGCAGAAAATGCTCCGGAAAATAGAAAAACTAAGCACATAGTAAGGGTGTTTTTATCACCCATGCCATCAATAACAGTATAAATGTTACGTTGAATTTTATCTGTGTTGCGCGAGACAGCAAAAAATAGTGCTGTGGTAATAAGCAAATTACTGGTGAACCCTAACGGGGTGGATTGTCAGTTCCAATAAAGGAGAAATAAGTACCACTTCCAAGATATAAGATTAAAAAGATGACTAGAGGAATAAAAGCAATCATTTTACTATATTTAGACCACGAAACTATAACTAACTAAGTGGCTTTAAGCAAGCACTAATATTTGTTTCACTAGTTCTACAGGAAGTTAACAGCAGAGTCTTAAACTCTAATGTCATACCCATAGAAAAAGCGCATTGACTTTTGTGCCATAATACATGATAATTAAAATATTATTGAAGTAGGGATAAAGTTATGACAATGAACTATGAGCAGTAGAAAAGAATATTAAGTGCAGTTAATGAGGAAGAAGATTTAAATAAAGATAACATAATTGAAAAAATAAGAGAGAAATTAAAAGCAGAGAACGAAGGTGGATATAAACAGTGGGGTGAAGCCGGTTTTGGTGTAAATCGCCAGTTCGAAAATATAAAGAATACCCCGTGGAATGGATTATTAAACAGGAATGAGGCTAATTCTGGATCTTTCTTGTACATTATTAGGTTTAGCTGCTAATGGCTACAAAAAGGTGGTTGACGTTTTAGCAGAAGCAGATGTTAATAAAGTATTAGGTAAAGGAAACACACCTTTACATTTGGCTGCTTATTACGGCCATACAGAAATAGTTGATATTCTGATAGAAGCAGGAGCAAATCTTAATGCAGTGAATAATAGAAAAGACGCGCTCTTAAGTAAAGCTGCTCAACATAATAATAAAGAAATGGTTAATATTCTAACAAAGGCAGGAACAAGCTTTTTATTGTTTGACAAAAATGGACATATAATACAGTTCTTAGAGAAGAAGGCAAAAAAGAATGGGTTATATGTCGGTGGTGTAACCGCATTATCAGACACTGTTGCAGCGATAGCACTTTCTACAACCGGAACAGTTGCAGTTGAGTTAATACCCATAGTAATAGCGGTAGCCAAAGTTGCAATAGTAACATTGGCAGTTGGTAGCGCTACACATATGCCGTTAAAGGCAGTACTAAAATAGACGAAGCAGAAAAACAAGGCTTGGAGGAGGCACGAAGAATATAGTTGTAACAAGGCATCCTATTGTCTGACAATAAGATCTATATTATCTAGATTTCATCGTCAAGCGCTAGAATGACTCTAATAATTGATATTTTTTCTAGATATTATTATATATAATGAAATGCTACAAAACATCAAAACTATATCAGTAGAAGATAACAACATTAGGCTCGATAGGTACATCAGAAGAATTTTTCCAGATCTGAGGCAGTCCGTCATTGAAAAATCTTTAAGGAAAGGATTAATCAAAGTTGATGATTGCAAAGCTAAGTCCAGTGATAGAGTAAATCCTGGGCAAACTATAACGATAAAATACTTAGACTATATTAAAAATACCAATTCTGACCGCAAATATAATGAAAAGTTAGTGAATCTACTAAGAGACAGCATATTATATAAAGATGAATATATACTAGCTATAAACAAACCTAGAGGAGTAATCGTTCAAGGTGGTGAAAAGGTAAAGATTAGCATTAGTGATTTGCTTGACCAAATAAGAGAGGGAGAAACATTTAAGATCGTTCATAGGCTGGATAGAGATACCAGTGGAGTGATAATATTCGCACGCAATGCTAATGTTGCAAGATATTTAATTGAAGAATTTAAAGAACGGAGAGTAAAAAAAACTTATTTAGCACTAACTTCTGGCACACCGAGCAAGGATAGTGGAACAATAGACTATCCATTGGTAAAAAAATATGCTTCAGGTCAAGAAAAGGTGGTCGTTGATGAAAATTCTCCTGAGGATGCCACTACGCATTTTTCGATTATAGCAACACTAAAGCACAATGTTGCTTATCTAAAATTACAACCAATTACCGGCAGGACTCATCAATTAAGGGCACATTTAGCCCATATAAACTGTCCCATTCTTGGAGACGGTAAATATGGTGGCAGAAAAGCTTTTGTTGATGGAATAGCAAATAAAATTCATCTTCATTCACATTCTTTGTCTTTTAAACTGCCAAATAATAAAGAAATTATTATCACTGCTCCTCTGTCCGAGCACATTGAAAAATCTATCAAGACACTACAAAACTCGCTCTGAGCGGCAAATGCTAGACCGCAAAGCGGCTACCCCTAAAAAGGCAAAAGCAACCCCCATCATTATCTACTTTAAGTATTGGTGTTTTTTAACGTTTTAACTGCAACTAACCTTAGCTTTAATATTTAAGAAATTTACCAAGCAAAAAAAAGGCAAAGAAACCCCAGATAGCGAATTGTGATCCTCTAATACTTTAAATTGGCGCTGTAATAATGTGCTGACGCTTAGTTTAAGCGCGGTTTTGGCTGAATGTGAAAAAATTTATAAAGATATGCAGCCCCAATAATTTGATGTAACTAGCCAAAAAATACCTTCAGTTTTTTACTGAATTTTGTTATTGAACCTGTGCAAACCAAAAACAAGTTTTGAATAAGAAATACCCTTGGCCCCATAATAGGGGGACTAGCAGAATTTGTCAAGTAATTTTTAACAGCCGACAGATTTGTAAACGTCAGTATATAGCTCATCAACGCTTAGTTCTTGACTATTCTTGGCAAAATCCTCCGACTTTTTCACTAAATCACGTACTTCCTTGTCAATTGCTTCACATTCATCCTCTGAAGCAATTTTATCATCTATCATGTACTTCTTTAAAGCGCTTATAGGATCGTAATTTTGCTTCATATCTTCAACTTCCTCTTTCGAACGATAAGTAGCAGGATCCGACATCGAATGACCACGATATCGATATGTCTTCACTTCAAGCAAAATAGGCCCTTTCCCGCTACGCACGTGCTCAGCTGCTTCACTTGCAGCTTCATAAATAAGAAAGAAATCCATTCCATTAACTTGCTTTCCAGGAATGCCAAAACCCTCCCCCCTTTTATATAACTCAGTTATCGAAGTGGATCTTTCTACAGAAGTCCCCATTGCATACTCGTTATTCTCTATAATATAAATCACAGGTAACTTCCATAAAGCTGCCATATTAAACGATTCATATGTTTGCCCTTGATTTACAGCACCATCGCCAAAATATGTAAATACCACGTTATCTTTTTTCCTATATTTATTAGCAAATGCTACTCCCGTACCAATTGGAACTTGTGCACCCACTATTCCATGCCCGCCAAAGAATTTTTTCTCAACATTAAATATATGCATTGAACCACCTTTACCTTTCGAGTATCCTGTCTTTTTACCGGTCAGTTCTGCCATCATAACATTCGGATCAGAATCACATGCAAGCATCAAACCATGACCTCTATAACTTGTGATAAAAGCATCACCAGGTTTTGATGCAGCGTGAGTTCCAACTGCAACTGCTTCCTGCCCTATCGACAAGTGACAAAATCCACCTATTAATTCCATTCCATACAATTGTCCTACTTTCTCTTCAAATCTGCGTATGAGTAGCATTTTCCTGTAGAACCCCCTCACCTGTTCTTTAGTGAAACTTTCCGCTTTCATATCAATTTCTTTTCCATTAAACTAATATAATATCAGAAATTTCTAACATTTTGTAACAAATCTCAATGGATTATTATCACTGGCTTGAAGCTCTTCACGTTATCTTCGTCATCATGTGGATGGCAGGTATGCTCTATTTGCCCAGGCTTTACGTCTATCACGCAACTGTAAAATTAGGATCGGGAAATGATAGCTTACTTCAAACAATGGAGAGAAGGCTACTTAGATATATCACAAACCCTGCAATGCTCTTTTCGCTCGGTTTTGGAATCACATTAATGGTTATAAGAGAGGCATATCGTGAAGGGTGGTTCCATGTAAAAGCACTAGCATTATTCTTTATGTTTGCTATTCATGGACTACTCGCAAAACACAGAAAAAATTTTGCAATGGGTTTAAATAAAAAAACTCACGTTTATTTCCGCATTTTAAATGAAGTTGTTACAGTATTAATAATAATCATAGTTATTATGGTTATTGTGAAACCTTTCCGCTAGTCTTATCAATATATCTAAAGGCAGCCTTTAACTTTATGATGTCAATTGTCTAGATAGCGCCTAGAAGCGTATCGTTTTCAGAAAATGGTATTCAAGCACCTTATTGATATTTTTTGACATTTGTGGTAAAATATAGTATTCAAGGTTAAGGATAAAAGTTTATGAGTGAACCACAAGGTCCAAACATTGCAGAATGGCAAGCTCAACAACAACACCAAGAGCAGCAAGGAGAAAAAAGTGGTTTTGGTCTTGGTCATAGTGACTCCGTCGCAACAATTGTAGATGGAATGAAATGGTTGTTCAACTTTCATGAAGGAGCAATTGCTGCTTATAATAACGTGCTTGAAGGTTTAGTAAGTGGCGGTAATTTAGTAACGTTGTTTGGAAAATCAGGCAATATGTTTGGCATAAAAATTCTTGAAGGCCTTGCAGAGCATTTTTCAGGTAGTGGTGGAGATGAAATGCCATCAGAAGAAATGGACGCAGCTCATGGTGATGGAGTACCTCATCCAGATGATTATCCCTATGTCAGCAACGAAATGGCTCATAGTGCAGATGGTTTAGATGGTATGCATGATGCAGGTGATTACCATGGTCAGTCTTTTTCGCCTAGCCCTTCACCATCTGTGGGCGAGGATCATGGGCATGAGCTCGGTGGTTAAACACTTAGACAGTGTCAAACAATTGATAAACAGTTGAGAGTGGAGCCCTTCTTAACTTATTATAATTAACGCGAGTCTGTTTTAGTGAAAAAGGTTTCAGTTTTAGGATCGACAGGAAATATCGGAAAAAAGGCTGTAGATTTACTATTAAAGAGAAAAAGAGAATACCAGGTAGAAGCACTTAGTGCCCATTCAAATTTTGCTCTACTGGCACACCAAGCAAAACTGCTGAATGTGAAACATGCTGCTATCTACGATGAAAGGTTCTACAAAGATTTGAAAGAAAATTTAATCGGTACAGACGTCAAAGTAGAAATTGGTGCTGAAGGTTTAGCAAATGTTGCTTCTTTACCTGTTGATCTCTCAGTTGTTGCAATAGTTGGCATTGCAGGCCTTGAGCCGGTTATGCATGTCATAGAAAGCGGCACTAAAGTTATCGCACTAGCAAACAAAGAAAGTATTGTTTGCGGCGGGAAATTGTTAATTAAGAAAGCCAAAGGAAAAGACGTACAGATAATTCCTATTGACTCTGAACACAACGCAATTTTTCAAGTTTTGCAAAATGATGATAAATGCGTAGAAAAGATTACACTAACTGCTTCTGGCGGACCATTCTTAAATTATAGCCTTGAGCAATTAAGGAATGTTATGGTAGATCAGGCACTAAGTCACCCTACTTGGAACATGGGAAAGAAAATCTCGATTGATAGTGCAACTATGATGAATAAGACACTAGAGATAATAGAAGCACATAACTTGTTCAACATCAGTCCAAATAAAATTGAAGTAGTAGTGCACCCTGAATCGATAATACATGGAGTTTTAGCTTACAAGGATGGCTTCAATTTAGCTGTGCTTGCAGAGACCGACATGGCAATCCCCATCTCATATGCTCTGTCTTGGCCAAAAAGGTCAGCTTCGAGTTATAAATTGGATTTAACAGAGCAAAAAAAATTGACCTTTCAAGAGCCAGACCACAGGCGTTTTCCTGCACTAAAGCTTAGTATGGAAGTGCTCAATTCTTCCTCTCCACACATAAACAGTATTGTGCTCAACGCTGCAAACGAGGTAGCTGTTAATGAATTTTTGAAGTCACGAATCGAATTTTTAGAGATAGTAAAAGTGGTAAAGTCAACAGTAGAAAATTTTGACAGTTACACTGATGTTAATTCACTATCTGATATAATAAATATTGATCGTGGAAGTCGTGTTATTGCTAACGAAATTATTGAAAGTAAAGCTCTTGTGTATAGCTAGAGATTTACCAAAGTGCATTTGCAATTAGACTGGTTTAAGTTGTCATTCCAGCACGCGACGCTGTAATCTATGTTTTTCTGTAACCAAGCAGTCAAGCTACTTTGATGACAGAAACGGTAAATCTTAATGATCCAAAATATACTCCTTTGTCAAGGAAGAGTTGGCATTTTCAAATATTTCTTGAACGCTTCCGGATTCAACAATCTTGCCGTTACAAAAGAAAATTACACTATCAGACAACTTTTTAGCTTGTTTCATTGAATGAGTTACCATAATTATGGTAAATCTTAATTTCAGCTCTTGTATAAGATTTTCGATTGCATTGGTTGCCATTGGATCAAGAGCGGAGCACGGTTCATCCATTAATAAAATAGTTGGCTTAACTGCAATTGCACGAGCAATACATAATCTCTGTTGTTGGCCACCAGATAAATCTAATGCACTATCTTGTAATCTATCTTTCAACTCTTCCCACAAACCAACCTTGGTTAAACTATTCTCCACTATTTCGTCTAATTTTTCCCTATTCTTTACCACGCTATGCAACTTGGGCCCATAAGCAACATTATCATATATTGACTTTGGAAAAGGATTTGGCTTTTGAAATACCATACCAACCTTTGCTCTAAGTAGTACAACATCAATATCGCGTGAATATATATCACCTAGTCCATCGATAACTAGCTCACCAACAGCCTTGCATCCTGGTACATAATCATTCATGCGATTAAAACAACGTAAGAATGTTGATTTACCGCATCCAGATGGCCCGATAAAAGTAGTAACTCTTCTTTTATGAATATCCAGATTTATATCGAATAAAATTTGCTTAGAGCCATACCAAAGATTTAAATTTTTAACAGAGGCACGTGTACCGCTCATATCACATCCTGCATTGAATAGAGCCCTGGAGTTTCTCTTTTGTTTTTGTATAGCCATATTGCTGCTTGAATAGCTCCTTTAGCGAACGTTGTGCGATCAATTGTTTTGTGATTTAATTCTATCCGTTCATCAGAATTGATAAACATTACACTATGATCTCCTATCACCCCACCTCCACGAGATACTGCAAAACCTACTCCCCCCTTTTTTCTTATGCTCGAACTATTGTGTAAATATTGATTGAGCTTGAAATCCACTTTTGAAGCTTTAGCAATTGCTTTGCCAAGCTCTATAGCTGTTCCAGACGGCGAATCCTTCTTTAAATTATGATGCATTTCCCAAATTTCAGCATCATATTCATTACCTAAAAGCTCAGCGGCTTTTTTTACCAATTTCAGCAACACATTAACCCCAACACTCATGTTTGCTGACCATAGTATCGGAACCCTAACAGCATACTTTTTTAAGTCGACAGCCTCTATTCCAGTTGTACCACTAACTAGTGGCTTTTTAAATTTCACAGCCGCTTTAAGGCAGTCTAACATACATTCTTTAGTTGTAAAATCTATTACAACATCGGATGACTCAAATACACCACTAATAGAATTAGTAACTCTGATTCCTAAATTGGAACTGTGACCTATAATTGGCCCAATATCTAAGCCTACGCTATTACCTAAGCGGGTGGCAGCACCTGCTATTTCTACTTTTGTGTTTGTGGTCAATTCACTGAGTATTTTTTTGCCCATTCTGCCTAAGCAGCCTATTACTCCAATTCTGATCTTCATAAAGTTTTTTATTTTATATTAGGCTTTTTTGAAACTTTGTCACCCTTATAAGCTATAACATAACTGTACTAACATTGTGATTTGAAAGCAATCCCAGCCGGGAGGCAAAATCTAAGCAGCTAACCGGCATTCAAAATTTTTCGCCATAGAAACGGGGATAAAAACCCCTTGACAGCCTACGTCAATCCTCTTATAATGAAAAAAAGCTAATTATTTAGCTTCTCTGTACAGATTAAATGACAAAAAAACTTAGTATATCTTGAGTATCATGTTTAATTTTTCGTACTATGTGCACCTCATGTCTTTTACATTGTTGTCTACGTTACCAGCTAGTTTGTAAATCGCGCTGGTTTAGACGCTTAAGGGCTTAAAAAATGCCAACTGATAAAATCATATTAATAATTAGCTAACACGGGGTTTCTTTTGTCTTTTTTTCTGCCTGGTAAGTTTCTTAAGTATTTATAGCTAAGGTTAGCTGTAGTTTAAAAGTCTAAGAGGGAAGTCATGCAAGTAGCTGACACTGGTATCTAATTTTTCCATAATCATAAAAACGTTGTACTTTAACATAAAACAGCTACTTTTATACTCACCAACTTAATAAAATCCATGGATCCCAGTGTCAACTACTTGCATGCCCCCCTCCTGGCAGGCTCTAATCACAATGTCCGTATAGTTGTATATCAGCTACTTGAATGACACCTTTCCCGTAAGATTAAGATATTTTAGCTTCAATGTCTCATGTAGTGAAAGATACAAGCTGTGCAAGCTGTAGCTTATATCTCTACCTACAATTCAAGTCAAGCATATCCGTATTCTTATACAACTATATTCAATTATATCCGGAAATATCCTATTAGTAAAACACAAGCACAGAAAAGCACACTGAAGTTGATATGCACAAAAAGCTATTTTGTGTTAAAATATAATGTTTTAATGAAATTAAAAGAAAAACTAGGGTCCAGTGTCAGCCATTTGCAGTGCATGTTGAAAAATCATTCTATGATCTAAATCAGTCTTTTTACAGGTTACTTCTAAGTTTATCAATATTTCTAAGATCTGCTTGAGTTCTGAAAGTTGAAAATTTTTCAAATGGGATTTGAAGCTTTGCAACTGTTTGAAAAACAATGGAGGATTTAGCTGATTAATTGCAGCCTGTTCGCTCATTCCATTTTTCATTAAAAGCAAAACGTTTTCAAGCCGTAGGAAATAATTTGATATAATACGAATTAGCGCTATCGGTGAAAAATTCTCTTGCAATATCAATGTATCGGAAATTTTGATAAAGCGTGCCATGTCTTTACTTGCTATAGCAGAGCACAGACTATCAAGTGTGACATAATCGTTGCTAGAAGTTGAAAGGCACAGCTCTATATCAGCAGGTTTAAAATCTTTTCTCTTTCCTAGATACAAAACTAATTTCTCAAGTTCTGAATGTATAGGTAGCTTGCTATGATTAAAGTAAGATTGCAAACGGTACACTATTTCATTTGTGTATTTTATATCATTTTGTTTTAAGTAATTTAATATAACGTCATAAAGGTTAATACGGCTGTCCTTATAGCAAGCAATTACACCAAAAATTTTTGAGCTTTCCATATAACTTTTAGTTGTAGAATTATACGGAAGATCACTTGCTATCATCATCACATAATGACCACCTTTACTATAATCCAATACGTTTTTTAATTCTTTAGATATACTCCCACTTACATTTATCAATTTAATTAATTTTTTACCAGTAAACATCGAAATGTTTGCCAACTCAGAAAGCAATAAATCAGGTGACTTATTCACTATTGCAAAATCCATCACCTGAACTGAATACTTACCCAAATTGGCAATTACTTCTTGCACAAAAAAATCAACTCTACTACTATCGCTCCCATAAATTAACACACCTCTTAAAGTATCAGGCTTCTCAAGGAATTTTTTGATCTTAGGTGGCGTAACCTGCATGCCTTCTATATAATATCATTTTCATTTGATTGTATATGAGCGGCTAAAGACCCTGAATTTTCTTGTACAGCATTATATGCATCATTTGCCGTATTTTGTGTACCATCTGACCAATCTGTCTTTCTAAGAATATACTTATGGTAAAATCTTTTCACAGGTTAAGATATACATTTAAAAAAAATCCTTCTTCGGTCATATTATTTACTCCATAAATTAATAACCTATAATTAGCATATAAACAATAATATAGCAAAAGCTATTTTATTCTAAATTAGTTATATAATATAATGAATACGTTATTAGACCATTAACACTCTAGAGTGGAATTAAGCTAATCTATTTAATATCAATCTTATAAAATAAGCAATTATTAAATATGCAGCTGCGATGAGTATAATTGCAGGTCCTGTTAATAAATCGAACCCCGCAGATAATATAAGACCTGACATTCCAGAGATCACAGAAAAAACTGTTGCAACAATAACCATTTGCATTGGAGTTTTTGAGATGAGCCTTGCAGATGCAGCTGGTATCAACAAAAACGCAGCAATGAGTAATATTCCCATTAATTGAGCAGAAACTGCTATAAATATGGCAAGAGTAATTAAGAATTCTAGCCTGACCAAATTTACGTTAACTTTTTCAACTATTGCCAAATCTCGGTTGATTGAAATTATTAGCCAGTAGCGCCATCTAAAAGCTAATATCAGAGCAACTACTATTGAGGTTAGAAAAATTAACACTATGTCACCTTGTTCCAGTGTTAATACGTCACCAAACAGCGAACTAATAATGCTACTATTTCTCGATGGAAGAAATGACATCAGTACTAAACTTGATGATAAAACTACGTTGGTAACGATGTTTAACATCGTATCAACAGAATATAATCTATTAAAATTAAGGGAAAGTAGTATAGCAAACGCAATTGCTATAAACATTATGCTGATTGAGGGACTAATCTTAAAGATTAAAGCCAGTGCAATGCCAAGCAATGAAGAATGAGACAAACTATCACCCAGATACGATAATCTTTGCCATATCATAAATGATCCTAACACACCTGTTATTAGGCTAACTACAACTATTGCAATCAGGCTGTTGATAAAAAAGTCTTGTGTAAATATTTCAAACATGCTACATGACCTTTAGGTAAGTGACAACAAATCTGTCCTCAAATATCAGAACATTATGGGTTCTACATGCTGCATCAGTTTTCATAAATTTAAAATTTAAACCTTTTTGTTCCATAAGGTATGGGCCTCACTGAAAGACTTGGTATATTACGTGTTTTACCAGTACCTATTAACAAAATTTCTATTTCCTCTGTTAAAAAAGATTTAAAATGTTCCTTGCTATATCTATAGCACTTTCTTTTAATTCAATCACCTTTTCAGGAAAAGTTATAACTCAGCCACAATATTCTTGATTATTCACTAAAAATTTTCCTTTTCCCTAACTAGCTATAAAGTTTTTACCCTTAGGAGACTAAAGGAATTATATCCAAAATTAAACTATTAATTGAGTATCACATACCCACCACTCTGGCTGTTTTTCTCTAATATTCAATGCGGCAGCTTTTGCATTTTCTTCACTATCAAATATTCCAAAGCACGCTACGCCACTACCTGACATACGGGAAAGTATAGAGCCTTTTTGTGACTCTAGTGCTAATATCACATCCTTAATTTCAGGCACAAGATTTACCGCTATTTCTTGAAGATCGTTTTTCGTGTCTTTAAGAAGCTTTAACAAATCCTTTTCATTGTTATCGCTCCATTCAATTGGCTTGGAAAAATTTCCTTCATACTTAGAAAATACCTCGGGTGTACTTAAAAACTTTCTTTTCGGCTTCACAAGCACCACATTTGTGGGTAAAGAAAATTTTTTAATGTAGCATAATTTTTCACCAATACCTTTAACCAAAACTGGCTTACTGTCTATGCTTGCAGGAACATCAGCACCAACGTTTAAAGCTATTTCATTTAAGACTGACCTTTCAATTTTCCATAACTTTCCTAGCGTACGTATCACAGCTCCAGCATCTGAGGAGCCGCTACCCAAACCTGCAGCAATTGGTATGTTTTTCACAACCTTTACAATGACTTTAGTGCGTGCAGGAGCGTACTTAAGCAATAAATTAACCGCTTTCATTACGGTGTTGTACTTGTTGCTTATTCTGAGTTCAGAATTTATAAATTCAACCATAGAGTTGTCGTATTTGAAATCCTTCTCACCTACTCTTATTTCCAAGAAATTAGCAAGATTAGCAAAAACAAACAAGCCTTCAATTAAGTGATAACCTACTTCTTTTTTTTCCACAACATGCAAAAGAAGGTTAATCTTTGCAGGAGCCTTTACACAAAAACTTTTCATTTGTATATCTTCACTAATACCACCTTTATATTATACTTGTAATGCTATTTCAGTCAAATTTTATACGATTTTTACCTTCTGATGAGATCAAATGCCATAAATCCCAATTTCTCTGTATGGGTAAATGCATCTGCTGGTACAGGCAAAACAAAAATCTTAATAGACAGAGTATTAAGACTTTTATTAGAAAACAAGAGAAATATTCTCTGCTTAACATTTACCAATGCTGCAGCAAATGAGATGGAAAATCGCATTCATAATACGCTGAGCAAGTGGGCAATATGTTCGGATAGCGAGTTAATTACCTCTCTAAAACAATTAGGCCTCTTACAGAACGGGAAAAAAGAAATCCGGATCCCAGTGTCAACCACTTGGATGACGGTGGGTGACGCTGGATCTAGAAAAAATGAAGTACTTGATCGTTATTTAACCCAAGCAAGAAGGCTCTTTTCTGAACTGGAAAACCTTGGTCTAACCATCCAAACCATACACGCTTTTTGTTACAAATTAATCTCCAGCTTTCCCATAGAAGCCGGTATTGCTCCAAATTGTACGCTGAGCGAATGTAAAGAATTACATTCCATCGTATTTGGCAAAACGCTTCATAACGAAACTGTGCAGGACAATATCAACCTTATTGCAGCTGAAATTGATGAAAATAAACTATGCGATCTGCTTTATACTTTATGCGTAAAAAGACCGTTGTCAGCAAATAATTTGGAATATATCAAGGATAAACTCAAAGTTCTAGATAAAACACATGATTTACAGAGTAAAATGACTGAGCACATAAAAAGATTAGCTGAAATATTAAGTAGGGGCAGCAAAAGAGATCAAAGTTACAGTGTAATGCTTTCTGATTGGTGCAACAGCACCAACAAGGAGAACATAGAAAACCTAGCCAAGGTATTTCTAAAATCAGAATCGCATGAGAAAAAAAGCATATCATCTATCATAACAAAGAGTACTTTGGAAAAATTTAGAGATGCGGAACAGACAATAGAAAATATTCAGAATGTAGTACTTACCCATATAAGAGATATGCACTCTTATCAAATATTCAAAAGAACCAGTAGCTTACTCGCTATATTTAAAGTATATGTTGACCTATACAATAGTGAAAAATCAAAGAATGCATTGCTTGATTACAACGATATAATTGATTTAGCAACAAATCTTCTTAGCAATCCAGACTATAAAGATTGGGTATTGTTTAATTTAGATCAAAAAATAGATCACATCCTTGTTGATGAAGCACAAGACAATAGCATCAATCAATGGAAAATTATCACAAATCTCTGTGATGAATTTTTTACCGGTGGTGATGAAAAACGAACCTTATTTGTCGTTGGTGATGTAAAACAATCCATTTACAGATTTCAAGGAGCAACCCCCCATTTGTTCAGCCACATGCAGCAATACTTTCACACAAAAACTGGTGGCAAAGATTGGGTATCATGCCAACTAGACAAGTCATTCCGCTCTACTCCGGAAATTTTAACATTTGTAGACAGAATATTTAACAATTTTCGTGAAGAGATATCTTTTGTTAATAGCGAAATAAAACACATTCCACATAGGGAAAACGATCAAGGATATATTGAAATTTGGCCGCTACTACCAAGGTGCAAAGAGGAAAAGCAACAAGCCTTACAAATTCATTTAACACAGAGAAAAGATTATATAATAACAGATCGATTACTTGCTCAGGCAATATCCCACAAAATTCACAACTGGTTAAATGAAGGGCGAATTTTAGTCGCTAAAGATCGCCATATAGAACCAAGAGATATTATGATTCTAGTACGGCAGCGAAATGTGTTAGTTGATTACATAATAAGCGAGCTTAAAAAAGCAAACGTGCCGGTTATAGGACGGGACTATTTTAGGATTATGGACTACATAGCTGTGCAGGACTTAATAGCTTTGGCCGAATTTTTGCTTCTTCCGGCAAATGATTTAGCTCTCGCAAATGCTTTAAAATCTCCGCTATTTAATTTCACCGACGATGATTTATTCAATATCGCATATAATCGTAAGGAACAGTCGTTATGGGAAAAACTTCAAGATTATTCTGGGGTTATCTATAGTGAATTAAACTATCTCATTAACTTATCTAACACAGAATCACCTCTCACATTATTTACACATATACTGCACACGGGCAAGAAGAAATTTGCCGCAAGGCTAGGTCTTGAGTGCTTCGAGATTCTGGATGAATTTATAAACCTTGTATTGCAATTTGAAAACCCATCTCTTCAAGCATTTATTCAGTGGATCAAAGAGAATAATCCGGAAATTAAAAATGATATGCAATCAGAACGCAATGTTGTGCGAATAATGACAATTCATAAATCAAAAGGTCTGCAAGCTCCCATAGTATTTTTGGTTGATACAAATACGGTACCAAGAAACAGTGAAAGCATTGTCTTTGATACAATGGAAATACCATTTTTGTGTGGAAAGAACACCAATGCTTATTGCGATCAAGTAAAAAGAGAAAAGAGACTAGAGGATTATAACGAATATTTGCGTTTGCTATACGTGGCGCTCACGCGTGCTGAAGATGAGTTATACATTTTAGGTAAAGAACCAGTGCAAAAAGGTTCTTGGTATAATCTGATCACTAAGTATGGAGAGTTATATGAAAGGAAACAATCATACTTACAGCCAATACTTAAAGAAAAAGTTGAAGTGCTATGCGTGAATGCAAACTATCCTTACATTTATAAAAAACGTGATTATTCTGACGTTCCCATGATTTCAATTCCACCAAACTTATCAATGTCATTCCAGCACTCTCTCTCGTCATTCCAGCATCCTCCCCTGTCATCCCAGTGCGTAATACTGGGACCCAAGAAAAAAAAAGGAGAATCAGCATCAGCTACTCACTCTTTAGTGTCATTCCAAGACTTGATGCTGGAATCCAGTGAAAAAACAGAATGGATCCCGGTTTCGGAACACAGGGATGACAAAAAAAGGAGCTCTGGAATGACAGATGGAGATACTGAAATGACAAAAAGTAGTACTGAAATGAAAGATGCCTATGCAAGAGGCCTAATAATCCACAGTATATTGCAATACATACCTCGAATAGAGAAAGACAGGAGAAAGAACTGGGTTAGGAAATACCTTGATAAAGTAAACACCAGTAAAGATAAGGATGAAATTTACAGTAAAATATTAGCCTTTAATGAAAAATATAATTACCTATTCGACTTAGAAGGTAAATCGGAAATTACACTGAGCGGAACAATTAATGGCGAACCAGTATTAGCACGACTGGACAGGCTATGTATAACTCAAGATAAAGCAATTATAGTTGATTACAAATCACACCGTAACGTTTCTGTTTCTTCATTAAATGAAATGAAAAAGCAGATGCTGACTTACAAAAACTTAGTACAAGAAATATATCCAAACAAGCAGGTAGAGTGCGTGGTTATTTGGGTGGAAGATTTAACTATTCAATCTGACTTTTGATGAAACTTGATTGCAAGAGTTGCTTTAACATAGATTCCACTAACGTGTAGTGGAATGACGGTTTTTCAGATTGTCAGAAAATTTAATCGCAAATGAGATGAATAAAGACTGGTCATGCGCTACCATTTATTGTAGAATAAATGTCCGTTCATTAACTTTTAGTCATAAGAAATTTACTAAATAAAAAAAAGGCAAAAGGGCTATATGAACTTTGGTTTGATAATAAATCACAAAGTAATTTATTACCTAAAGGCGAAAAAACAGAGTAAGAGTATCTTAATGGTATTATTAATGTAAGTTATAAGATAAACGAGTTGTGTAGAATATTGCATACAGTGGTAATTTAAGCTACTTATAATTCTCTTCGGCAACATGGTAAAAGCAGCAAACAAAAAAAGTAACCAACAACAAAGCAATTCTAATTCTAGTAAGAACAAAGCTAAAGAAAAGTAGATAGTTCATAACAGCTCGGTGTGCAAATGTAATGTTGGAGCATGTCTTCAAACTCAAAAATGAGCTAATTTGTCAAGCATAATAGTAATCATATTAAAGAAGATATTGTTTTGTGAAGTAAGAGGAGAGTGCTCATAACCTTTACTCATGCGCCTAAAATTGGATAGCCAATCAAATGCTCTTGCAACAATCCAACGTTTAGGAATAACCTGAAATCCTGTATCAACCACTTTCTTGGTGATCATTAACAAACATTCCGTTTCCAACAAACAGCGGTTTTGTAATTTACCTGTGTATTCCTGATCAGCAAAAAACTTACGTAGAGTTGGAGCTTTGCATCTAGCTTGAGCAAAAAGATTTAGAGCACCATCATGATCTTGAATGCTTTTGTGCACTTCAGCAGTAATTACAAGACCTACCGTATCTACAATGATGTGGCGTTTTCCACCCTTTATTCCTTTGCCAGAATCATATCCTCTGGATCCCCTTCTTGAGTTGTTTTCACTGATTGACTATCAATTATTCCTACTGAAGGTGTTTTATTTTTGCTAACCATTTTTCTTACTTCTTTTACTAGTGTATCATGTATTTTTTCCAATCTGCTATTGTTACGCCACTTAAGAAAATAGCCATATACCGTCTTCCACAGGAGAAATCCTTTGGTAGCATTTTCCACTGACAACTACCTCTCATTATATACCTTGTCGCATTAATAATTGCTCTAATATCACGCTTCCTTGGCCACCCTATCAATTCTTGTGCAACATGTGACTCCAAAATTTTCCATTCTTTATCACTTATATCACTTGGATACAATTTACCTCCCTATTTTTTTTGCTTACCTCATCTTACCCTCTTCGCTCCTTCACACTTCGATTGCCTAACAGCAGGAAGGCAGCATAAAAATTAACAAGCTCTAATAATATATCTATACTAGCATGACACTATATTAATAAATAATTTATATAATGTTATTTATTATGATAGCTAAAATCTAAATTACTTTCTCCATAAAGAGTAGTATCGTCTCTATAAAAACACATATATATTAAACATTGTTTTTGCTCTTTTTTTGTGCTCAACTGTATTCTGATGAAGAAGCTGCAAAATTTGATTTGCTTATTGGTAAGGCAAATGAAGCAAATCTTACTCTCGAAGGCGCAATAAAGATTTCAATAAAACCAGGTTGGCACATATATTATAAAGATCCTGGAGATTTTGGCCTTCCCACTTCTTTTGAATGCGAGGGTAGCACATCAAATATAAATATTTATTGGCCTATTCCAAAAGAACATAAAGATAAAGTAGAGAGAGTGACATTTATGAGTAACGTATATGAGGATACGGTGTTATTTCCCTTCAAGATGAATGTGTTTTCAAATCAAGGGTACATTGATCTTAACTTTCATATAAATTATGCGATATGTAAAGATAGGTGCATCCCTAAAAAGGCTGAAATAAAAACCAGGCAACCTCCAAAGAATTTTATAAATTCTGATGTCAGTAAACTCATAAATGAGTGGTATGAAAAGTAGAATTCTGAAGATGTAGTTGTCATTTCAGCGTACGAGACTGGTATATAGCTTATAGTCAAGCCATAGGATAACAAAAACAAGCTTCGTTAGTCATATGAACTCTCATAGATAATAGGTTAGGTATTTTCAACTTTTGTGTGTATACTTAGGTCAAAATGCTTACCTTCAGCACGTAAATGGATATAGTAAAGTTTGCTTTATTACTGCCAACAACATTACTCATACTAGTCGCTGGTGGTTACCTATCAGTTAAACTAAAGTGGCTACAAATATTTAGATTGCCGTACGCCTTTTCACTTATTGGAGTCAAGAGAGGAGAAAACAAACTTTCTTCTATAGCTGCCTTGTTTACAATCTTAGGGGGAAATTTAGGAGTAGGAAATATTTCAGGAACTGCTGTTGCTCTAAAAACCGGAGTACCGGGCTCTATTTTATGGATGGCAATAATTATTGTTATCACTTCCATAATAAAATATGTCACTTGTTACCTGAGCATAAGAAACAGAAAGGAAAAGAATGGAAGGTTTATAGGTGGTCCTATAGCCTACATGGCCAATGCATTTAACTCCAGAAAAGCCACAATTGTATTCCTAGTCATTATGATGATGAGCTCAATAACCGTTGGTAACCTTGTACAGGTAAATTCTCTGTCAATACCACTTGACATGATAGATGTACCTGTAGTTGTTGGTGGAATTATAATGGCCACAATATTTTTTGCTGTTGCAGCTCTCAGCTTAAAAAAGATTAAAATTTTTATATCGGCTATAATACCGATAATGACGATAAGTTACCTTATACTTTGTAGTATTATATTACTTAAGTTTAGTAAAAATATTCTTCCTTCTCTCAAACTGATAACAAGCAGTTTTTTTACAACTAGTAGCTTTAACTCTGGCTTATCTTTAGGTCTAATTCTAGAAATGTTAACCATTATTCAAGTAGGAACTTTGCGAGGTATTTTTGCAACAGACATAGGGCTTGGCCTCGAAGGAATTGTACACTCTTCAATTATTCCTAAGAATAATAATAATAAATTTATCATTGAGCAGAGCTTAATCACAATAATATCACCTTTTATAGTTGCATTTATAGTGTTTATTACGATGATGGTACTGCTTGTTACAGATTCTTGGGTCACTGACTTAGAGAGTACTAACATGTGCATATTTGCTTTTAGGAAAGCCATGAGTTGGCCTTATATTGACTATTTAATTATGGCCATAATGTTTTGTTTCGCTTTTACTACTCTTTTCACCTGGTTTTTTTGCACGAAACAAACAATAAGATATGTGTCTATGAACGATAAGTACACTAAAATCTGGATTGTAATTTTTACCGTGACCATTCCGCTTGGTGCAATAGGTAAAGTCCGATTGCTATGGGATATAGCTGATATTTCAATCGCTGCTTTATTGTTTATCAACATACTCGCTATACTTAAGCTAATTTCTCAAGACTCAGAAGTGTTTACTATGAGCAGCAGATATTTGAAGTTGTAAAAACAGAACTACAGCCAAAGCAATTTAGGCTGACCGAAATATGTTTATAGTTAGACTGGTCATTATAAGCAATACCTTAAGTTGTCATTCCAACGCATGACGCTGGAATCCAGATTTTTTAGACTGGATCCTATAGTTAAGCTATAAGATAAAAGAAGCGGAGCTATAGCTCGTGCTACTACGTTAACAGTATAACCTTCTTTATAAAAATTTTACCAATTCCCGTAATAATTATACTAGCTAAAACTAAAAGGCAGAAGGTTATTAGTGAGGGATATATGCACATTAACAATAAACAACAAGAACACAGTTACCATGAGTTCATTCAAAATTTCTCGTTCTTATTCAAAAAGATAAAAGAAAAAGATGAATCGATTCACACTACTTTGGCTAGCTTTAACACAGTAAAGTTTTTAATAGAGCGTGGTTGGATTGAGGATAAAGATGAAGATGAAGCATGTAAGGTTATTCTTCAAGAATACAACAAGATAATGAAAGCTAAACAAACTCCTGAAGCTACACAAAAGCTTGAAATCGACGTTAAAGAAAGGTTGAAAGAGTATATTGATGGTATTGTTGAAGGAGTTTCAATATACGGTAATCACGCAAGCATTACGCTGGAAGGCAATAAAAAAGAGTTTAAAATAAGCGAATTTTTGAACGATCCCTTTTATAAGAACAATGGAATTTCTGGATTTTCAATATTGTATAGTAAATATACAAGTGATAATACGAAGCTTGAGTGTGGAATGCACGGTTTTGTTTATGATAACATAAGACACTATGTAGTGACCGATGGTTCATATGAAATGAATCTGAGCTGGTATGATACAGGTGGAAACAAGTGTTCTATCAAAATCAATATTGATAAAGAGGGTGTAGAATTTATTGAAGGTAATATTACTGAAGGACAGTTAAAAACAGATCCGTTAAAAGTGAATAAGGATGTAAAAATAGGCGGTTTATTCTTGCATCAAATACAATTCAGGAAAAAAGGAAAAGAACAAGAAAATGCAGTGCAAAAAGACAGTCAATCATGTGAAACTATAACAAGAAAAGCTACTCACACAAATCGAGGGGTTGGATCTCAGACTACACATTCTGATAGTGGGAACGACTCAGATCACAAAAGTCAAGAGGGAAATGCTAAGAACAAAAGAACCCCTCCTCCACCACCACTTAAAACCAGTTCCCTTCGACCTAGAAAAGGTGCTTCTGATGGAAACCAAAAACTGGATAGAAATGAGCAAGAAAACTCAACGCCTAATAAAACATCGAAAAATATAAAAGAATTTCAAGCAAATCCTAACAGTCACACAAGCAGCAGAAACGACTCTGGCTTTTCGTCTCCGACTACTGATCATAATCAATCTCAAGTAGATTCGAAACACCTAACCAGGAAGCTTGAGGAAGAGAAGTTAAATCACCAAAAAGAAGATGAAACATTAGAAGAACAT
>NZ_JAUCRB010000007.1 GCF_030373985.1 Wolbachia pipientis
CCTGCTCAGATTGGAGAGTTAAGTAACGGCTTCAGTACCATGATAAGGGCTGGGGGAACTTGTCAAGTGATTTTTATGTTGGCTGGCTACCTTATTTCAATATTGTTTTTTTCTAAATTACCACTAACTAGATTATACCTTAGTTCCACCCACTGTAATTGAATCGACTTTGAGTGTTGGTTGACCAACTCCAACAGGCACATTTTGTCCGTCTTTTGAACATGTACCAACACCGGGGTCCAACTTTAAGTCGTTGCCGACCATGGATACTTTTTTTAGCACTGTTGGACCGTCGCCAATTAATGTTGCTCCTTTGACTGGCTGTGTAACTTTGCCATTTTCTATTAAATAAGCTTCCGAAGATGAAAAAACGAATTTTCCTGACGTTATATCAACCTGCCCACCACTAAAATTTACTGCATACAGGCCTTTCTTTACGCTAGATATTATTTCTTCTGGCGTATGCTTCCCTGGCAACATATAGGTGTTTGTCATACGTGGCATGGTAACCTCTTTATAACTCTCCCTTCTACCATTACCAGTTGGATTTACACCCATGAGTTTAGCGTTCATATTATCATGCATATATCCTCTGAGAACTCCATCCTCTATCAATACATTATAACCAGGCGGAGTGCCTTCATCATCTATACTAATAGAACCACGTAAGTTAGGCAGAGTTCCATCATCAACCACTGTTATACTACTAGCTGCTACTTGTTTACCAATAGAATTTGAAAATGCCGAAACTCCTTTGCGGTTAAAGTCACCTTCAAGCCCATGGCCCACAGCTTCATGTAACAATATTCCCGGCCAGCCTGGACCTAGAACAACTGTCATTTCTCCAGCTGGAGCTGGAATTGCTTCAAGATTTGCTAATGCTTGTTCTAATGCTTGGTTTGCCACTTCTTTCCACTTTTTCTCAGAAATAAACTTACCATAAGAGTCCCTTCCCCCGTGTCCTGCAGAACCTCTCTCGGTGCGATCACCTTTTTCTACGATAACTAGCACATTAAAACTTACTAGAGGCCTGATGTCGCTTAACCTGTGATCACCTTTTATTATTTGTACAACCTGCCATTCCCCACTTAGAGTTATTTTTACTTGCTTCACGCAGTTATTTTTAGATCTTACATACTCATTAACCTCATTGAGTAGTTTAATTTTTGAATTCAGATTTATTTCATTTATGGGGTTAATTCTTGGATACAGGCCCTTTGTCCCCTCGTTTAAGTTTATTGAATTTGTTTTGTTTAAAGACACTGAACTTTTCACTATAGATGCAGCATTACTAATTTCCTTTTCGCTAATTTCAGAAGAGCGAACAAAGGACTTGCTATCCTCGCAAAAAGACCTTAAACCAAACCCCCTTCTGGTATTTAAATCCATGTGCTTTAATATGTTATCATCAAAAACCAGAGACTCTGACTGGCAAAACTCTAAAAATAGCTCACCACCATCACTATTGCTTAAAGCACTGTTGACTATTTTGTATATGTTATTAATATTAACATTGCTCTGAGCAAAAAATATTTGATCTAGATTTACATTATCTGTCATCACCTTTGAACTAAAAATTGTTTAAGTATATTATTTAATTCTAACATAGTAAACTATAAAAAGCCCGGGTGGCGGAATTGGTAGACGCGCTAGCTTCAGATGCTAGTAACTTTTCAAGTTGTGGAAGTTCAAATCTTCTCTCGGGCACTCTTAATTCTCATATTGCTTGTTGAATTAATTAATGCTATGACAAAATATGTTGAGTATATCTAAGTTCAAGAATAGTGAAAAAGAGAGGCTTGCTTATAGAAAGAAAGTACGGACTTGTTCCAAGCACTTAGCCACTACACTATCTACTACCTTTTTTATTGGCTACATAGTAGCATCAATCCTTAATATTTCTGTTTTAAGCCTGTATTGTTCTATTGTCGGCTCTATATTAAATGCACTCTCATTTGCCTTAGGCATATGGTCATTAACTGATTATTTCCGGCAACGGGATCTTAATAAGCGATTTGGTGTAGAAGACACTCTGGGACAAAAAAAACTAACAAAGATCTATCTTGATGTTATACATAGTGTCCTATTCTTAATAGGAGGAATTACGCCTATATTGCCTTTTGAACCTTCTATTATCCATTTTGTTTCTACTGTTTTTTTCATCTTAGGCTATGCTGCTATGGCAGCTAATATTATTCGGACTATGCTCAGCGAACCAAAGGTAGAAAAGTTGAACCAAGGAGAAGAAATCTCCAAGTAATATGATAGTTGGAATTTAATTGCCAAAATACTAATAAATTAATTTATTTAACTTATATAGGAATACTAGTTATTATATTAATAATTTAATAGCAAAAGAGGCCAATGTTATGACAGATTTTGCAAGTTTGTTCGATTATTATTCAGGATTTTTTGAAGATAATGCTTATTACGTGATATCTGAATATAATAGGGATAATCCAGGTATTACAGATCTTAGTACATATTGAGTAGAACGTGATGAACATGAGAATTTGGTGTTTAAAAGCCTATAATATACATGTTCCGACGGAAACATACATAAAGACATTGTTCTTGAACTCAAGTCTTTACAAGTAGAAGAAAGAATAGATGAAAGTGACAGTTGTTACGTAAATAACTATAAGGTAGATAATGGAACCCTATCTTTAGATGGAAGAGAAGTAGTATTTAATATAACTCTAATTGAAGGGAGTCATTCAAAAAAGTTCAACGTAATTAGCATCAAAAAAGTATAAGTTAGAAGCTTTGAATTTATGGTTAATAGGGGTACTTAGTACTCCTATTAATGCTAACACTACCTAGTAGCCGGAATATCACGAAATAAAAATTTTTATTCAGTAATTTGTTTATAAGGGTATTATTTCTACCTATAGTAAAACAGGTTAGAATGAAGTCTATCTTATTAACGAGGCTTTTATCAGATTCACTGGATACAAGGGGTGTGCTGAGAAAATGTGGGTACAAAGTATATATGGAACCGGTGTTCACAATAAAGTATTTACAGCCCGATATATCTGCATATGAATTTAATGCTATAATATCCACAAGTAAGAACAGTGTAAAAGCACTTAGTCGAATATGTAGGGCAGATAACTTTCCAATCATTACAGTTGGTAATTCAACTATGCAAACTGCAAAGGATTTAGGTTTCTCTGATATCGTATCAGCAGACAGTAATGTTGATGGGTTGATATCGTTTATAAAAAATCACTATTCAGTAGCAGTAAAGTTCCTGTATATAAGGGGACAAGAAGTATCATGTGACTTGAAAAAGAAATTATCTGAAGACGGTTTTAGCGTAAGAGAAGTTATACTCTACAAAACAATTATTAAAAGGAATCTAACTAACAGGTGCAAAAATTTGCTGTCAGGTGGTAAAGTCAATAGTGTTGCTTTTTTTTCTTCACAGACAGCAAGAATATTCTGTTCTTTAGTTCTAAAAAGTGGTCTAGCCCACGTAATGGGCAATGTAATTGCATATGCTATGAGTAAGAATATCGCTGACAATTTGAAGTCAATCAAATGGAAAAAAATTACAACATCAAGGTTACCTACTCAAGAGAGTTTAATCGATATAATTAATAAGGATTGTTGATGTTAAAAATTGCAACTTGGAATGTAAACTCTATACGCAAAAGGGTTGACCAGCTTTGCAGTTTCATAATCGATAGTCAAATAGATATAGTTTTGCTGCAAGAGATAAAAAGCACGGAAGAACAATTTCCTTATGCAGAAATAGAGAAGTTGGACTATAAATGCGTTGTATATGGGCAAGTTGCAAGAAATGGTGTTTGTGTCTTATCTAAATATCCGATACTAGAGACATTTAAAATTGACATTGTAGAAGGTCATCAAGAAGCGCGTTATATTGAGTGTGTAATAGAGCACAATAATCAGAAGATAAGAGTAGTGAGCATATATGTTCCAAATGGTCAAAGCCCTGATTCTCATGCATTTGAATATAAACTTAAGTTTTTTGACAACCTATATAAAAGAGCGAGCAATTTGCTAAAGAATGAGGAGTTAATCGTTATAGCTGGCGATTATAATGTTGCACCAGACGAAATTGACGTTTTTGATTCAAATCTACTGAACGGCCAGGTGTGTTTTCATATAAAAGAACGTGAGAAGTTAAAATCAATCTTGAATCTTGGGTTTAAAGACGCATTTAGAATATCACATCCAAATATACAACAGTTCACTTGGTGGCACTATCAAGGTAGCTCACTAAGAAACAATCGAGGAATGCGAATAGATCAGGTGCTGTTATCGCCACAAGCTGCCGACAGGTTAGAAACATGCTACATAGATGACAGATTACGCAAGCTGGAAAGCCCATCTGATCATATACCAGTTGTGTGTGTTATGGAGTAGTGGACAGTATGTTTAATAAAATTCCCTAAATCTACTTCTCATTCTTCAACCAACGTACTCCCATAAGGAGTGGAGAGTAAAGGTCTTTTTCTATAGATATCTTAATACTTTTTTCCTCTTCTGTGGTTGGCGGACGAGCAAGGAAGCGAACCTTTGGTGCATTTCTAATAATTGCCATTGGTGTTTGTTCTGCTCCTTCTCCCATAACTAAAACAGCAGATGTTGCCAGTGTGTCAAGAAGATTGACTTGTGTTACTTTAAGTGGCTCATTGTAAAGATCTGACTTACCTATATAAGAATAAAGCGGCTCAAACCCACACCAACCAAGAGCAATGCCTGTAACCCCGCGACGCATAGGTGTTACATTACTATCTGTAATCAAAATACCAAGATGTTTTATGCAGTATTTTGTCTTTAGATAGTTCCATATTGATAGAGCCGTTTTCTGAACATCTTTTGGATATAGAATATACATTTCACCACCATTTGATACATCAATACCAGCAGATGGAATTAAGACATTATCTTTGACTGTCAAACAGATACCGCAAGGGTTGTCTACATCAACAATTACATCAGCTTCCCTTTTAATTAGTTCTTCTTTAGAAGAAGCAGTTTTATGAACTACTTGTCTTTGACAAACGGAAATGATTTTTGATGTGATAGCAAGAACAACCTCCTCTCTCAGCAACTCTGAAACATAGCGATCAAGAATTTTCTCTATTGCTTCGCCGCATTCAATGCGGTGGGTGTAAATTTCTTCAATATGCATATCATTGCACTAAAAAGTTCCTCATAAAGGCCCTACAACCTATTACTCTAGCAGCATAATTTGCAATTAAGAGATTGAACGAATTTCACAACTTTTTCCTTCATCTTTGTTACGTGTTAGCTTACATATAGTATAATCTTTTGTCTTGGCAAGAATAGTTTTGTTCCATCCATCAAGAAGTATTAAGTTAAAATATACATCACCTTTATAAGGTTTGTGAATTTCGGTTATGATAAACTCTGAAATGAGATCATACTCCAAAAAAAGGTGTGCTGTTTGTGCTCCACCAATCATGAAGATTTGAGAATAATTCCAACTACTTTGGATTGATAGAAACTCTCGCATCGAAGAAACAATAGTGCATCTTATACCTCTATTAAAATAAGAACTTAGCTTGTTACTAGAAAAAACAACAGAGATACGATCTTTTAATATGTTTTGAGGTATAGTTTCAAATGTTCTCCTTCCCATAACAATAATTTCCCCATAAGTGATTTTACGGAAATGATCCAGGTCACCTGGATAATGCCATGGCAATCTATTATTGACTCCAACCACCCCGCTAGGATCAACAGCCATAATCCCTATGATCTTTTTAACCATCATTCCGTAAAGCAGCTTGAGCTACAAAAAATCGCATGTGATCACGCACATTATGCACTCGAAGAAAATCAACCTTGTTGTGTAATGCTGATGATATAGCAATTGTTTCTAAATCTCGGTTAAAGACAAATTCTGTGGAAAAAGAAGAAAGAAACGATTTTCTAGAATGACCCACTAAAATTTTGCAGCCAAAACTTTGTAACGCCTCTATATTGCGTAAAATCCAGATATTCTGGTATAGGGATTTTCCAAAACCAATACCAGGATCAATAATGATTGAGCTTTTATCAAAACCTAGAGCTAGTAGCCTGCTAATGTTCTTCTCTGTCCAATGATTTACGGTACTAACCGGATCAGTGCCACCTGGAATAATGCTGTCCCTATGTGGCGGTATGGAAAGCGAATGCATAATAACGATACTACACCCATTGCTAGCAATTGCTTTTAAGGTATTATCATCTAGATCTCCTTTAACATCGTTTACCCAGGTAATGTTATAGTGCTCTAAGACATTCAAAATAACATCTGGCCAGAAACTATCGATCCCGACCTTAATATCGCCAACTTTCATATGTTGATCGAGATTATCAAGCACTGGTTTTAAACGTGCATATTCTGCCTTTGGAGGCTGTATCGAAGATCCAGGCCTTGTTGATTGAGCACCAAATTCAATTATGCTTGCACCATCTGATACCAGTTGCAGTGCCTGCTTAGTAGCTTGGTTTACATCACAATAAAGGCCACCATCTGAAAATGAATCAGGAGTAATATTGACAATACCAACAAGTTTTGGTGAAAGCGTAAAACTCTTCAAAAAACAATCCTTAATGTTAGGGTTGTTATGAGCAACAGTACCGAATGTTTTGTTAATTATTGGAATACTAACCATGGGACTCAGCATTGCCATTAAGTGAAGTAAAAATGGTCTATTCATTAATTCTGGGTGAGGAATTTTAAGGTATGGTGTATCAAGCGTCAGATCATCCCATAACAAAATATCTAAATCAATAACACGGGGTGCCCATTTTTTATAGACCTGTGGACGGCCAATTTCACATTCAATTTGTTTGAGGTTTTTTAATAGCTTCTCAGGGGAAGCAAGATAACTTCCATATACAACCATGTTTAAAAATGGCTTATCCCACTCAATTGGAGTACCTCTGGGCAAAATAGCCTTAGTTTCTAGGATAATTGAGGACTTTAAATCTTTAAAATAGCGCTCCTTTAGTAGCTTGGCAGCTTTTTGTAAATGAAAAAAGCGATTCCCTGTATTTGAGCCAATAGAAATATAAATCATCAGTTATCTTCCTGTTCTTGCAGTGCACTACAATAGGTAAAGAAAACACCTCCATACACATTGGGAATTGATGGTGCAACTTTGTGAGTAGTTACTCTTATAGAAGAAATAATATGCTTTTTTTGCCTCAAAAGGCTATCAACAGTTGTGTATATATCATAAGTTAAATGCTCGATTAAATTGAATTGCTTGCTCTGAACTAGAGATTGAATATTCTGCACTACTTCCAGGTAGCAGATAGTGTCTTCAAGCCGGTCAGTTGTAAGCCCTAAAGGAGGAGATTTAAAGGTAAAATCAACATTAATACTCATTAATTGAGGATGAAACTTCTCCTCTGCACTATACCCTAAGTGAACCCAAAGCCGTAAATCCCGGATAAGAAGCTCGCACAATGGTTTTACATCTAACCCCATTTTCTTATTTTATAATTTATAAAACCTAACATGTTCCTGAAGCCCACCAAGCTACTTAAGAGAAGTTTTTTTCATTTTTACCGATATAGAACCTCTCAGCAATACACATATGTGCTTATGATTTCATCAAGAAAACCCCATAAGAGTTTTGCTCCTTTTTTAGCACCTTGCATAGCCTTGTCTTGTTTTTCCTCATTTAGGTCCGTAATAAGACTTGCACACCCCTGAGAATCCCATTCATCAGCATCCATGTAAACGGTGAAAAATTGGAGAGAATGCTTGTCATTTATTGAATAATGCTTTCTCAAGCCTTCAATTTTAGACCTAGACGCTTCTGGAGTTTGACGTTCGTAAGCGTGCAGGGCCCCGAGGCCTGCTGCAAAGCCTGATTGTACAATATCAAAGTAACCATCAGCTAATTCTTGCGTCTCTCTAAATCTGTGCATTTTCAAGATGATCAGATAGTGTGACCCAAGCCCTTCAGCGAAACGTTGCCATAATTCTGGATGATTCTTATCACCTTGTTCTTCTTCCATTAAATTACCAAGCAAAACTTGTCGCATTTTCAGATTTGGGCACAAAGAATGTATACCGCTGATATAAAGAGGAAGTACGGAAACATGGTGATAATATTCCTTACCATAAACTTGCAGGGCTTCAAGACTTAATTCTCCTTCATTCTATGATTGATAAAATTGATGCTTTAATAAATGCAAATCATCTACCTCTTTATTAAGTAATTGAACGGACTTTACAGTAACTCCTTAAGTTAACACAAAACCGTTCTAGTCTATTCATAGACTTGCCAGATGTCAAGAGACATTACAGCCTATATATGTCTAAGAAATTTAAGATTAGCAATACACAGAATATGTACTCTAAGTAATAAAAGCTAAGATTAATTCCAATAATTTTGCTACATCCTGAATCTTGCTTAAATTCATGACCATATAAATCCATCCAGATTATGTGTATCAGTATCATTATAACTTTCATCCAAAGTTCCGCAGTTGGCACTCCTCAAGGAAATTTGATGCTACCTTTTATATTTTCTATGATTTTATTTGGTGTTTCTTTTATTTCTTGTTTTATATCTTCTTTTAGTTTTCTCATTCGTGTCTTAATTAAATTTCCCATGAGCTCTATAGATTTTTTTGTTAGCTCTTTCATTATGTCCTGAGTTTCTACTGCAACCTCTTTTGCTATAGGTAATGCAATTTCTTTTGCAACGTACTTTCCTACTGGCAACGCAATTTCCTTTCAAACATACTTTCCAACCGGCAAGACAATTTTTGTAACATGTTCCCCTACTGACATAACGACTTTTTTTGCAACATAACTGCAAACAGGTATGACAAAGTTATCTGTTGTATTTTTTGCTAACTTCTTTACTGTACCTTTAGCGAGACCTACAATTTCTCCAAAAACGCCACCAAAACACATAATATTTTGGTAAATCATATCTTTGTCAGCAATTTCATAACTTTCTAGATCATTATACATCTCTATTTGTTGGTAAGGTAGTTCAGCGTGTTATATATGCATTAGTGTTTTCCAACTCTGTCAAATGAAGTAGATTGCATAATATTCTCACCATTATTATGGCTGTCTTAGCATAGTATAATTAATACCATATTAACTCCTTAAGATTTTTTAATTAAGCTAACAAAGAGACTAAATCCTACAGATTTATTAGCCTATTAAAGGTTTCTTTTCTTCCTTCAGGTGTCATTTTCTTCTCAACCTGATGCACATGGTTATTCTGACACTTCCAAATTTGTCATCTTATGCCACTGGTCTTCATCTAAAATTTCTACACCTAATTCCGCTGCTTTTTTATATTTTGATCCTGGATCTTCTCCTGCAATTAGGTAATCAGTTTTAGCGGAAAGATTTGAGCTGATTTTTGCTCCTAGAGCTTTTGCTCTTACTTTCGCCTCTTCTCTACTCATAATACGTAGCTTACCAGTAAACACTATAATTTTATTATTTAAAACAGAACCGCTAGAATTGGAGTTGGCAGGAAGAATGTGTAGACAAGCAGTAAGATCATTTAACATTTTGATGTTATGTTTTTTAGAAAAAAATGATTCCAAGGATTTAGCCACTTCTTTTCCTATGCCATCTATACCTAATAGCTCATCACCAAAAGATTTAGCAGTTTTTTCCCCTACATTACCTATATCTATTAGCTTAGTACCATCTGATGACAATCTAATCATCGAATTATACCATTCATTATAAGAGACATAATAATCTGCAAGCAATTTTGCTGCAACTTGGCCAATAAATCTAATACCTAAAGAAAATATAAACCTATCCAGATTTATTACCCTTCTACTTTGTATAGCATTTAATAGATTAGCTATTGACTTCTCCCCCCAATCCGGTTGTTCTGCCAGATTGAATTCATTCAATCTTTCCTCTAAGGTAAAAATATCTGGGATCTGCTTTACTAGACCAAGACCATAAAAAAACTTTATCTGCTTTTCACCAAGGCCAACGATGTCAAATGCATCTTTCGATGCAAAATGCTTTAGTTTTCCTACTATTTGAGCTTTGCAGGTAAATTCCTCAGAGCACCTTACTGCCGCTCTTTCAATCTTCACTTCACCACCACACTCAGGGCACACCTCAGGAAATACAAATTTAGGTACATCTGCATGACGAGAATCTTTGTCTACTCTAACAATTTGAGGAATCACGTCACCTGCCCTTTTAATTATTACAATATCCCCTTCTCTTATGTCCTTACGTTTTATTTCATCTTGGTTATGCAGGCTTGCCCTACCAACTAGCACTCCGCCAATATTGACTGGCGCTAAATCTGCAACTGGAGTTAAAACTCCTGTTCTACCCACCTGTACAAATATCTTATTTAGCTTTGTCTTTGCATAAACTGGGGAAAACTTGTATGCAAGTGCTGAGCGCGGTGCTTTGTGAGTACTTCCTAGACGATTTTGTAGCACCAAATCATTTACTTTATAGACTACCCCATCAATATCATAATCCAAGCTGTGGCGGCAATCATTGACCTCGTTATAGAACTTCAGCATTCCATACAAACTGCTCGTTAAGGACCGATGCTCATTCACGTAAAAACCAAGTGCCTCAAGCCTATTTAGTACTTCACTTTGACTTTTCTCCGCTCCACCGATCAAAGAATAAGTAAAATACTTCAATGGCCTGCCTGCTGTAACGTTCGCATCTAACTGCTTCAGAGAGCCAGCAGCTGCATTTCGAGGGTTAGCAAACTCATTGTTTTCGTTTAGCTTAAAAAAATCGCTGTTACTTAGGTATATCTCGCCTCTTACTTCTAAATTACCTTGCACACCTTGCAAAAACTTAGGAAAGCCTTTTATTGTTGCAACATTGTGAGTGACATCCTCTCCTACAAAACCGTCACCTCGAGTTGCAGCTCTAACAAATCTTCCATCCTCATAGATTGCAGAAAACGATAACCCATCAATTTTTGGCTCACATAATATCTCTATTTCATTTTCAATTAAAAACCTTTTTATTTTAGACAAAAATCTCTCTACACCTTGTTCATCATAAGCATTCTCAAGGGAAAGCATAGGTTCTTGATGTTTTGCCTTAGAAAATCTTTCATCAGGTGCAGCACCGACGCTATCTTGTGTTGCGTAAATTTCTGGAAGTTGTGCCTCTATTTCAACTACCTTTCGCTTCAGCTCATCATATTCAGCATCAGTAATTTCCGGCTTATTTTTTTGGTGATATAAGACATCATGATAACTGATTTGATTTCGCAACTTAGTAAGTTTTTCCATTATCCTTTCTAAATCAGTCATGTATAAATTATATCAATATAATGCCATATCAATTTTATCGTCAAGTCACGAATTTGCCTAGATTCAGTTTATGGTAGAGGTAAAATATTAGGAAATAGCAAAAAAAGCCGCAGATATTTAAAAGTAGGTGATGATTTGTGAGCAACAGATTTATTTGCAACCATTGACCAAAATTACTTATCATAGCTTTGGAACTATACAAAATTTCACATGATAATACTAATAACAAATGATGACGGTTTTGAAAGTGAAGGAATAAAATTACTCAAAGAGGTTGCACAAAGTTTTGCATCAGAAATATGGATAGTAGCACCAGATACTGATAGGAGTGGAGCAGCAAGATCTCTTGATTACCCAATAAAGCAATCTATTAGAGTAAATCAACATGGTAAAAAGGAGTTTAGCGTGTCTGGTACCCCTGCAGACTGTATCATTATTGCGTTAAATAAAGTTATGGATAAAAAGCCAAACTTAATATTATCTGGAGTAAATATTGGATCAAACGTTGGGGACGATGTTTGTTATTCAGGAACAATTGGTGCTGTAATGGAAGGTGCTGCAAGATCTATACCTTCTATTGCGTTAAGCCAGGTATATCATAACGGAATAAACTGGTACAACACTAAGGTTTTTGCACCACAGGTTATTGCCAAGCTAGTTGAAGTTAGTTGGCCCAAAAATGCAGCAATGAGTGTAAATTTCCCTGCCGCAGAAGAAGTAAAAGGAGTAGAATTTGCTGAGCAGGGCAAATATAGCATTGATGGAGATTTAACCTTTACTGAAAATTTAGATGGCTCTTTAAGTTTAAATTGGTCCCGAGAACACTCAGGCAGCGGTAGCGTAGGCAAAATTAAAGAAGGGTTTATTACTATCACACCAATAAAACTGGACTTTACAGATTATGATACACTGAATGCTATGAAAAATTCTTACGCAGATGAATTTTCTTCCATAGCTAAAAAAAACATTTGCAAATCTCTTATTAGTTGAATAACATGTGGCAGTTAGGCATAATAGCCTCCTGCTTCGCACCTTTTTTAGGTGCGAATAGAGGTCTTAAGTGGCAGTAGCTAGAAGTCAATCAATAGCGTCATTCAAGTAGCTAACACTGGCATAAAAATAGAGCTAAAACATTCCTTGACAAGTCTTACCAGTCCCCTTCTCATGATAGTGAAGCTATTATAACTTCCCAACCTGAGCAGA
>NZ_JAUCRB010000008.1 GCF_030373985.1 Wolbachia pipientis
TAGAGAAATCTTATCCAGTTCATTAATTGAACAAAAAAAAGTCTTATTCAATTTTTATAAATTATCTTATTAAAACTTTGCGCAATCTTATGGAAATCATTATCAATATATCTAGTGTTTACGGAGGTTTTATGAGTGCGCAAAGAGAAGCGTTTAGAATAAAGTTGGTGAAAATCCAACCTAGGCAAAGTCTAGCCAACAGCATAGAACAGACCATTATGCTAGACCTCTTGCATAACTCGATTTCTGATGGCAATTTTGTCGTCAAAGTTTGCCTATGCTCCTCAAATACATTCGAGTATTCTGCTCTCTTCCTAAAAACTTCTCATCATAAATAGGTTTTGCAAGAGGTCTGCTGCGTAAGGTAACGAGCGTAGTAAAGCTAATGGAATGGACAGTGCAGGGTGCAACGAAAGTGAAGGTAATGAGTCCCGAAATCCCTGACATCATAGAGGTCGACATTTTTCATGTGATGGAAGACAGCATGAAGGGTAACGAAAAGGCAAGTTATCACTCACTCTATCGGGATCTGAGGCCGTGTCATGTATTGAGATGGATTCTGAATGAACTTGGGAGATCCTTTGTGTTCCTATTAAGGTACGCTGGAACAAGTCAACAAAGGCGAGAACTGGCGAAAGATACAAAGGAAGTCGGACTGACTGATAGTACTCAGAGTGTGGGAAAGCCACATACAAGGGGAAGCGGTCAGCAATATAGCAACTGGTTTAGGGAATGTTATCCCAACACAACAGAGGTAGGAATATGATGCAAAAGAAACTAAATCAGATAGCGGTAAGAGCGAAGCAAGATGAGCGGTTAAAATTTACATCGCTGGTACATCTGATCAATGCAAAGAATCTTGCGGAGTGTTATAAGGAACTAAGACGTAACAAGGCTTGTGGTATAGATCAAGTAACAGTGGAAGCATATGGGAAAAATCTAGAGGAGAGACTTAAAGCGCTAGTAGATAGAATGAAGAGGAAGCAATATCAACCGCAACCAGTAAGGAGGGTATATATACCCAAGGCTGGAAGCAAGGAAAGTCGCGGGCTCGGAATACCATTTACAGAAGATAAGGTGGTACAGATAATGCTTAAGAAGATATTGGAAAATATTTATGAAGCAAATTTTCTGGACAACTCATATGGATTTCGACCTTGCAGAAGCTGTCACCAAGCGGTCAAAGCACTAAATCGAGCAGTTATGTACAAATCAACAAACTACATTGTAGAAGTGGATATCAAAAAGTTCTACGATAATATTCAGCATAAATGGCTAATGAAATGCTTAAGAGAACGAATAATAGACCCAAATTTATTGTGGTTAATAAAGCGATTTCTAAAGGCAGGAGTTATAGAAGCTGGACATTATGAAGCAACCGAACAAGGCACACCTCAGGGAGGAATAGTAAGCCCTGTATTAGCAAATATATACTTACACTATGTGCTGGACTTATGGTTTGAAAAGAAAGTAAAACCAAAATCTAGGGGATATATGGAGCTGATCAGGTATGCAGATGATCTTCTGGTGTGCTGTGAAAGTGAGGAAGATGCTAAGGAGTTTTTGGAGTCACTGGAACAAAGGTTAGGAAAATTCGGTTTGGAAATAGCTGAAAGCAAAACAAGAATAGTAAAGTTTGGAAAGAAGGGGTGGCAACAGGCAAAAAGAGAAAAGAAGAAAACGGAAAGTTTTGATTTTCTAGGATTCACGCACTATAGTGTAAAGAGTCGTAATGGCAGGCTAGTGATTGGGCATAAAACCTCAAAAATAAACCTAGCTAGAAAACTCAAAGAAATAAAAGAATGGTTAAAAACAATTCGTAATCAAATTTGTCTCAAAGACTGGTGGCAGGTACTCAAAGCTAAACTAAGAGGACACTATAACTACTTCGGAGTTAGTGGAAATTATCGGTGGCTCAGCAAGTTTAATTGGGCAGTAAAGAAACTAACGTTTAGGTGGATAAACCGACGTAGCCAGAAAAAGAGCATGAATTGGGAGCAATTTGTGCATTATACACAAGTCAATCCACTACCAGAACCAAAAATATGTTTTTCCTTATATACATTAGGAGGTATATCGTGAACGCTAATATTGTGGAGCCGTGTGCGGGAAAGCCGCAAGCACGGTTCTTGTGGGGGAGTTATAGAAATAAAATTCAATCAAGGAGGATAGGACATGACTTCTACCGAACAAAATGTTGAAAGGGAGCTAAAAAAGATCGCTAACAAAATTGACAAGGCTAGAAACCCTAATATTTTTACATTGTTACTTTTTTATCTTACTAGTGGCATTATTAACTCTTGCATTGGTGCTGCAGTTCTACGCTTTTCAGCTAAATGGAACCTTGGTAAAGTTCTAAAGTTTTTGATATGTTACAACATTGACCCCAATGCTAAAGATAGAAAGGGTAATACTGCTCTACATCTTGCTGTTAAATACGATCATGCGGATATATTTGAGACCCTTATGTCTAATGGCGCAAATGTTAATCTCTGTAATAATCATGGAGACACAGTAGCACACATTATAACTAGACGTAGTGACCATGTGACATTAAGATCAATACTCCAAAAAGGCGCTATGCTCAATATTAGAAATAAAGAAGGTGACGCTCCTTTACATATTGCTGTTTCAAATAACTGTGAATGGACGACAACAGTTTTATTACAGAATGGGGCAGATATAAATTTGGCAACTAAATACGGTTGTACACCTCTGCACATTGCTATTGCGAATCGTAATAAAGAGATGATGGAATTACTGCTACAAAGTGGAGCAGATACCGAAATAGGATACAATTCAGAAAATAAAGAATACACTGTGCTGGAAATGGTACTGGTTGAACGTCAGAAAGACATCATGGAATTATTGAATATTAACAGGAGGTAAGGTATGAGCATAACAAATTTAGAATTACAGGAAGAAATAAAATGTCACAATGAATTATATTATCAGCAAAACAAGCCTGAGATTAGTGATGCAGAATATGATGAACTGGTAAAAAAAGCTAATATACGAATTGTAGGTGCTGAGCCTGATGAAAGGTTTGGTAAGGTAAAACACCTTTATCCTATGCTTTCATTAAATAACTCTTATAGCAAAGAAGATGTAGGAAAATTCTTATTTAGAGTAAAAAAGCTTCTGAGTACTGATGAACTAGAAATCGCTTGTGAACTGAAAATAGATGGGCTATCTTTTTCCGCAGTTTATGAAGATGGAATACTAGTTAAGGCTTCAACTCGTGGAGATGGTTACTATGGTGAAAACATTACGAAAAATATTTCAACTATCAAGGACTTTCCCAAAGTGCTCTCCGGTGTAAAGGGTAGAGTAGAAGTTAGAGGTGAGGTTTACATAAGAAATGATGACTTTTTGAAGCTAAATGAAAATAATCAGTTTGCCAATCCACGCAATGCAGCTGCTGGCTCGCTAAGGCAACTAAATCCTGAAGTTACTGCTAGTAGACCATTAAAGTACTTTGCCTACTCTTTAGTTGGTGGAACAGAAAATACTCAATTTGAAGTATTAAATAGGCTAAGAGAACTAGGCTTCTGTGTTAACGAATATAAATTTTTAGCAAATAACATAGATGAAATACTGGAGTTCTATAACAAAGTATGTGACGAACGTTACAGTTTGGGGTATGACATCGATGGAATCGTCTACAAGGTTAATGATTTGAAGTTGCAAGGTAGGTTAGGAGACACTAACAAGGCACCACGTTGGGGATTAGCACATAAGTTTCCTGCGGCTTTGGGAAAGACCAAACTCAAAAAAATAATCGTTCAAGTAAGTCGATCAGGAATTCTTACACCAGTTGCTGAATTAGAACCAATCAATATAGGTGGTGTACTGATTTGTAGAGTAAACTTATATAATCAGGATGAAATTAAGCGCAAGGACATACGTGAGGGAGATATCGTAGTAGTGAAGCGAGCAGGAGATGTTATACCTAAGATAGTAAAAGTAGATAAAAGTGCTCGCTCTCCAGATGCACCTGAATATGAATTTCCAGAAGCTTGCCCCGAATGTGGTAGTGGAGTAGAAGAAAGGAGAGCTGAAGTAAGGTGTTCCGGTGAAAATGTTTGTAAAGTGCAGATGATAGAAAAGGTAAGACATTTTGCTTCATGTTTTAACATCACTGGATTTAACAGTAAGAAAATCGAGTTCTTCTCTGACCTCGGCCTGATAAAAGAGATTTCAGATATTTTTACTCTGGAGGAGAAATTAAGTAAGTTCAATCTAGAAGAACATCACGGATGGGGTAAGCAATCAATAGCTAATTTACTAGACTCTATCAATAGCAAAAGAGTTATGACCCTGGACAGATTCATATGTTCCTTGGGAATCGAATATATTGGACCTTGTATGGCAAAGCTACTTGCACAGCATTACAAGTCATATGAGAACTGGTACTTAGCTATGACTCAATTGCCAGCATTAAGACGTGCTAGAGCATGTGCTTCCTATACGCGGAGTGACGGTATGATTGTTCACCCACCTGAAGCATTTTCTAGGTTAATTAAAATCAATGGTATAGGAGATATGATTACTGCTTCCTTAATATGGCACTTTTCCGAATAAGAAAACATCAAAATGATAAGTGATCTTGCCTCTCACTTAACGATTCTTCCAGTGAGTACTCCTACTGCTACCAACTCCATCTTTAGCGGTAAGATCTTAGTTTTCACAGGAACTCTTTTGACTATGAAGAGGAAAGAGGCTTAAGCAAAAGTTGAAAGCTTAGGCGCAAAGGTTAGTTCGAGTGTTTCACCCAATACCAACTATAGACCTCTTGCGTAACTCATTTTTGCAACTCCCAGTTGTAAATTCCAGCTATGAGATTGAACCTTAACCCAAAACGTTTTC
>NZ_JAUCRB010000009.1 GCF_030373985.1 Wolbachia pipientis
CCCTGTCAATCGGCGAAACTCCTCGTCGCTCAATTGACTTATTTTTTCTAATCTCATACTCCTCCGCTTTTTTATACTACCTTGAGCATATTACAATTCTCAGTGTAGTTTTGCAAGAGGTCTAATGTATTTGAGGAGCATATTGACGACAAAATTGCCATCAGAAATCGAGTTATGCAATAGGTCTAGTCACACTACTGCAGGCAATCAGGGGGTGTTCAATAAACTGTGCCAAACCAAAAAATATGATAAAATTTATATATAAAAATATGGAGTTGACATATGAACGAAAAAATAACAAACAAAAGCAAATATGTTGGGTTAGTGGACTATCAAGAATTAGAATCGAACATACTATTGTCGATGAGGGAAGGTAAACCTTTGACGGGAAGAGATGGAGCATTAACACCATTGATAAAAAGGTTGTTGGAGGCAAGTTTAGAAGGTGAAATAGAAAACCATCTATCAAATAATGAGGATGAAGAAAACAATAGAAGAAATGGCAAAAGTTCGAAAACTTTACGCACAAGTTCTGGGTCGTTTGAGTTGCTAACACCAAGAGACCGGGAAGGAAGCTTTGAACCACAAATAGTCAAGAAAAGGCAAACAAGCTTACACCCTGAACTTGAAACAAAAGTCTTGAGCATGTTTGCCAGCGGTATGGGCTATAGCATTGCATGTTGAAGAAATTTATGACAACAAAATGTCAGCAGCTGAAATATCAAATATTACCGATAAGTTGCTGCCTGTAATCAACGAATGGCGCAGCCGTCCATTACAATCCATATATCCAATAGTTTTCATGGATGGAATGTTCTTTAAAGTCAAAGAAGAAGGGCGTTGCGTAAGCAAATGTATGTACAACATATTAGGTATAGATTAGGAAGGCAAAAAAGACGTATTAGGCTTCTATTTAGCTGAAAGTGAAGGAGCTAACTTTTGGTTGGGAGTACTAAACGATCTCAAAGAGAGAGGAGTAGAAGATATTTTAATTGCCTGTGTTAAAAAGCTTTCCTACAGCTATAAATAGTGTATTTCCTAATACAGAAGTGCAGTTATGTATAGTGCATCAAATACGCAACTCATTGAAGTATGTATCTAGCAAAGATGCAAAGAGCCTTTTGATTGATCTAAAGAAGATATATCAGGCTTCTAGTAAGGAAATAGCCGAAAATTATCTGTTAGAATTGGAAGAAAAATGGGGCATAAAGTATACCATGGTTTGGCAAAACAATTGGGAAAATTTATCTGGTTATTTTAAGTATTCTGACCCAGTCAGGAGGCTGATTTACACTACCAATCCCATAGAGGGGCTACATAGGCAAATCAGCAAAACCAAAGCCAGCATAAATGCCTTGTACAAGCTGGTATATTGTGCCATAAAGAAGGTAGAGGAGAAATGGACATGCCTACACATGATTGGGCATTAACTATCTCTCAGCTTGACATTTTCTTTCCCAACAGATTGAAAATTGAGTTGAGCTAAAAATGTGGTTTGACACAGTTTATTGAACACTCCCACCAAAATACCACTGTTATGGAGTGAGCAGTTGAAAAGGTTTTATAAAGATTGTAACTAACTTTGTGAAGTGTTAAGCCGCATTTAGCCCACTTTTCTGATCTTCTACCACTTTGCTCTGTAACCTCAATTGCTTTAGTTGTATATACCTAAAAAGTGGGCAGGTACTATAAGAGGGTCAGTTAAGATATTAAGCAACCTTTTTCTTTAGTATTGCTCCGCCCTTTTATAACTTTGTCTACATGGCTTTCTTTCTGTGGACTACTTCCACTGGAATTATTAATATTAAGTCCTCGTGGCATATTACCATAAAAAAATGTAGTGGGTTCCT